>JAPLSW010000049.1:19578-81926 GCA_026398435.1 Chlamydiota bacterium | reverse complement strand
CACCCATCGTCGTAATCAAATAATGCTTAATTTTATTTGCGAGCATCTCTGCCTGCATTTCTAATGTACCATTCACAATCAGCCCCCGGAGAAAATCTTTTTTTCTATAAAGTGTTTTTTTACTTTTAAGTCATTCCCCTTTTTTTTAGCATGAGGAAATAGCAAAGGGTAAAAATTTATTATGAAAACGTTTGATTTAATCGTTATTGGAACGGGACCTGCCGGAGAAAAAGCAGCAGTAAAAGCCGCTTACTTTGGGTACAAAGTGGCAATCATTGAAAAAGAAGAGGTCTTTGGTGGAGCCGAAGTTGTCACCGGAACCCTTCCCTCTAAAACACTCAAAGAGACAGCTCTATATTTTTCTGGTAAATATGAAAAGGGACTATTTGGGGTAGATCGGGATTTGGCTCATGAGGCATCGGTTGAGGACTTCATGTTTCGCAAAAACTTTGTCAGCAATTATGCCGCAAATGAAATCCGAGCCAATTTAAAAAGACACGGAGTAGAAATTTTTGCAGGAGTCGCCTCCTTTGGGGACTCTCATACACTCTCTGTCACCGGACCTAGCAAAACCACTATCCAAGGCAAATACATCATCATCGCCTCCGGGTCCTATCCCTATCACCCTTCATCTATCCCTTTCGATGGAAAACGGGTTCATGATTCAGATACGATCTTGCAGATCAGACGATTCCCTCTTTCCATCTGCATAGTCGGTGCTGGTGTCATCGGCTGTGAGTATGCCACGATCTTTTCCACCATGGGCGCCAAGGTGCACTTAATTAATGATAAGGAAAAGATTCTACCCTTTGTAGACAAGGAAGTTTCTTCGAGCCTTGTTTCCCAGATGGAAAATGAAGGGGTAGAAATACTATTTAATACAGCCGTAGAATCGATACACGTCCCTACAAACGAAAAAGAGATGATCGAGGTCAAAGTCAAAAATGGACAGCTACTAAACGTCGATATGTTTCTTTTTGCCGCAGGAAGAAGTGGCAATATCAAAGCCCTTAATCTCGATAAAATAGGGTTAAAAGTAGGGTCTAGAGAAAGCATTGAAGTAAACTCTGAATATAGAACAAATATCGACAACATCTATGCTGTTGGAGATGTAATCGGCTTTCCAGCCCTTGCCAGCACTAGTATGGATCAAGGAAGAGCGGCTGTCGCTCATATTTTTAAAACAAAAGATCTAGAACACCTTCCGACATTTTTTCCTTATGGCATTTATACCATACCAGAAATATCTATGGTCGGCGTCACTGAAGAAGAGGCAATCAGTTCTAAAATGAACTACTGCACTGGGAAAGCAAACTATGCTGATATGGCCAGAGGCCAGATCATGGGCGCTAAAAGCGGCTTTATGAAAATCGTCTTCACCAAAGATGATCTTATAATCCGTGGAGTGCATATCATCGGCCACATCGCAAGCGAGATGATCCACTATGGAGTAGAACTTGTTGAAGGAAAAAAAACACTATATGACGTAATAGGAAAAGTCTTTAACTTTCCCACTCTCCATGAGCTTTATAAGTATGCATCCTATGATGGACTTAGCAACCTATCCGGCCATAAAATTAAGCCCTAAAAGTTGAAATACAATGACCTCTAAAATACATTCCTTGTCCTGTGAGAATCTTTCCTTTTACTCACAAGCATCGCAGGACAAATTTGTTTTCCTCCTGCTCTACCAATTTCTCGGTAAACAGGATGCCGGATACTACCTGGAAATTGGAGCGTCCCACCCGGTACATATAAATAACACCTACCTATTCGATACAATCCTTGGATGGAAAGGTGTTAGCATAGATATTGATACGACCTACAAAAACCTGTGGGAAACAAGTGACAGGAAAAATTGCTTACTCACCCAAGATGCCACAAAGAGCAATTATCGATCCCTTCTGCAGCCCTACCCAAAAAACCTAGATTACCTATCTCTTGATATCGATGATCATTACGATGCAATCCTCTCTACTATTCCTTTCGAAAAGCACGTCTTTAAAATCATAACTATAGAGCACGACTTTTATCGATGGGGTGATAAGTTTAGAGATTCCGAGCGCAAAATTCTAACATCCCTTGGCTACTATTTGCTTTGTCCCGATGTTTGTGTTCCTGAAGGGGCTTTTGAAGACTGGTGGATTTATCCAGAGGCATTTCCCAAGGGTGTTCTTTCCCTTCTTACATCTCTCGATCTTTCCAATAAAAAACACTTTGAAATTATTAACGCCATGCAAAAAAGCCTCTCTTACGAGAAGCTTTTCGATCTAAATTGAAAGGTTGCTGTTAAATGTTTGAAGAATGATCTGTAAAACAAACTATGGCTTGGGTTATCTGCCTTTCTAGGCTCTTTATCAGAAATCCCCAGGTAACCTAAAGAGGGAAAGCGAAGACGATCGTCCGAAGATAAAACCTTGCTCATCGACTTAACAACAACATTATCAATTGGACACTCCTGATTACTCGCTAGCGCTTTAACATGCTTTACTTGCATTTCCGGATTCCAATATATTTTAAGGCCATGCTGGAGTTTAACCTCAACTTCCTTTCCACCAGCTCTTGCATGGCAAGTAAAATAGGATCGGACTTTGAAGTGTTTAGAAACATTGCTATTAAGTTCCCCACCCTTATGGTGCATTAGCATTTTATTAGCAAACTGGCACACATTCAAATAAGCTTTATGCTCAGCAGATAATAAGGAGGTCTGACTTAAAGAAGACCATGTAAAATCTTTACTTAAATGCTTTGCCACACACGTCATAGAAAATTCTTTACCGGCTAATTTACCGAAGCCGAAATTTTTCAAAAAAAGTTGTAGCATCGTTACGTCACTTTTTGAGATCTTTGTAAACCGGGATGCCCCTTTATTTTTCACATCTACCGCAAGAAGCTGTGTATCTATACTCCAGCTAGCTATTACTTTAATATCTGCGCTATTAATTGCCATTAAAAACCTCAGTTTAATTTCACTAAATTATAACACAACAATCAATACTTAATAAAGAACTAAATCTAAGTAACGCTTTAATTACCAATTCGTAATAAATAATAATTAAAAACCGAGTGATTAAAAAAAAATAAAAATACTTCAACTTACAGACATTCATTATTAAAATTATAATTTCAGTTTATTTAAATGTTTTATTTTGAGAATCTCTTCGCTACTTTAAAAATGGAGTATTTATGTACAAATTTATCCTTACAGCAATCTGCCTATCTACAATTTCCCTAACCGCTAAAATCATAGAAACAAAAAGCTTCCAAGAAGTCCCCTCTTACGTGGATGTTGATACTCTTCTGGTGTTCGATATCGATGACACACTACTCATCCCAGTCCAAATGCTCGGTTGTGATGAATGGTTTACACATAGGTTGAATCTACACATCGATCAAGGAATGAGCTTTTCTAAAGCTCTAGACCGCTCACTTGCTGAATGGGAAGCGATAAGGCACCTAACAGAAATGGAGGTCGTAGAACCAGGTACTGAAGAAATTGTGAAACAATTGCAAGGAAAAGGAGTACCCATCATGGGACTTACCACGCAGGGCGTCGCTCTGTCTCATAGGACAATCTTGCAACTAAAATCCCATAATCTAGACCTTTCTTTGACAGCTCCTTTTACCACTCCCCATTATTTCGAACAAAGAGATCTAGGAGTATTATTCCGCAAAGGTGTCCTTTTTACTTCAGGAACTGGTAAGGGAACTGCACTATTTACCCTGTGCGATCATTTTGGGTACGCTCCTAAAAAGATCGTCTTCATCAATGACAAAGACTCTCATTTACAAGACATAGAAAAGGAAGCTGAAAAACGAGGGGTAGAATTCATAGGCCTTCGCTATAGCTATTCAGATGGTAGAAAAGCGGAATTTGATCCCCATGTGGCCGAGTTACAATTTAAAAACTCAGGATTCCATGAACTACTTACTGATGAAGAGGCTCATGCCCAAAAGCTAGAGATCCTTGCCGAAACAAATTTTTAATAAAGTCCCAGATTTATCCCTATTTACGTCGTAAATAGGGATAAATCCCTCTTCTGAC
Organism: Chlamydiota bacterium; assembly: GCA_026398435.1. Taxonomy (GTDB): domain Bacteria; phylum Chlamydiota; class Chlamydiia; order Chlamydiales; family Rhabdochlamydiaceae; genus VGMB01. The sequence goes on along the minus strand of JAPLSW010000049.1, from coordinate 77,881 downwards.
ACTAATTGCTCCCGCCAGATTCTTGTAATAATCAGAGCTTCTGCTATGATGTCTATCTAGGATGAAAAATCACCCACCAAGAGCTCTTCGATGTCCTGTAAAAATATTCTGATCGTCCTCTGCTTAAAAGCGATCCGAAAATTTAGCCCCGTAAGAAAAAAGTCTACCGCTCCCCTGCATTTTCTTGTGGTAACAACCACTGCTCTTGGAGATTCCCTATGGGCCACCCCTGCAATCAGGGCCTTAAAAACCTCATACCCCACTTGTTTCTTAAGTGTCCTTACAAGCCCAATAGGAAAAGAAGTTCTTTCGGATAACCCTTACGTAGACAAGATGTTTGTCCTAAAAAAACCCCACATATTTTCTCTCCTAAAAATATTTTTTCAGCTCAAAAAAAAACCGATCGATAAAGCCTACATCTTCCATACCTCACAGAGGATGATTCTCCCCTTTTGCTATTTGCTCCATCCCCAAGAAATTATAGGAACTGCAGGAATTAATAAAGGACTCGACAGTCTTTTAAGCACAGCCTTAAAGCAGAAACCGGAACATGAAATACAGAGAAGGCTAAGGATTGTAAATGCACCTGAAACAGCCCATCCATTGCTAGAGCTCTTCGTTTCAGATACTGATAGGCAAAATTCGATCTCCTTTATCGAGAAGAATCACTTAAATGATTCCTCTCTCATAATAGGAATGCACCCCGGAGCTAAGGACAAATTTAAGCAATGGCCGCCGGAGTGCTTTATAGAACTTGGAAATAGATTAAAACAGTCCTTAAATTGCTCTATACTTATTACTGGCAGCCCCCATGAAAAAGAGCTCACGGAGCAAATAGCTGAGAAAATACCAGGAGCTATAGCTCTTACTGAAAAAGTCCCTCTTAAAACCTTAGCTGCGCTCATTGAAAAATTAGACCTCTTTATCACCAATGACACGGGACCGATGCACGTTGCTTTTGCAATGCAGACACCGACTGTTTCTCTTTTCACGGTGACAGATAGTAACTTATGCGGCCCCTATCTTACCAAAAAAGCTTCTGTCATCCAAAAGCATAAGACATGCACTCCCTGCCTTAGAAAAAAATGCATGCTCCCCTTCTGCATGCTCCAAATCTCTCCTAAAGAAGTCGAAGAAAAAGCGCTAACCGCTCTAAAAGGTGCCAGATGATCTCCTACAAAATCAGCATTGTGATCCTTAACTGGAATGGAATCAAAGACACTCTGGAGTGTCTAAGCTCCCTTCGCTTTTTACACTACCCTAACTTTGAAACAATCCTTGTAGATAATGGATCAACGGATGACTCGGTAGCCCAAGTTAAAAAACAGCACCCAGATGTTATTCTGCTCGAGCAAAAAGAAAATTTAGGCTTTGCCGGTGGCTGTAATATAGGAATAAAACATGCCTTAGATAAGGGCTGTGATGCCGTCTGCCTCCTTAATAATGACACGATCGTCGATCCCGAATTTCTAAATGCTTTTTATACCAGAATCCAGCAGGAGCCCTCTGTAGGAATCCTTGGCGCCAAGATCTACATGTATAATGACAGAGAAAGACTCGACCACCTGGGGGGGAATTGGAACAAAGAAAAGGCTGAGTTTACTCTTGTAGGCAACCGCGTGCTCGATACAGATCTACACTTTGATGAATCTACAGAGATCGACTACGTATGTGGCGCGGCGTTCTTTGTAAAAAGAGAGGTTTTTGAAAAAATTGGACTGCTTGAAGAAAAGTTCTTTCTCATCTGGGAAGAGGCCGATTTTTGCTTCCGAGCAAAAAGAGCCGGCTTCACAGTAAAAACCTGCCTTAGCGCAAAACTCTGGCACAAGGTATCTGCTTCCTTTACAAGCAAGGCCCACAGCACCTATTTTTGGTGGAGAAATAGGCTCTACTGGATAGAGAGAAACTGCACTCCTTCCGAGAAAAAAGAGCTATTCCAAAATGTTCTTCGGAAAGAGATTTTTCATTTATGGAAGATCAAAACGATTAAGACCTTTGAGCTCTTTATTATCACACGCCTCCTTGGCAAAAAGCCCCCTCTCCAAAAAGCTGAAAAGCTCCATAAGTATAGAGCAGCCTGGCAAGGGATCCAGGATAATGAGAAGGGCCAGTTCGGGCAGGGGCCTAGCTGGATCTATAAGAAGAATTCTGAATAGAGACCAAAATACGACTCATGAGACGAATGTGAGACGAATGAGACGTATTTTTAGAATTATTTGACTCATTCGGCTCATTTACTTTAACACCTAGCTCTTTAAATCATTGACAATTAGAAAGTTAAATCAAAATGCAATTTTACATGCAAAATGCGACTCAAGAGCCAAATGTGAGACGAATGAGACGTATTTTTTAAAAAATTTGACTCATTCGTCTCACTCTGTTAAAATAAGCCTTATATAAATAAGGAGTTTTCATGAAATACCCCGGCCTCGAATCCTCAACTCTTGAATTCAAGCAGTCCATCCCCGAAAACGACCAAATCATTAAGACTATCATTGGTTTTTGCAATCGTAACGGAGGCAAACTCATTATCGGAGTGGGAGCCACTGGAGAAATTATTGGAGTGGCTGAGGAAGAAGTGCAAAAAATCATGGAACATCTAGATAAAGGCATTTACGACGCTTCATCACCTCCTATTATTCCAAGCATATTTTCCCAGAGAATTTTAGACAAAACCTTACTTATTATTGAAGTTTCCTCAGGGATGAACAAACCTTACTATAGAAAGTCCGAAGGATTAGAAAAAGGGACGTATGTGAGACTCGGACGGTCTACCGTCCGAGCAACGGCAGACATGATCGAAGAATTAAAGTGGCAAGCTAGAGGTCGCTCTTTCGATATGATGCCCGTATACCATGCAAAAGAAGAGGATTTAAATAAAAAGCAGATTCTCGAATTTTTAAACTCGAGAAGAAAATCAAAAGTTGAAAAGATCGACGCCTCAATTCTAACCTCTTATGAGCTCGCTATCAATGAGCATTCAACTCTATACCCAACAACTGGGGGCATTCTTTTATTCGGCAATCAGCCCCAAAGCTTCTTTTCCGAAGCGATAATTCTCTGCACGCAATTTTCAGGAATTGAGGGAAGAAAAGCAATAGCAAGCATCGATTGCACTGGAACACTATTTGAACAGTTTGAAAGTGCTTATAATTTTGTGATCAGCAAACTTAGCCATTCGTTTACTATTCGCGCACCAAAAAGGGAAGAAGAGCTAGAAATCCCCCCTGAAGCATTCAGAGAGGTTCTTTTAAATGCACTTGTCCACCGAAATTATAGCATCAGCGCTCCTATAAAAATTGCTATCTATAATAACCGTATAGAAGTTTTCAGCCCGGGAGTATTTCTCGGCCCCCTTGACACACACAATCTTACTCTCGGCCTCACCTACATTCGCAACAAGGTAATATGCAAAGCTTTTCGGGAAGCCGGATATATTGAAAAATTAGGATCGGGATTTATTACTCTTTTTGAAAGTTACGAAAAAAAGAATCTCCCCCTTCCAGAAGTAATTGAAGGGGAAAATTTTATCAAATGTATCTTACCTAGACCTTCTTACCCTCCTGCACCACACCCGGCTGGAGATATCGTCCAAAAAATTCTCGCTATTTTTGAAGTTGTCGAAGAAGTATCATCTTCCGACGTCATTAAGGCGTTAAACTTACCACGCTCTACAGTCATAAGAAGACTTGCCGAGCTAACGAAGAAGGGGCTTTTGGAGCAAGTAGGACAAGGCAAATCAACTCATTATCGCAAAAGCAAACAAAAATAGGAGAGAACTCAGGTGCAAAATTCTATGGTCTCTTCTTGGCCGTTGATCTTTACCGTTCCTCCATTGGGAATTATAATGGAGGATACAACGAGAAAGGTCCATCTAGATCTTTTCTTTTCAAATAGGAAGAATTGAGGCAATGTAAAGAAAAAGGGAAATTAATGAGTAAGCTACCGATCCTCTTGCAAAAGACTAATATCGAAAATTTTTGCAAAAAGTATCATATTGTATACTTGGCACTTTTTGGATCTGTCTTAACCTCAAATTTTACCCAGAAAAGCAGCGTTGATATCCTTGTGAGATTTGAAAAAAAACATATTCCTCATTTTATTAACCTGATAAAAATAGAATCAGAACTAAGCGATCTTATTGGATATCCCGTAGACCTAAAAACTCCAAATGATTTAAGCCCCTATTTCCGAGATGATGTTTTAACCAAAGCAATGCCTTTCTTTGAAGAATAAGCATTGCTAAACTCACCTGTCCATATCTTGCTTGCTATAGTAAGTTGCTTTTTAATTACCCCTTGAATGAAAAACTCGCTCTTAATTAAAATTTAATTTGCATTAAAACTAGACTTTAATTTCTGTATTTAAATTTAATAATCACGATATAATAGGACTAGCAAAAAAAATAACAGAGGTTAATTATGTTTGTTATACGCCACTATGAACATCCATCTCCAGTTTTTCGTGAATTAGAGCCTACTCAGCTTACTCTAAATAAACGATCCCACTGCGTATTTACCTTAAGAAAGGATAACGAAGCTATAAGAGTATTTCACCATATGGAGCCTCTGACCAATCTAGTCTTCCATTGCATCGAACAAAGCTTTACTGCACATCAAAGAAGTTCACCTCGAGGAAGCTATCACTCATTCGAAATCGACAGCATCGGCCTCATTCAAGAGTTAAAAAGAAGGTTTTTAAAGCAAGTGCCAGCTCCCGGTTCTGCTGGAGCTTTAACTGCTGGATCTTGGGGAGAGGAGGAAGTAGCCTTAGAAAAGGCAAGCATTAGAAAAGTGTGTCGTATTTTTTCCTCCTATTTTGAAAGAAAGCCACAGGTCTTTTCATTAAGAGATGACCTTCCTACCTATTTCAGTAAGACAATCGTCGATCTTTATGACGCTGCCTACCAAGCGCTAAACTGCGAAAAAATTGAAATTCCCCCTTCATTCTCTGAGGAGACTTTAAGAGATTTTGAAGTCCCAAAAGGCAGAGCACTAATACATCCGCATAAAATGACTTGCTACAGCTTTGCTTACCTCCAAATTAAAGAAAAAAGAGCTGAGAATATTATTTTTCAAGAGCTGGAAACGGATGCACCTCTAGATCATATCATTACTCAATTAAGAGAATGGAAGTACCAAGCAGTCGATTGGCCTATAGCGGGAGATCTCGTCGTTTACATAGGAAAAGATAAAGCAGCAAACCATGTAGGCGTATACCAAGCATCTGGCAAGGTCTTATCAAAGCTTGGGATCACCCAACCCACAGCTCATGAGCATGATCTCTTTAATGTTCCTACAAAGCACTATGGACGCCAAGTGATTTTCTTTAGAAAGCCTACGGCGGCTTAAAAGAGCTGAGAGGACTGCTTTTCTAGGTCCCATTTCTATACAAACCACAAGCTGCTCATAATTAGTGCATTACATTTTACATCCACGTTATTCGTTGGAAAAACATGTTAGCTCACCACGTTTTTCCAACGAATAACGTGGTGAGCTAACACGTTTTGCTAAGGAAAGCTTGAAAATTACTGAACCTAAAACACGATGGCAACATTTACAACTATCCCTTATATCTAGTCTGCCGACTACCAATCTAAGTCTCATACAAAGAACCTCTAGCTCCTAAGCAAAACAAAACATTGCCCCTAAATTTCCTCATTCTATATACAAATAAATATAAGAGGCGGAAAAAGCGGGAGTGACCTCCCTGCTATTTCCAAAAAATTTTGCTTTCGACTAATTATCCTGTAGCGATTACACTAACACGGGAAGGGAAGTTCTACTCTGGCACAAAAGCAAAGAAAACCCTTAAGAGATACAAAACCCACAAACTGCGAAAAACCTATGATGAATCAAGCTTCCTTTCGATTTTTCTCTATAAATTACAACCTCATCAGAAGGTCTCGCAGGGCACTTAGCCATTTTCTTTTACTTGCCTTAAGCCTTATTTTCTTGAGCGCCTGCCAAACTGATATGATCATTGTAACTGATTTGGAAGAAAGGGAAGCCAATGAAATCATCGTCTTTTTAGCAAGTAAGGGCATTCCTGCTCATAAAACAGCCATTGTTTCTTCTAACCCTGCAGGGGGAGGAGGCGCTGCAAAATATTCTATCGGAGTTGAATCAGGCCAGTCCACAGAAGCTATGGCCATACTCAACCAAAATGGCCTTCCTAGAATCAAAGGAACCAACCTTCTAGATCTTTTTGCAAAGCAGGGGCTAATGACCTCTGACAAAGAAGAGACGATCCGTTACCAAGCAGGCCTTGCTGAACAAATCGCTAATACAATCCGAAAAATCGACGGGGTAATTGATGCCGACGTACAACTCTCCTTCCCTCCTGAAAGCACAGGGATCGTTGGACCTCAGCAACAAGCTCCTCAAAAAATTACAGCTGCTATCTACGTGAAACATCAAGGAATCCTCGACGATCCTAATAGCCATCTCATCATTAAGATTAAAAGGCTAGTGGCCGGAAGTGTTAACGGCCTTGATGTAAATGACGTTACCGTCATTTCCGATAGATCTCGCTTTACGGACATTACACTCAATGCGGTACCCGAAGAATCATCCCCTAGCGCTAAAGAGTATGTGAGTATCTGGTCAATTGTTATGAGCAAAAGCTCAGCAAGTAGATTCCGCTTTATATTCTTCTTCCTTTCTTTCTTTGTTATACTGCTCGCAGTTGTATCCGGATGGATCATATGGAAGTTTTATCCAATGCTAAAACGTAAAGGGGGCCTTAGACAACTACTGAATCCCCTTCCTATGGAACATGAAGTAACTACCAGTGAAGAAACACCTGGAAAACCTTTAGATAAGCTATAAATATGGATAAAACAGCATGGATTGTCTGCAATGCTTTTCTAACAAAAGCCGGCGCTGCCAAAAAAAATGCTCTAGCTTCCTATCTACCTGAGAAGAGCCAAGAGCTGTTAAAAACTCTTGGTTCTCCAGAAAAAGATCCTATGCAAGCTCTTTTTAAACCCGCAGAGATCTTAAATCTCATTCACTACAGCTGGTTTACCCCCTTTTTGCGAAGCCTTGGTGAAGCTGAGATAAGCCTATTTCTTGGAAGCTTTCCTGAAATTGAATATAAAAAACTAAAAAAAGCTCTGCTTTTTTCAAAGCCCATCCAGCCGGTTACACCCTTTGCAAAAAAATATCTCCAGTCAGCACTAGTAGAGCATCTGACGGAAGGATCTACCGAACTACTCCCGCTTGATCTCTTACCCCACTCACCGCTTAATACCTTACTTGATATCTCACATGAGAGCTTGCAATCCCTTATAGAATATTTAGGACTCCACGATCTTGCTGTAGAAATCAAACAGATAATAGATACGATGAAACTTAAAAAAATCCATTCTGTACTCTCTGCAGAAAAAGAAGCCTACCTTAAAATCCTTTCCCAAAAAAAGGAAGCGGTACTCTTTAAAAGAATGGAGCTATCGAAGTGGGATGGAAAAGCAGAGACACTGGAAAAGGTCCTATATCACAGAGGACTCAATCGCTTAGCTAAAGCTCTCTACCCTGAAAACCCCTCTTTACTATGGTATGTAAGTCATAAGCTTCCCTGGGAACAAGCCTCTTCTTTGCAAAGTTTAGTTAAACCCTTAGAGCACCCGAAAGCGGCAAGCATGTTATCCCATCAGATTCTAGAAGTGCTTCCCCTCGTACACAAAAAATCAGCAAAAGAGGCATCATGAAAATTTTCTCTTTACTCTATCAAGGTGATATCCACTTCGCAGCAGACCAGAAAATCATCCCTTCAGAGCAGTTCAGCACCCTTTTAACAGCTCAAGAAGTATTACAAAAAACTCAGGAAGATGCAGCAACTTATAAAGCCGAAGTAGATACGGAATGTGATGAGCTTCGAAAAAAAGCAAAAGAAGAGGGTTTTAATGAAGGTTTATCTAAGTTCAACGATCATCTTCTACAATTTGATAAAGAGATAAAAAAAATCCGCCATGAAGCGCAAAAATCGATTCTTCCCCTTGCGCTAAAAGCGGCTAAAAAAATTGTTAGCAAAGAGCTTGAGCTTCATCCCGAAACAATTGTCGATATCGTGATGCAAACCCTATCGTCTGTTAAACAAAATCACAGGATCAAGATCTACATCAATAAAGCTGATAAAGACGCTCTTGAATCAGAAAAAAACAAGCTTAAAGAAGTTTTTGAAAGCTTGCAAAGTCTTAGTGTCCTCGAAAGAGAAGATGTCAGCGCCGGCGGTTGCATCATAGAAACCGAGTCGGGAATTATCAATGCAAGCATCGAAAATCAATGGAGATCCCTCGAATCTGCCTTTGAAAAATACATGAAATAACCCCCTGTCCCCTATAGGCGTAAAAAAAACCTTTGGGTCAAAGGGACTCCTGCATATACTGAGCAAGAAACAATTGGTATAAGCTAAGGTAGACCCCTTTTATGTACTCTGGAAAAAAGATCACTTACTTTCTCTTTCTCGCATTCTTTTTTATATGCGCGCTTAATTTCGCACATGCAGCAGACCTCTCCACTGTCTCCCCCATATCACCACAGGCAAGCCCCGATACGAATCCCGCCCCGGGCATGATCACTCAGGTGACCGTCATAGCCGGGCTGTCACTACTGCCCTTTGCAGTGATGCTCCTTACTTCCTATATTAAAGTAGTTATTGTTCTGTCTCTTCTTCGGAATGCTTTAGGGGTACAACAATCCCCCCCTAACCAAGTTCTTAATGGTATCGCTCTTCTCATCACAGTCTATGTTATGTTTCCAACAGGCCTTGCAATGTATAATGACGCCGCCTCATACATAGAAGAAAATGAACCCAACTTACTCGTGTCAGGACAATCGGCTGAATTTATTATCAATGTCGTCGATAAGGCCAAAGAGCCCATGAGAGGATTTTTGCAAAGAAATACCTCTGCAAAACACATGAATGGCTTCTACCAGCTAGCCTATAAATCTTTTCCTGAAAATTTTCGAGGAGGGCTTAAAACCAATGATTTTATCGTCCTTGTCCCCTCTTTTATTACCTCTCAGCTAAAAGCGGCTTTCGAGATCGGGGTTCTTATTTATTTACCCTTTTTCGTTATAGACCTAGTGACGTCAAATATCTTACTTGCTATGGGTATGATGATGCTCTCGCCCCTGACGATTGCACTGCCATTGAAACTGCTTCTTATTGTGATGGTTGATGGATGGACTCTGATTATCCAGGGCCTTGTCCTCTCTTTCCGATAAGTAAAAAACCGAGGTTATATGTACAGCTCAGAAGTTAATCAGTTAAGCTATCAAGCCCTGCTTCTCATCTTGCTCCTTTCGGGCCCACCCATCCTTATTAGCACAGCTCTCGGCCTTTTTGTGGCAATATTCCAAGCAGCAACTCAGATCCAGGAACAAACACTATCCTTCATGGTGAAACTTGTATCTGTGATTTTTACCCTCCTTATCTTAGGGGGATGGCTAAGTGCTCAAATCATGCAGTATGCAAATAATATCTTTATGAATTTCTATAAGTGGTCCAGTTTGTGACAACTTCCGTCGATTATACAAGCTTATTTGCAGTTCTTGGGGACTATGCACCCATGGCCATGATATCCCTGTTTTTCTTAGGGATTGCAAGGCTCCTTCCAATTGTTGCCTTTTGCCCCTTCTTCGGAGCTAGAATGCCTTCTGGGGTAAAAATGGGTCTTGCTATTTCCCTTACCCTTATTTTTTTACCTCATATGGCCATGCAAAGTCGCACTATGCTCGACTTTAACTCCATATATGTTGCCTATATAATAAAAGAGATTTTCATCGGCTTTATCCTTGCGTATTTGGTTTCTATCCCCTTTTATATCGCCATGTCATCGGGCAGTCTGATCGACTTCCTTAGAGGAGCCTCTTCCCTCCAAGTAACTGACCCTTCTTCTCAAGAACAAACATCTCCGATAGGCATATTATATAACTACATTCTCATAGCGATCTTTTACAGTCTCAATGGACCGATCTTATTTTTTGATAGCGTGCTGCAATCCTATACAATCATCCCCCCAGACGCTTTCATTAACCCGGTATTTTTTTCTCTGAATCAACCGATATGGGAATTACTTACAGGGCTACTCACAAGGGTCATTGCCTTGTCGATACAACTTGCCGCCCCCTGCCTTCTAGCGATCCTTATGACAGAGGTATTTCTCGGCATTGCCAACCGCCTAGCCCCTCAAGTACAGATCGTATTTATTGGTATGTCTCTTAAATCGCTTATTGGGCTTGCGATTCTTTGCGCTGCATGGACCTTCATCTTGCAGCAAATGACGAAGGAAACTTTCCTTTGGATGAAAGACATCAATAAGATCCTTTATTCCATTCCCACATAATTTAAAAAAAATTAAATTGACCAAAATTTTTTTGCATCATACCGTTACTCCCTTAGCACTTACTTTGGAGACATCATGCAGAATCAGAAAATCTTAAAAATGACATCCGCTTTTACTCTAGTTGCCATAAGCTGCGCTTATTCCGACTACACTTCTACCGATACAGACAACAACCAAGTAACACCTATTGTTACTACATCAAAAACTCAAAGCTCTCAAAACATTATTCTCCCTTCATCAAGACCTCAAGTAGATGAAGGTGTAGACCTTTTTATAACAGCTGACTGGCTCATCTGGCAAGCCAACACCTCAGGCCTTGGATATGCAGTAGAAAATGAGGTCCCTTCTGCAACATCAATTACTAAAGGGCATGTAAGAAATCCAAGTCTCAATTATGAATATGGGTTTAAAGTGGGTCTTGGATGCAACCTATCTCATGATGGATGGGATGCGTCATTAAGCTGGACTTGGTTTCGAGATAAAGCAAACGACAATACTTCCAATGACAGTACCAAAAGCACTCTTTTTACGACCTTCATAAGCCCAACAGCTACTTCAGCCGGTAGCATAGATGCTCCAGCTATAGCACAAGGCGCGGCAAGCCACTACCACCTTCGCTTTGATACTCTCGACCTAGAATTGGGAAGGGAATTTCACGCCGGTAAATGGCTTAGCCTCCGTCCCTTTTTTGGCCTGCGCTCTGCGTGGATCGATCAAAAATACCATGTGGAATATGGGAATGTCAGCACACTATTTTCTCAAAGCACAACTCTGTATTCTGACTATGACGTACATATGACTAATAACTACTGGGGCTTTGGTCCTCGAGTTGGGATGGGTGGATTTTGGGGCTTTGGTAGCGGATGGAGTTTATATGGCAATGCCGGCGTATCACTTCTCTATGGATTTTTTCATATAGATCACAAAGAAGAGTCGATAGACTTAAGTAGCGTAGAATCTACGCAGAAAAATGTACGCAACAGTTTCCATGCAGGCAAAGCCGCAACCGACCTAGAAGTTGGTATTCAGTGGGATTACATGTTCCTTAATGACACATTTCATTTGGGTGTTCATGCAGGATGGCAGCAACAACTATTCTTCTCACAAAACCAATTCCTTCGCTTCACAAATGCCGTTGAGCAAGGACAGTTTCTTCAAAACCAAGGAGATCTCGCCTTCCAAGGTTGGTCTATCGGCGCACGATTTGATTTCTAAGTAACTGCAAGGCCTAAGATTTTTTCTTAGGCCTTTTTTATAGAAAAGTTCTACCTTCTTACAACTTGTTCTTCCTCTTTTTTCTTCCATTTTGTACATTCAGTATTTATTCGAAGAATCGAATGAACGCTATGACACAATCCGGAGGGAAAGTTATGCAACAACTACTAAAACAATTAAGCGCTGCCGCTGTATTTGTAACAGCCGCTGCACATGCAGATGTATCAGATGCGCAAGTACGCAACTTAGAAAATCGCGTGAGCGCACTTGAGCAAAGAAAAGGTGCTAGTGGGATGATTAACCCATCAGGCCGTCCAGAAGTAAAAGACGGAGCTGACGTCTTTGTAACAGCTGATCTACTTGTATGGCAAGCACACGAAAACGGTCTTGGCTATGTCGTTAAAGCCAATGACACAAATCTGAATAAATCCCATACAAGAGAGCCTCACTTTAACTGGGATCCGGGCTTCCGTGTAGGATTCGGAATAAACACTCCTCATGACGGTTGGGACCTGTATGCTAACTGGACATGCTACCACACAAAAGCACGCTCCCACGTATCTAAAGGTACTCTGTACCCTGTTTTTGCAGACCCTTCCTATGTGGGCGGCGATACATTTACCTCTAGCGATGCACAATGGAGACTGAACCTCAACATGATCGACCTAGAGCTCGGAAGAGAGTTCTTCGTTAGTAAATGGCTCACCCTTCGTCCTTTCATAGGCCTTAGAAATGCATGGATATACCAGAAGATGAATGTTGATTACAATAACGTAACTACCTCTACCTCCGGTCCTGCTACAGGCTCTTCGTATTTCACTAATATGAAATCCCAATTCTGGGGCATGGGAGTTAGACCCGGTCTTGACACGCAGTGGGGACTCGGCTGCGGCTTTAGCTTCTTTGGTAACACCTCTATGTCACTGCTTTATGGATTTTTCCATCAGACACAAGATCAGTCATCTGTACTATCTGGAACTACAACTCCCTATGTTGGAAATCACCACTCTAACCGTGTAGGAAGAGCGATTGTTGAAACAGAGCTCGGCGTTCGCTATGAACACATGCTTGCCAGTGACAGACTCCACTTTGCTATGCAACTTGGCTGGGAGAACCTTATGTTCTTCGGACAAAACCAATTTGATAGATACGTGGCTTCTTTTGATCCTGCAATCTATGTTGCGAACCAAGGTGATTTAACCATTCAAGGTTATACACTCTCCTTCAGACTAGACTTCTAATTAGTTAGACAGTCAACCTTTGTAAAGAAAACCCGAGCCAAAAGCTCGGGTTTTTTATTTAGTAAATTTCGTTTTCAGTTAAACTAATTTCTAGATAATACAACTAATAAATGACATCTATCTCAAGATAAGCCATAATATTCCAATTAAAAATATTATTTTTTCACAATAAATGGAATATACCATGAGCTTTTCTATAGAACCTTTTAGACTTCCCTATGAGCATCAGATTTCTCAACTAGATTACGATGGAATGTGTATATCTGATTCCCCTGCGCATCACCAAATAGCAGAGGCCCCACCTGCATATGAGCAAGCACATTTCCTTGCATCTCCATTCGACGAAGAAGCAAATGAGCTAGATCCAGAGCCCTCATTCCCTGCATCTGAGCCGTTTATAACTGCTGATGCAAGAGACTATCTACAAAACAGGCTCATGACTTATAGAATGCCTCTTGAAATCCCCGATTCTGCTTCCACAGAAGTAGAAGATAGTCCTGTAGAGGAGCACCCGTCTCCCCAAAGCTCTCCTGAGAGCACTATTTCTACAGCAAGAACCTATACAATGACCGAAGACGAAAAAATAGATGCAGCCCTAGAAGCCTATATTCGCCAGTCAAGCAATCCTCTCACTTCCTGGTTATAGCTTTAAAAGTATTTATTAGAGAGCTTTTTGCTTTGACAAAATGCTGTTTATGTGAAATGTCTAAAAGTTATTTCGCAAGGGGGAAAATCTATGCAATGCAGAATCATTTCGATACTTCTTACATCAAGTTTTTGTCTACTTGCAAATAGTTTCTCCAAAGAGACTGTAGTGAGCCTGCCAAAAGAGGCAACAGAAGAGTGGCTGGATTCCTTAAGTCTGCAAGCAGCTACGTGGGGAGCCCCCCTTGTAACAATGTACGCGTTAAGAGATCACGATGCGGTAGGGCCTAAAGCGAAAGCAAAACCAAATACGATATGGAGAATGGAAGATATCTCGACACCAGAGCTGTCTAAAGAATCAGGATATGTAACTCCTAATGTAAATGTTATCTACGGCTTTGGATTTATGGACCTTCGCACAGATCCGATCATCTTAGAGGCTCCTAATTCAAGCGATAGATATTACATGATAGAAATCGTGGATATGTGGACCAATGCCTTTGCCTATGTTGGTGGTAAAAGCACAGGATATGGAGGAGGAAAGTATGCTCTTGTATCCCCCGGCTGGAAGGGAACGCTACCCAAAGGGATACAGAGGATCGACTGTCCAACACCTTGGGTTCTTTTGCAACCAAGGGTTCATATCTATAATAAAGGAAAAATCGATCTTGCAGGTGCTAAAGAAATACTCAGCGGCATCAAAGTCTCAACATATGCAGAATTTTTAGGAAAGCCCTCTCAAGGGTCCGTTAGTTATAACTATCCAGCGCCAAATCCAGTACATACGGATGCATCGGTAAGTGACGTAAACTACAAAGACCCCTTGCAATTCTGGGAGATCCTCTCTATCGCTATGAATGAGAATCCTCCACCAAAGGATCAGATCTCAGCGATACTGCCGAGCCTTAAAGCACTTGGCATACAGCTTGGCAAACCATGGGATAGATCTACATTAACTCCGATAGTTTTAGCATCTATGGAAAGAGCTGCTACAAAGATTAGCGATACTCTAGATCATTTAGTTTTTGGAACACTTTATAAAGGGGCGTTCATACCACCGGCAACTATTGGTAATCCAGGCGCGGATTACATGACACGCGCTGTTGTGGCGCGTGTGGGACTTACGGCAAATATCCCTTATGAGTCTGTGTATTGGATGTATACAGCAGATGCGAAAGGCGCTCCACTCTCCGGCGCTAATACATATACGATGACATTCAAAGAAGGGATCCCTTACTTTGAACCTGGGTTCTGGTCGATCACTATGTATGATGCTGAAAATAACTACACGGTACCAAATGCAGTGAAGCGTTATATGATCGGTAGCGACTCTTCAGACCTTAAGAAAAATACAGACGGCTCCTTTACCATTTACCTTCAGAAAGACTCCCCGGGAACAGATAAAGAATCTAATTGGCTGCCATCACCGAGCGGCCCCTTTTACCTCATACCAAGGTCATATGCACCAAAGCCGCAAATCATCGATATTCTATCTGATGTGAATGCCTGGATGATACCGGCTATAATCCCTCAATAGCATTTGAGTCTTTTTTAAACTCAATATTGTTCCAAAATCAAGCCGCATGTATCCATTGAATCACACAAAAGATCCATCTGGTCTTCTGAAAGGATTAGAAATGTCAGGAGAACTCATAATCTGATCATACCTTCGACGGGCATCGACTGCCTGAAACTCATTCACCTCAGAAACTGCGTGAAGCATTCGTAATCTATCTGCAATCATATCATCAATCTCTGCTTCATTAGCAAGCCATAACTCAGGAGATCCTGCACAAGTTATAGCAAAAATTGTCACTTTTAAGTTGGATACAAGATTATCCTCTCCAAAAACTAATGGATCTCTTGCAGGTTTCCCATTAAATCTCCATATCATGTTTTTAATACGATCCTTCACGTAGTTCGATGCCTTGCCAATCCATCCCCTTACTACTCCCTTTAGCACTTCCACCTCAGGATCTGCAAAATTACCATTATCTATCATAGGGATGTTCCAATAAGCATTCCGCATCAGACGCCGATCATCCGCTCTAGTCTTACCTTCTAACTGATCACAACTTGCTTCCTCAGCATCAAGTCTTGCTTTTTCCTGTATTAGATATTCAACAACATGAGTAGGTCCTGGTGTATACTGTGGCAGCTCTTCAAGTGCGGAATCTAGGGCTTTTAAAACTTCAGCTACTCGATTTACAGCAAGGGGCGGTATTACTGCAACGCTTGCTATGATACTGCCTCTTAGAGGCGCTGGCAGAGCAGCAGTATTTGCTATAATTTCTTCTAACTGCCCTTCCGGCACATTCGCTCCATACGCAAGTTGTCGATTAGCAGGAAGCACATAGGATCTAAAGAACTTTCGAACATCGAGATTACGGAAAAATTCAGGTATATTTATAGCAGCATCTCCAGGTAAACGCCCATCAAGTTTCATTGCATCAACACCACTTAGTATTCTTCCTCGGATTTCTTCTAACCTTGCAGCCTGCTCATAAGAAAGATAGATAGTTCCTTCAGCCTTAGCAGACACCTCTACAAATTTCCTTTCTAAAAGAGCTAAAAAGGGAACACGAGATTCAAGAGTTGCAGATGGATAAAATAATTTAGATTCCAAATCTTCTATTTTAGAAATATCCCAACCTAGAGCTAGATCACTATGCCAATAACTATAATTAGTCTCTTGACTTTGAGCTAATCTAGGAAAAGTACTCAAAGAAGTATACGCCTGCAAAGCCTGATTCGACTGCGTTACTCTATCAGCCAAAGATGACAGATCACCTATTCCAGTTATACTTATAGCATGTGCCGCAGCTTGAATTTGTCCAAAAAACCTCTCAGCTACAGCTGCCGGCAAAGCCTCTTCTTCTCTTCCCATTATAGCTCCAAATGGGTCTAGAGCGGCTCCTATCGGTAAAGGGTACATTGGTGTCATGTGGTCGGCTATTGCAGCAGCAGTTGGTTGAACCATAAAAACCTCGTAATTATTATTTTTTATTTATTAATTTTGAAACTAATTAGCAATTTTCAGTCTAGAGGTTACCAGAATTCTATTAAGATAGTATTAAGATAGGCGGTTTTAAAGAATAAAATTCCTTATGCGCATGTTAAAACTACATAGAGGGACGAAGGAGCAGAAGCACTTCGTTCAAGGCCTGCATAAAATAATCGATCTCTTGGATGTTATTATATACCCCAAAAGAAATCCTTGTCATCGAAGTAAGGCCGTATTTTCTAAGGGTTGGCTGCGCGCACATATGCCCTGTTCTCACAGCAACCCCCTTTAAACTCAGCATCGTTCCGAGATCAAGTGGATGCACCCCTTGAATCACAAAACTGATGATGGGCCCCTTATTTGCAGCCATGCCAATGATACGGAGACCTTCAACCCCTTGCAGCTTCTCTGTTGCATACGCTAAAAGGGTATGCTCATGAAAGGCTACCTTCTCTCTACCCAAAGACTCTATAAAATCGATGGCAGCTCCAAGACCAATTACCTCAGCAATCGGAGGGGTCCCCGCTTCAAATTTTAACGGAGATTTTTGGTAGGTAGTTTTTTCAAAACGGACCTCATCCACCATATCTCCTCCCCCTTGGTAAGGAGGAAGCACGTCTAATAGCTCTTTTTTCCCGTAGAGGACGCCGATGCCGGTCGGGCCGTAGGCTTTATGACCGGAAAAAACAAAGAAGTCCGCATCTAAATCCTGCACATCGATGTTTTGGTGGGATACGCTCTGCGCTCCATCGATGAGCACTTTAGCACCTTTGACATGGGCTCTTTGGATGATCTGCTTTATCGGATGAATCGTTCCTGTGCTGTTAGCAATATGAGCGAGCGCTACGATCTTTGTTTTATCAGAAAGAAGATCTTCAAAAGCCGTCAGATCGATCTCTCCCTTTTCATTACAGGGGATCACCTGTAAAATAGCTCCCCTTTCAGCGCACATCATCTGCCAAGGAACAATATTTGCGTGGTGCTCAGTCTCCGAAATAAGAACCTCATCACCGGCATTAATAAAAGCTCTACCAAAAGAGGAGGCCACAAGATTGATAGATTCCGTTGTTCCTTTAGTAAATACGATTTCTTCTAGATGCTTTGCATGCAAAAAGTGCTGCACTTTTTGCCTTGCAAGATCGTATTCGGCAGTTGACCTGGCAGCAAGCTCGTACACGGCTCTATGCACCGTCCCATAGCGCGTTTCATAAAACGAGCTCATAGCATCGATCACTGATTGGGGCTTTTGAGTCGTGGCCGCTGAGTCAAAATAAATCAGGGGCTTGCCGTGCATCAACTGGGAGAGCATAGGGAATTGTTTTCTTACTGATTCTATCGAGATCATTTAGGCAGCTTTGATAAATATTTTTCTAGTGAGACAAGAGTTTTATCCTTTAGTGACTCGCAAGATATTTTATCTAAGATCTCTTTACAAAAGCCTAGCACCAGAAGTGTTTTCGCTGTCTCCTCAGAGAGACCTCTGCTCTTTAGGTAAAAGAGCTGATCGCTACTTAACTGTGTCATGGTCGCGCCGTGTGATGCTTTTACATCATCAGCGAGGATTTCAAGGCCTGGCTTGCTATAAGCAATGGGCCCTTCTGCTAAAAGAAGGTTGTTGTTGAGCTGGTAAGCCTGTGTTTTCTGAGCCTTCTGTCCGACAAAAATCTTTCCTGTAAAGCTCGATTGAGAAACTCCGGAGAGAGCGCTTTTGAAAAACTGGTTAGACGTGCAATTAGGAGCTATATGTTCTACTAAAACATGGACGTGGGACTGGTGGTTTTCTTCGAGCCAGCAAAGACCAGAGATCTTAGCATCGGACTCTTCTCCAAGTAGACAGACTCGGTAATCTTGCCGTGCTGATTTAGAGCCAGTAGATGCATTTATACAATCTAACGAGCTTTGTTTTTTTAATGTGGCTCTAACCGCTGCAAAACCCCATGCTTTTTTCGGAAGGTCTAGATATAGGGAGTGCTCAAGGCTACTTGCTTCATCTAAGGCGATATCAATCAGAGCGCTTTGAAAAAGCCCTTCGCAAGAACCCAGATGGGCAGATGTTGTTACAAGTGAGGCTTTAGCCTCAGCACCAAGTGCGATATGGATTCTTGGGAATGTCGCTCCCTGATCGCCAGTTGTTACAAAAAGACATTGGATGGGAGCTGCAAGCTCCTGCCTTGGCGGAATAAAGACAAAGGCGCCTTCTTTACTTAGAGCCATAGTAAGAAGTGCAAAGGGATCTTGTTCTTGCTCCATGCTTTGGTGCATGCGACGCTGCAAGAAGCTCCCGTAACTCCCCTTTTGCGCAACGCTTAAAGGGAGAATTGTAACGGACTGCAAAGCCTCAGAAGAAGAATGCTCAAGAGAAAATACTCCATCGATAAACACAAGAGCTGAGTCTTTGCACTCTGGGTAAACGTGAAGTGCTATTTCTTCTTTAGTAATTGTAGAGGAAGACGGGCCGGAAAATGCTAAGGACAGCAGTTGTCTGAGCGGCACATAGCTAAAGGCTTCGGTTTTTTTACCGGCAAACTTTTTTTCCTGAAAACGATCCCATGCCATAGAGCGCGCAGAACTGGGAGAGCATAGGCTGTACTGCTCCTCAAGCGCCGTATAAAAGAGATTTGTTTGGCTATCGGTAAGAGTCATTATTTTACTCCAACAAGGTCTTCATATCCACTTTCTTCTAGTTGCAAGGCAAGCTCTGGGCCGCCACTTTTCACAATTTTCCCGTCTACCATAACATGGACAAAGGTAGGCTTAATGTAGTCTAGAAGCCTTTGGTAGTGGGTAATAAGAAGAAGAGCCTTTTCTGGACTGCTTAAGCGATTCACACCGAGCGCTACAATACGCATTGCATCGATATCAAGACCTGAATCGGTCTCATCGAGGATCGCAAAACTTGGGTCAAGGACTGCCATTTGAAAGATTTCATTTCTTTTTTTCTCCCCACCGGAAAATCCTTCATTAACGCTTCTATCCAAAAATTCTTTTTTCATTTCCAATACGTCCATCTTCTCTTCGAGGATGCTCTGAAACTGCTCTTCCGATACAAGAGTTTCTCCATGAGCCTTTCTCTTGGCATTATAGCAAGAAAGCAAAAACTGGACATTGCTAATACCTGGAATTTCCAGCGGGTATTGGAATCCCATAAAAAGACCGAGATGAGCCCGTTCTTCAGGCGCCATCTCTAAAATATTCTGTCCCTTAAACCAAACCTCACCACTGGTAATTTCATAAGAGGGGTCCCCAGCTAAGACTTTAGCAAGTGTTGATTTCCCGGCGCCATTAGGCCCCATGATCGCATGGATCTCTCCGGCTTTTATAGATAGTGTGAGACCTTTTAATATCTCTTTACCGTCCGTTGATGCATGCAAGTCTTTGATTTCAATCATGGTGTTTTTTCCTTAAGGTTATCCTACAGAATTTTCAAGCTTCAGCGTGAGGAGCTTTTGCGCTTCCACAGCAAATTCTAAGGGGAGTTCTTTAATGACGTCCTTACAAAAGCCATTAACTATCATATTAATCGCATCTTCTCTTTCGAGGCCTCGTGACTGAAGATAAAATAGTTGCTGCTCATTCATCTTCGATGTTGAGGCTTCATGCTCTACTTGAGCCGAGGGGTTTGCTACCTCTATATAAGGGAAGGTATTGGCGGAACATCTATCTCCGACGAGCATCGAATCGCACTGGGTATAGTTTCTGCTATTTGTAGCTTTTGGGGCGATTTTAACAAGACCTCTATAGGTATTGTGAGAGAAATCTGCAGAGATCCCCTTGGAGATGATCGTAGACTTGGTATTTTTCCCTAAGTGGATCATCTTCGTTCCTGTATCTGCTTGCATATGCCCATTGGTAAGAGCTACAGAATAAAATTCCCCAACAGACTCGTCCCCTTGCAAGATGCAACTTGGATATTTCCATGTGATGGCAGCTCCCGCTTCCACCTGCGTCCAGCAGATCTTGGATCTAAAGCCCTGGCATCTTCCCCGCTTGGTAACAAAATTGTAAATTCCCCCAACACCTGTTTCAGGATTACCTGAATACCAGTTTTGGACAGTAGAATATTTAATTTCAGCGTTATCAAGAGCGACAAGTTCAACAACTGCTGCATGGAGCTGGTTGTTATCATAAGCAGGGGCAGTGCATCCTTCGAGATAACTCACATAGGAGCCCTCTTCAGCGATGATGAGAGTTCTTTCAAACTGCCCACTCTTCTTATCATTGATCCGGAAGTAGGTAGAGAGCTCAATGGGAGAGCGGACCCCTTTAGGGATATAGACAAAAGAGCCGTCTGAAAAAACAGCGGAGTTTAGTGCCGTGAAAAAGTTATCACCAATGGGAACGACGCTACCGAGATATTTTTCGATAAGCTCCGGATATTTATGGATTGCCTCAGATATTGGACAAAGGACAACGCCGGCTTCCTGCAGTGTCTTTTGAAAGGTGGTACCAAGAGATACCGAGTCGAACACCACATCAACCGCTACGTTTGTTAGTCTCTTTTGCTCATCTAGTGGAATGCCTAGCCGCTCGAATGTTTTTAGGATTTCCGGATCTACTTCACTGAGTGAATCAAGCTTCTGCTTCACCTTAGGAGCTGAGTAATAGGTAATATCTTGGTAATCGATAGGGGTATATTTAAGATGTCCCCATACAGGTTCTTCCATCTCCAGCCATTTTTTATAGGCTTTTAAACGAAATTCCAGAAGAAAAGGGGGCTCGTTTTTTTTTGCAGAGATGGCGCGGACTATCTCTTCCGAAAGCCCTTTTGCAAAGCTTTCTGTTTCAATGGGAGTCGAAAAACCATACTTATAATCCGACCTGTCTTTAAGAAGTTGCTCTGTGCTCATATTGAGGCCATGTATAGATAAATTACAGCTATGATAACCGATAGGCGGCTAAATTCTCAACCAAGCATTGTCTATCTATCCACATTTATTTTACGTCCATGATCCTTTCGGCCCGTATCATATGCTCAGGCAGATCCACCTCTAGTGTTTCATACTCAGTTTCATGGACTTGCACAAAAAGTCCATGGTAGAGAAATCTAAGCTGCTCTAAATTTTCTATTACCTCTAAATCACAAGGAGAAAGGGTAGAAATTTTTTTAAGACCCTCATCGGAATAGGCGTAAAGACCCACGTGTTTAAAGTAAATTTTTTCCTTTCCATCCGGAACTTTCCGATAGAAGGGAAGGGTGGCTCTAGAAAAATACATCGCTCTTCCCTTCTCGTCGCAGACGACTTTAGAAACATCGGGAGAGCAAATATCTTCTTCTGTGAAAATGCGCCTTTTAAGAGTCCATACATCTGCGCCATCTTTATCACACGTCTGCAAAAGATCATGAATGGTCTTTTCGTTAATAAAAGGACCATCTGCTTGCCAGTTTACCCAAACATCCGCTTTCACAAGACCTGTTCTTTGGAGCTCTGCGAGCCTATCTGTACCGACTGGACAAGCAATTGATGTCATAAAGGATTTCCCCCCAAAACTCTTGATCACTTCGGCTGTCTCCTCTGAATCCACGGCAAACACTACTTCATCGAAGCATTTCACTTTTTGGGCAGCCATCCACACCCACTCGATAAGAGGCTTGCCCTTCAAGAGAGCTAAAATCTTTCTCGGAAATCTCGAAGACTCAAGTCTCGCAGGGATCACACATGCTACTGTTTTTGCATTCCACATAAATTATACCCCACATCCTTGTAGTCTTCTATTTTCTAGATACCACTGCACTGTTTCTTTAAGCCCCTTTGCAAAATCATATTTAGGGCTCCAGCCAAGTTCTCTTTGTATCTTTGCTGGATCGATGCTGTAGCGGAAATCGTGACCTGGCCTATCTGTCACATAGTGAATAAGCTGAGTAAACTCTTCTGTATTTTGACTCGTAAGAGAGCAATATTCCTCTATAAGTCTATGTACAATTTCAATATTAGAAGCCTCGTAGCCTCCACCGATGTCGAATACTGAGCCCTTAGGGGCTTTTTGCAAAATCGTCCAAAGAGCTTCCACATGATCATCGACATAGAGCCAATCCCGGATATTTTCCCCTTTGCCATAAATCGGAAGAGGTCTTTTTTCGATCAGACAGGAAAGCATAAGAGGAATGAGCTTTTCCCCATTCTGGCAAGGGCCGTAATTGTTACTACAATGGGAGATCGTCGTTGAGATACCGTAGGTATTTGCAAAGGCTCTGACCAAATGATCCGATGCAGCCTTTGAGGCTGCATAGGGAGAGTTGGGGCAAATGGGAGAGCTTTCATTAAAGGCCCCCTCTTTTCCAAGCGAGCCATAAACTTCATCGGTTGAGACGTGATGAAAATGGATGCTTGGATTTCTTCGAACAACCTCTAAAAGATGAAGCGTTCCCTCTATATTTGTCCTGCAAAAGGCAGCAGGCCCTTCAATACTCCGATCGACATGACTTTCAGCGGCAAAATGAACAATAGTATCGACCCCATGCTCTTTACAGAGACTCTCTACAACTTCTTCATCACAGATATCTGCTATAGCCAGATGATAGCGAGGATCACTTTCAATGCTGGAAAGATTTTTGAGATCTGCCGCATATGTTAACAGGTCGAGATTCACAATTTTTTCACAGCAAGAATCCTTAGAAAGACTATATCGAATAAAAGCAGAACCGATAAATCCGGCCCCGCCGGTCACAAGAATATTTTTAGGGGTCCTTATCATCAAAAAAGCTCCTTCAGCGTTTCATTCCAGTGTCTTGGGGTTTTATATTCCTTTTCGTACTTGCTCGTATCTAAAACAGAGTACAAAGGGCGAGGAGCGGGCGTTGTAAAAAGACTTGCAGAAACGGGAACTATCTCTTTGCAAAGTACTGCCATACCATTATCTTTCATATAAGAAAGCACCTGCCTTGCAATCTCAAAACGAGAAGCCTCTCCACTACTTGCAAAATGATATATCCCGGAAGAATCTTTTAATTCCCAAAGAGCTTCGGCTAAATCATTTACATAGGTAGGTCTCCCTACTTGATCTTTTGCAACTTGCAGAGTTTCTTTTGTTTGAAGCAGACCTACAATCGAGGAGATGAAATTTTTTCCACCAGCGCCATAGACCCAAGAAGTTCTCACTATACAAGCCGTCGGCAGCTCCCTTATAAGAGATCTTTCCCCTTCAAGCTTTGATCTTCCGTACGCATTAATCGGATTTGTCTCATCCTCTTCTTTAAAGGGAGTGTGCTGCGTACTAGAAAATACATAATCTGTAGAAATATGAATGAGCCTTACTCCGTATTTTTTTGCGAGCCTGCCGAGAAGTCCCGGAGCCTCTCCATTGATTTTCATCGCAAGATCAAGCTCTGTTTCCGCAGCATCCACTGCCGTGAAAGCGGCGCAATTGAAAATATGGGTCGGCTGTATCTCTTTGCAAAGAGCATCGAGCTCTGTAAAATTGGTTACGTCAGCTTGGGTCTTAGAAGAAGAGACAAAAGGAATTCCCTTGCCTGTTAAAAAATTTTGCAGAGTTTTGCCGAGCATGCCGCCGGCTCCTAAAATCCAAATCTTCACAAAGACACCTCAGAAAAACAGAGGGCGGAGAGGTCTTTAGTAGATACGATTTTAGTCCCTTCAGGCCAGGTAATACCAACATCTGCATCATCATAGCGGAAAGATTTTTCAGTAGATGGGCTATAGAGCTCTGTTACCTTATAGACAACATGAGCCTCATCGCTCATCACGTAAAATCCATGAGCAAACCCACCGGGAATATACAGGAGCTCTCTGTTTGCTGAATCAAGTACTACGCCCTGCCACTTGCCAAAGGTGGGAGAATCTTTTCTTACATCGACAAAGACATCAAAAATCACCCCTGAAATCACGTTGATGAGTTTTCCTTGGGACCCTTGAAAATGCATCCCTCGCAAAACTCCCCTTTTCGAATAGGAATGGTTATCTTGGCAGAAGGTTTCGCAAATCCCCATTTCCTGCAAAAGAGACTCTTTAAAACTCTCATAGAAAAAGCCCCTCTCATCGTAGAATACTTTAGGGGAGAGTTTTAGAGCACCCTCGAGCTGCATCTCTGTAATTTGCATAAGAATCCTACTTCCAAAAGAGTCTATCTTAACGAAGGGAGGAGGAAATTGTCTAGCTAGCATTTTACTCTCGGAAAGAATAGTTAAAATTTAAATTGCACTCATAAAATACCGTTAACGGAAAATGGAAGAATTGAGGCAATCGAATTCTTAATGTAATTTACTAGAGCTATTTCCCCAGTTTAGCTACCTTACAATTAATTAAGCGTATAGCATCTTAATCGCTTACATTTACATATTAGTAGAGGATCTATGCGCATTTTTCATTCCCTTGGCCATGTACTCGGCGGCACTTTTTTAATTGCCGGAACCACCATTGGCGTTGGCATGCTTGCCTTGCCAATCGCAACCGGAGAGGCCGGTTTCTTTCCTTCCATTTCCATCTATTTTCTCTGCTGGCTATTTATGCTGTGTACCGGACTTCTTCTTCTCGAGGTCTGTCAGTGGATGCCTAAAGACTCCAACCTCATCACTATGGCACATAAGTTATTTGGTCCCTGGGGCAAAGGACTCTGCTGGATGGTCTACTTATTTTTATTTGTCACGGTGATGATAGCTCACGTAGCCGGAGGAGGAGATGTCCTCTCTCAGCTTATTAGCGGAAGCCTCCCTAGATGGGCCTCGGCACTTGTCTATGTGCTGATTTTTTCTCCCGTGGTGTATCTCGGAACAAATTCCGTCGATAGACTAAACCTTATCCTGATGTCAGGTGTTGTCATTACCTATTTGCTTTTCATCGGCTTCTCTTATGACCATGTAAACTTTAGCATGCTGACACGAGGTGAATGGTCCAAAGCATGGCTTGCCATTCCCATACTCTTTACTGCCTTCACCTACCAAGTGATTATTCCCACTCTTATGACCTATATGAATAGGGATGTAAAAAAGGTGCGTCTAAGCATCATATTAGGAACTACTATTCCTCTTGCTGTCTATCTGATTTGGGAAATGCTGATCTTGGGGATTATCCCTTTAAATGATTTGCAACAAGCCAGTGTTCTTGGACAAACTGCTGTATGGCCTTTACAGAAAATCATAGGGAGCGCTTACCTATCTAACATCGGCCGGGCCTTTGCCTTTTTCACGCTCACTACTTCTTATATAGCTCTGTCTCTTGCCTATTTAGACTTTCTAGCCGATGGACTTAAAATAAAAAAGAAGGGAATCCGCAAAATCTTTCTATGCCTATTGGTATTTTTGCCGCCGACAGTCATATCCCTCTCCAATCCAGACATCTTTTTAAAAGCCCTTGGCTATGCCGGAGGATACAGCTGCGCTATTCTTTTTGGGTTATTTCCTCCTACCATGGTGTGGATCGGAAGATATGTGAAGAAATATCCTAAAGCGGAAAAACGCCTTCCTGGCGGAAGGGTAATGCTATCAATGCTTATCTTTTTTATTTTGCTTGAGCTAGGGATAGAAATTTTCCAAGATGTACTCAGTAAATTTTTATAGTTTTTGCAGATGGATGCTAATAGCATCCATCTGCATACTTTCAAAAAAACTCCTTCCTATTATATTTTTGTTACGTCAACGTGTTTTTTAAAAGGAAGTGTCATGCCTATCTGTAAAATGCTAAGATCCATTTTGTTACTCTCCCTGCTCTCTGCAATACCTTGCTATGCAGACTTTCTCTTTACAGAGTCACAAGGGGCTCCTGTTAAATCAGAGCCCTCTCCCTGGTTTACAGGGCCCCTTCTTGCTCCAAGCGCCCATACGATACCGCAGGGGCATGTAAACTTAGAGCCCTATTTTTTCTATACCGTAAATACAGGGATCTATACAAAACACTGGCATGCAAAATCGATCCCTAATTTCTATAATTCCAGCCTCCAATTTCTAACGCAGGTGGGCATTACCAAATTTATGGATTTCCAAGTGATCCCCGAAATTGTTTGGAACAAGGTAAAAAACCAAAGTTATCTAGATATAGGAGACCTACCTTTTGTGGTAGGTTTTCAACTAGCACTAGATGTCGTTGGAGGCTGGCAACCGGCGGTAAAACTAAGACTCGGAGCCAATATCCCGACAGGAAAATACGATCATCTTAAAGCCTCCAAACTTGGCAGCGACTCTACCGGCTCGGGGTCTTGGCTACCGACCGTTGGTCTAGTATTTTCCAAACTCTTACAGCTAGGAACCGGAATCCACTTTTTGGATGCCAGGCTTTTTGTAAATTACCAAATTGGCACTCCAGCCTATGTTAAGGGATTATGCACCTATGGAGGGGGCAAAGGGACCCATGGGAAAGTACTCCCCGGAAACACTCTAACGGTTGATGGCGCAATAGAATGCAACTTAACTAAAAGATGGGGAATTGCTCTCGATGGTGTATATGTTCATAACAATAAAACGAGATTTTCTGGAAAAACAACTCGACCCATCGGCCCTCCCTCTGGAGAGCAGTTTAGCTTGGCGCCGGCAGTTCAATACAACTGGAGCGAAGATATCGGTGTTATTGGAGGCGTATGGTTTACTGTGGCGGGAAGAAACGCCGCAAGATTCACAAGCGGCGTTATAGCAATTAACATCTACATCTAAATTACTTAAGCGTCTTGATGTAATCGATGATATCTTTTGTCCCTGTTTTTCTTCCTACCTGCTTACCACTGTTGTCAATTACCACAAGCGTTGGCATAGACCTGATTTGGTAGAGCATGGCAAGATCCTCACAAGACTCTATATTGACCTTTAAGATCTTAGCTTTTCCCTGTAATTCCTTAGCAAATTCTTCAAGTTTTGGGCTAAGCTGGCGGCAAGGACCGCACCATGTCGCATAAAAGTCTACAAGGACTGTGGTACTTGCCTCTTTCAACTCTTTCTGAAAATGCTCGTAACTTGTGACTTCAATCACTTTTCCTGAATAGGAGCTGCTTTTTTTAGATGTTTGAGAAGTGATAATTTGAGGCTTTGGAGCTGTTAATAAGAAATTATGAGCCTTAAGGGCTGCTTTTGCTCCATCTCCCGCAGCTGATATCGCCTGCTTAAAATAGGGATCAGCTATATCTCCTATAGCGTAAACGCCGGCAACGGTTGTTTCAACGTCATTTATTACTTTGATATATCCATTTGGATCGAGCTTTAACTGGCCAGTAAACAATTCAGAATTAGGCCGGGAACCGATGGCTAGAAATACCGCGTCGATATCAAGGGACCTTAGCTCCCCTTTTTTTACTAGAACCACTTGATTTACTGCATCGTCTGAACCTTTTATCTCCTGGATCTCTGACTCAAATAAGAACTCCACATTAGGAAGGGTGCGGAGCATTGCTTCCCTTTGTTTTTCATTGGCTCTTAAGGTGTCCTTTCTTACTATGACGTAGACTTTTTTTGCAATCAGGCTTAAATACTCTGCCTCTGTAAGAGCTGCATCACCCCCACCAATAACAGCTACAATCTGGCCCTTATAAAGAGATCCATCGCATATAGCGCAAGAGTATACCCCCTTAGACCAATATTCATCTTCCCCTTTAACATGCAGCCGCTTTGCCTCACTTCCTGTGGCTATGATACAAGAGTCCGCCTCGAGTACATGGGTCTTGCTTGGATCATAAACATCTCGGGAAGTGATTTTAAAGGGGCGTTTTGAAAGATCAACATCCGTGACCTCTTCCTGGAGAAAAACAACTCCATTTTGGATAGCTTGAGAGCGGATCTTATCCATAAGATCCATACCGGATATCTCGAATTCTCCAGGCCAGTTTTGTACTTTAGGAGACTGAGATAAAGCTCCGCCAGGAATCCTCCCTTCGATAACAATTGGGATGACCCCACTGCGCGCTAGATAGATCGCCGAGGTGAGCGCTCCGACTCCCCCTCCAATGATCACAACAGACTGAGCGTCCTTCTTCTCCTGTCCAAAGGCAAGAGAACAAAAGATAAAACTCGTACATACAGTAAGCGCTACCGCTTTTTTCCAAGAAGTCTTTAACATAAAATCCCCTATTTTTCTCTTAGATTATCGAGAAAAGGGGATTTTATCCAAAGAACGAATGACTACTCTCGAACGATAATTTTTCCGATCGTCATCATATTATCCGCATCTTCCTCTACCCAATGGACCATAGCTTCTTTAGAAGAGAAGGCCTGATCGAATCTGCACTGGATTTCATATATCCCTGGATTTTGCGGTACTTGGAGAAAAAAAGAAGCGATCCCCTCGTTGCAACGGTATCCGAGCTCATTAAAAATACATTTCTGAGCGCCCATCTTTGAAAAGCCAATAACGATTTGGTTGAGAGACTCCGGCTCTATGTTATGGGAGTCATACAGGAAGTTAAGCATTCCAAATACTTTTTCTCCCGGCTGAGCTGCAATAACACTACCTTGATGGTTTAAGTTGAGATTTGCAAGAGCAAGGGGTCCACTATAAGCCACTGAAGGAACCTCTTTCTTAAGTCTATCAACCAGCTGATGTTCCTCTTGTTGTCCTACCATATCAGAACCAAATAAAGAAGAACCCCCCATTATAACCACCGAATATGCAACCACTTGTAAATTTTTAAAAAACATATAACCTCCATTGCATTAAGACATCTGTCCTAATACTCTTTGTAGCCCAGGTTATTAAGCGCATTTGGAGCTTCCAGGCCTTGATATAAGCCTCCAAATAAAACAGAATGAATAAATATTTATTCACCCCATCTCCTTCATATACAGAATATATATTAATATTTCTATATTTTTTCTTGCAGAGAATAATTAAATCGGAAATATTGAAGTTTTTTGCAAAAAAAATCTCCTCACCCTCTTCCCGTGAATTTTCCTGTAAAACAATATCTCTTTTCCTAAATAGGCCGTCCGATCATCCTATAGAAAAACTGATCGGAATATTTTTTTATGAGCGAAAAATCCCAGCAAGAGTATTTAGAAGACATTTTACATTTAGCAGAAAACCTTACCTCACCCCCTAAGGTCCAAGGAGAAATCCCCAAGCAGTGGCTACCTGAGTGGTTACGCCTTATCCTTAAACTTTCCTACCTCCCCGTTTTACTCCTAGATCTCTTCGCTCAAAAAGTCGCGAGATACATTATCCAGCCTCCCTTCAAACAAGTAGGCTCGTGTAAAAGAAGAGGCAACTGTTGTTATTTTATTCTTATACCTCAGCCAAGTGGAACGCTCGGCAAAATCTTTTATTTCTGGCAAACCCAGGTGAACGGCTTTTTTCTCAGAAGCCTCAGCCCCCAAGATGAAAAAGGCAAGAAAATGCTCGTTATGGGCTGCCGCCACTTAAACGAGGATGGCAGTTGCAATAGCTATAAAACCAGACCCTCTGTATGCCGGAGGTGGCCTGTGATTGAATATTTTGGAGCCCCCCGCGTGCTAAAGGGGTGTGGATTTTCCCCTGTCCTTAAGAAAAAATACGACAAAGAGCCCTATATTAGCTTACTTAGCAAGTCGAAAGAAGAAGGCCTTTAATATCGCGGCATGTAGTCCTTGCCCAATATTTGGATCTTCTTGTAAAATTTACGGATATGAAACGGCTAAAAAAACTACTATTTTTATTTCTTGCTACATGTCTACTTACCTCCCTTTTTTTCCTTCCTTCAAGGCCTCCAAAATACTACCTCAGCGTTGTAGCTTTATTTCGCAATGAGGCCCGTTTTCTTAAAGAATGGATTGAGTATAACAGGATGATCGGAGTAGAGCACTTCTACCTTTATAATCACTTGAGCAAGGATGATTACCTCACAGTGTTGCAGCCTTATATCGACGAGGGTATTGTAGAGCTATCACATATCGTCACTGAAGGAAGTGATGTAAATCAATGGAACAAGATACAGTGTCAGGTCTATCAAGACTGTATTCGAGATAAAGAAAAGGAAACGCTGTGGCTTGCAATTATTGATACTGATGAATTCATCGTCCCTCTTACAACGCATAATTTACAAGAATTCCTAGCCCCCTATGAACCCTACGGCGGTCTTGCAATCAACTGGCAAATCTATGGCACTTCTTCTGTAAAAAAAATCGACAGCAGCAGAACCCTCATC
Source organism: Chlamydiota bacterium (assembly GCA_026398435.1). GTDB lineage: Bacteria > Chlamydiota > Chlamydiia > Chlamydiales > Rhabdochlamydiaceae > VGMB01. The sequence goes on along the minus strand of JAPLSW010000049.1, from coordinate 47,376 downwards.
GAATCACTCACTAGAAAGTCCCCCAGAGACTCGCATCAAAACCTTTTTGTTAAGTCAATTGTGCAGCCCAAAAGAGTTAAGAAAATCTCTCAGCCCCATTACTGCAAATACAGGGAGCCTTACTTTCATGTAACAGAGAAGAAAGAGCCCTTTAATCCTAAGAGCAGCTTAACCGACACGGTTAGCATCGACACGATCCGGATCAACCACTATACCTGTCGCGATGAGGAATTCTTCTATACCGAAAAGGTCCGCAGACTCAAGCAGTGGGATCACACGGTAGCTGAGCCATCCATTGACCACTCTCGAAACTCCGAGGAGGATCTCACGATCGCTCCGTTTATCCCCGAGCTGAGAACTAGACTCTTTAGTGACAAGGATCATTTGTAGCAGAAATATTCTAAAGACGTAAAACTCTCTTATAGAAATTCCACTCAGAAACAAGCGCCTTCTCGATTGTCTCTGCCTTTCTAAATCCATGCCCTTCCCCATCGAAAAGAAGAAGCTCCGCATCAAGCCCCTTTTCTTTGAGCTTTAGATAGATTTTTTCAGACTGCTCTAGGGGCACGATTTTATCATCTAGTCCCTGCAAAAGAAGAACTGGAACTTCAATCTTATCTACGTTATTAACCGGCGATCTTTCTTGATATAAGCTCTTACACTCCGGATACGGACCTACTAAAGAATCTGGATAGTGGAGTTCAAACTTATGAGTATCCTCTGCTATCATTTCTAAATCGGCGACGCCATAGTAGCTAGTCGCTGCGGCAAACACCCTTTCCCCACATATAGCCATAAGGGCCGTAAGCCCTCCCGAGCTACTCCCCTTAATTACAAGTTTTTGCGGATGGGCAAGATTTTGAGCGATAGCATACTGGGTGGCTAAAATACAGTCTCTTACATCAATAATTCCCCAGTTTTTTTTTAGACGGTTCCTATACTCTCTACCATGACCAGAGCTACCTCCATAGTTGACATCTAAGTAGGCAAATCCCCTTGTAGTCCAAAACTGAATTTCTTGGGAGAGAACGGGGGCATTATGCCCCGTTGGCCCACCATGAGCGCGCACAATAAGGGGAGGCTTTTCCTTTGACGGTGGGTAGTTTGGATTTTTAGGGGGATAATAAAATCCAAAAGACTGCTTTCCTTCTATGGATGAGGGAAAAGATAAAAGCTCAGGGATTGAAATGTATTCTTCAGTAAAAGGGAAAATGAAACTACTTTGCAGAATCTTATACTGTTTTGTTAAAAGATTTAGACAAATCACTGATCTTGCGTGAGTGGGCGATGCTCCGAAAAAATAGATATGCTCAGCACCCTCGGCCTTAATATGGGTCATGCTCGTAAAGGGAAGATCGATTGTCTCCATAGTCTGGTTTTTAGGTGAGATAAGCCCCAATTTATCGATTGCCAGCTCAGTATAACAGGCTACAATTGCAGACTCACCCTTATAGGTAACTTCTGCATAAGAGCTCCCTCCCAGCTTCCACTGAGGGGCAGCAAAGTCTGCCTTTTTTTCATATACAATCGCTGGTTTTTTCCCTGTAAGACTATATATATTCCAAAACCCTGTTTTATCACCTACAAAGTAAAGCGTGCTAGAAGCTCCCCATACTGGGTTAAGAATAGATTCCCCCTCCCCTCCAGCTCTTTTTTTAAGATCGAAAAGGGTCCCATCTGGAGCAATCTCTGCCGTCCAGAGAGAGCTTTCATCCCATGACATATGAGGGAAGTTCCAGCAGATAAAGGCAAGAGTTCCTCCAGACGGGGCAATTTTTGGTGACACATAGAAATCGTGGCCGCTCGCGACTATTTGACAATCTCTAGTAGACAGGTCTAACAGGTATAGAGCATTTGTTACATGAAGTGGATCCTGATGATCTTCTCCAACAAAGTACAGAAATTTACGGCTGGGATGGATAGCGATTTCCGCGTAGCGCAAATGCTTCTTAGAAAAAAGGGTTTCTATAGAGTCCTTTTTCTCGGAGTATCGACAAATTGACTTCTCCGTGTCGTTTACGAAGTAAACGACACCATCTTGGCAGCTAATCGAGCCGCCCCCATACTCATGCACCCGGCTTTTAACGCTGAAGGGGTTAAGGGATGGGAGCTCTTTGCCTGATTTAACAAGAGCTGCGCGCCCTTTTTCTAAAGGGCGTGACTCGGTCCAATATACCCCTGAAACATCTACAGCTAGATCTTCAAAGCTGATTGAGGAACTTGCCACTTGTTTTGCAGTTAACGGAGACTCCCATGTACCATTTTTCATAAATTTACTTCAGGGCCACGACAGTGGCATTGCGCCCAGTCACCTTATCTCTTCTATAAGAGTAGTAGTCATTTGGATTATCATAAGTGCAAATACTTGCTACTTCAATATTCCCACTCAAGACACCAGCATCTTCAAGCTGAACGCGACTCATCTCCCACAGATTAAAATAGAACTTCTTGAATTGAAAAGGCCACAGTTCAAACGGGAACTCTTCTTCAAAGTTGACAAACTCGCTTCTATCAGGACCAAGGCTTGGAGAAATACATACGATCAGATCTTCAGGAGATGTTCCGATCTTTTCTTGCATCATCTCGACGGTCTTGGCATAGATGTTTTGCACGCTGCCACGCCATCCACAATGCACATTTGCAATTACCCTATGTATAGGATCATAAAAAATTGCGGCCTGGCAGTCTGCATGCTTAATTAGCAGCCCCATGTTTTTCTCTTTCGTCACGATCCCATCACAGTCTTCATCTAAACTCAGCGCTGAGATGTCCTTCACTACATCCCCATGCACTTGGCGAGAAGAAATTAAAGAGCTAAGTCCAAGAAGATCTATGATTTTCTGCCGGTTCTTATCAATTACATCCTTATCGTCGCCGGTTTCTCCACCGACGTTTAGAGAGCAGTAAGGCCCTTCACTGTTTCCACCGGATCTAAGAAAAACGCCATGAGCGACTTCAGGATACTGCTGAAGAATTTCAAACTCGAGCCACGTGAGTCCATCTTTCTGTTTTCTAATCATCCCCGGTTCTCCTTGCTTATTTTTTACAGCGACTAAAAGTTTAATTTGTTATATTTCATCTAAACGTAGGCTGCATAATGACGCTAAGCTCTTTTTCTCATCTAGTTTTTTTTGTCGATCCGATCAAAACTCTCGCTTTTTTCAGTATTGGGATGGCTCTTGTTTCTCTGTGGATTAGAAAAACAGCGTGGCTTTGGGGATCATTTGCGGTTATCTCTTTGATTCTAGCTTACTCGTCACACATCATAGCTCCACTTGCAGTTATCCCCATTACTCTTGTATTTGTATTAAATTGGATACTGACACTTCCTGTAAAGGGGCTAATGCGCCTTACCCTATTTGGAATCCTCTTCCTGATAGCATCAGCGTTATGCTTTCATTTCATGCCGGGTTTTACTAATTGGAAGCTTGTAGACTCTCTCCGGATAAGTCCCGGAGGACTCCCTTACACTATGTGGATAAATTTTGATAAGGCCTTTGTAGGGCTCTTACTTCTTGGATGGTTGCCGCTTATACAAAGCATTTCTCAATGGAAAGAACTGTTACGTAAAAGCCTGATTTGGATAATAGCTAGTAGCGCTATGCTACTTATCCTTTCACAAATACTGCATGTCGTAACCTTCGATCCGAAGCTACCTTCTATCTTCATTCCGTGGCTACTTATCAATTGGATCTTCGTAGTCATTCCAGAAGAAGCTCTCTTAAGAGGGCTTCTGTTAAAAGAGCTTTGCACCTTTCTCGGCCATACCACGAAAGGTAAGATTCTCTCTCTTGTTATTTCTTCTTTAATCTTCACCTTATTTCACCTGGCGTGGATTGCCTACCTCCCCTTCCTTGCGCTGGTTTTTATAGCAGGCCTGGCCTATGGAGGAATTTACCTATGGACTGGCAAAATAGAATCCGCCATCGTATGCCATGGTGTCGTAAACACGCTGCATTTTTTTCTGTTTACCTACCCTGCACTATCTAGTATCGCCTAAATTAATAAGGAGATCCTCACCACTTGAATAGTATAGATCGGCAATATCTTGCACTGCCTCATCGGGTGAGAGCGCTGCCATTTCTTCTTCATCTAAACTCAGTTTCCATTCCTCTATAGCCTCTTGCCTTTCCGTCATAGAAAACTGATGGCAATAGATCTTTCGAGAAGCATCACCGAGCTTTGAAGCGAAGACCATCTGCTCGGGAGTGATCGTAAAAAGATCCTCACGAGCAGATTCCTCTGCCATACTACCCACACTAAAAAATACAAAAGAGATTCCAAGAATAAAATAATTCATATTTTTTCCTATTTTACCGGGCATCCACCTGATTTCTTCATCGGCATTAGATTACTTGCCATAGCGACCTTACTTACGGCTTGATCCGGTGTGACAACGCCCCCTGTTGGATCGGGCTGAGAGGTGAGCTGCATGGCAGCGGCCCTTTGGACATCGGTAAATTTTCCACAAAACATCGCTCGATTTTCTGGAAGTAGGCCATAGCCAAATTGCTGCTCATCAGCTGTAAGTGAAGAGCAATCGACCATCTCGCTATTAGGAGTGGGAGCTGGGGCCGGCACTGCATCTGCAGTACGTTTTGGAGCTGCATCACATAAAACACTTAAAAAAGGAGCACATAGAAATAGAGCCCACTTACCGATATTACCCATAAAAGACCTCTTTTGATTGTAAAGTATATTTTTTATTAAAGAGAATCTAATGATTTATTTTCAATGAGGCATTCTGCAAAAGCTCAATTAGCCTTAGAAAGATATCCTTATTTCAGTTTTTACAAGCCAAAAGGGAAAGCGATTCCCGCCTTTTTGCACCAGTTTTTCATCCCCTGAATCACTTGAGTCCGCAAATCATCAAAGCTTAAATAATCAATCATCGAGACATTACGCCCACTAATCTGCTCTATTTGGCCTTTGAATAGAACACAGGGGAAATTGTATTTTGCTAAGTGATAGTTTAATACTGCAAGGTTTGTCCTACGGCTCTGTTTAACTGGCTGCAGCTGCTCGCAGCGGAAAAAAAATAAAACGATCGCATCAAGCTTATCATTTACTGGATCTTCAGACGCTGGAGATTCCGCGGCGTCAATAGCCTGATTAAACTTTCTGATGTAATCCTGTAATTTTTCAGCAATCCGATCGGGGCTATGACTTACTCGATAAATAAAATAACTACGTCCAGCACTATCACTTACATCCTGATAAATAGTTGCTTTCCCCATTCCCTTTTCTTCGAAGATACTGTCAACACTTGTAATATGCGCGTCGGCGTTTAATACCGAATTATCTTCTTCGGGAACAAGACAAAATGAGACAACTGCTTCCCTGCGATATATCGAATTACTTACCCCCAATAACAGTGCATTAACGTGCTGGTAACTTTCTTCGAGAAAATTACCGGATGTCGGCATAATAGATGCCAAATAGGCGAAGGCCTCTTCAGAAGAAGGGGATCCTTCTCTAAAAAACGAAAAATCCTCAAGCCCCTTAAGAGATGCTAGCTTAGTGTAATATTTATTAACGTCATACTTCTCTGAAGTTTTAGGAGGTGGGGTATATCTTTCAAAAGAAGCTGGTGAATTTATAAAACCCAGAAGCGGAGGGGTATCGGAAAAAGAAGCCTCTGGGGAGCGGAGTGACACAGATCTTAAAGTCCTCCCTAATTCATCTTCCGTAAATTCAATTCCTGCCCCCAGCCTCAAATCTGGAGATGAACAGGCAAATCTCCTTGTTCGGGTGCTGACATCAGATCCCCTTATTGAGGCAGGTATATCAGAACTTAGGCCAATTCCTATCTCTTCCAAAGAAACCCGGTTATCAAGAAGGGGTTTTTCAATTGATAAAGGGCGGAGCAAAGCGGCAGAGGCAGCAGTTCCGACTCTTTCCTCTAAAGAAGAAGCAATGCCCTGCGAGGCTCTAGCTCTACGCTTGCAACATCCCGTTAAAAAGGCAGGGCACCAGCTCCCTGTTCTGCTTGGATTTGTAGAATTTATCGAAGAAGTCATATTACACCTATTTTTATAAAAAAGTTAAATTAGCAAGAAAGCATACCTAGAAGGAAAATTAAAATATAGAAGTGAAATTGAATAAATTACTTAATTATTCATTTTAAATATTTTAGGAAATTCATAAATAACGAAGGGTATTTTTTTTAAGAATAGAAATTGAATCTCTTATAGGTAAAAAAAGAGCCTCATAAAGAGGCTCTTTAAAAACTTAGACCTATTATTTAAAACGGATAAGGTCTACCCGCTACTTTACACCAGTCTTTCATCCCTTGAATCACCTGATTCCACAGATGCTTGGAACTCATATAATCGACTGTAGAAATGCGATCGGCTTCCCCTATGTATTGATTTTTAAAAATCACACCAGGAAAATTATGCTTTGCCAACAGATAATTAAGCACCGCAAGATTTGTTCTGCGGGCTTGGCCAACAGGCCTTAGTTGCTCAAGTCTCATAAATAAGGAAACAATCGCTCTTAAATGCATCCCTTGACCATCTTCTATGGGGCTTGCATAAGCATCAGCAATTCGCTGATTAAATTCCTCAAGATACTCGTCTAACCTTCTAGGTAGTTCTTTGGTATCGTGTTTTATTTCATAAATGCAAAGATCCTCACCAGATTGAGATCTTACTGGTTTGGCATTAATAGCAATCATTCCGGTCTCTATTTTCAAGAGTCTTTCAATTGACATCTTAACACGAGAACCAGCCTCATTCATTATCATTACTGCAGTATCTTTCTTAGGAACAATACAGAAAGAGCTTCCTTCTACATCTCTATACTTTACATCCCTCATCCCTAACAAAAGTTGATTAACCTGTAAGTAGGAATGCGCGCTAAAATCACCGGGGGTAGAAATCATACTCTCTAAATAGGCATAAGCCACTTCTGGACCTATCATACCCCTATCGTCAGCTAGATCTTCGATTCTCTTACGATCTCCTAGCGCATTGTAATAGCTATTCTCGTCATATTTTACAGAAAATGGCAAGGGAGAAGCTTCTACTGAGGCTTCGCCACGAGAAAGATCTGGCGACGGAGAGATGTCTGATAGAGCTAAATCAGGAGAGGGAGAAGGAAACGGGTAAATTGAATTTGGGGCTAAAATCGATTTTGTAAGGCGAGAAGGAACTTCATAAGGAAACTCTGGACCTCGAAAGGAAGCGAGTCTCATAGGACGACCTAACTCATCGCTAAAATACCGAGCTCCCTCTGGAGCATCTTCTAAATAAGGCGATGAAGTGCTACTCATAGTAGAATCGGCAGAAGTAGCTCCGCCTAATACTTTAGCACTAGAGATAACTCTTTTATCTGAGGTTGAAGAAGATCCTCCGGCTCCGGAAAACCGGCTTGGAACCGATGATTCATCAGCTGCGAAAGAAGGACGCCTTCGCAAAAAAGCACTCGATCCTCCAGGGCCTCTAATAGCTCCAGCTCCAACTGCGTGCATTCTTCCATCTTGAGAAGAAGTAGAGGGATCAGAGCGTGAAGATGAAGAAGGATCACTTCCACCTACGGCTGTAATATGACTGCCTGTAGCGCTAACCTTTTCAGGATTACTAGATGAATTAATTGATGAAGACAAATTATTCTCCTTGGTTTTCTAAAAATGAATATAATTAATTAATATAATATAACAAACGTTGAGATTAATTCGTACTATTAAAATTAATAATGTTATATTTTTAAATGAAACATAGACGGTAAAAACTGAATCACATAATCTATTTTTCATGCCCCTTTGCATTTAAAATAAGATATCCATAGAATCTGGTTTTTGGAAGGTACACAGGAAAACCCATCATGCCTGATAGACCCGTGGAATGCAGTCACTGTAAAAAAAATATTACAGTCATCTATAAAGAAATCGTCGAAGACACCATCTCCTGCACACATATGTGCGCAGAGTGCCCTATACTTGCACAAAAAATGACTGGTGTCATCGCAAGAGACGGGCAAAAAAAGATCGGAAGGGAGATGGGCCTATGCTGCGGTAGCTGCGGCACGACCCTCGAATCGATCCAGACGGGCAACCCGCTGGGATGCAGCGAGTGTTATTCGGTATTTGGAGAGCTCATTATCGAAGAGCTCTCCTCCATGGATATGCTTCCCAGACGATTAGAAAAAGGAATAAGCAGAAAAAAATCGCAGCCGATGCATATTGGAAAATCCCCTTCTACCCCCGTTGAAATACCCGCATCCAGCAGACTTACAGCGCTCAATGAAGCATTGAATGAGGCACTTAAAAAAGAAAACTATGAGCAAGCAGCCTGGCTCAGAGACCAAATCAAAGACCTTATGGAAAAATCCGATGACAGAAAAAAAGCCTCTTCCTAAGCCTTTTTATACTCATGCTCCTTGGGATGAAAATACAAATCCCTTGTGGCCGGCGACCTCGTTTTATTTGCAACGCAACTATGTCGGGAATTTATTTCCCCATAAGATGAATGAAGCAAGGTCTGTAAAACTTGTAGAGCAAATCTCTCTGCTCATGCTAAATCTGCAACAACTGCAAAATCCTGTATGCCTAAAAGCGGAAGAGCTCTCTGCCATAGAAAAAGAATTTCTCTATGAACACTTCTTATGCAGAGAAAGCTTCCAAAACACCCTCAAAGGACAAGCCTTTATCGTTGACGACACGGCCCATTTTTTAGCCATGATCAATGTATCAGATCATTTGCAGATGGAACTTGTCGACTGCAAAAACAAATGGGAAAAAGCGTGGGGAATTTTAAGTGACATCGATACGGCCATGAGTGCGATGTTACCCCCCTCTTTCTCCCCAAGATTTGGGTATCTCACAGCAGATTTAGGCCGGTGTGGTACCGGCCTATCTGTTATGTGTTACCTGCATCTCCCCTTACTAATACAAAGCGGACAGCTCGAATCTGCAATCGAATCTCAGCTAGAAGAGAGTGTCATGGTATCAAGTCTTCAAGGAGCTCCCTCAAACTTCATAGGAGACTTTGTCCTTCTACAAAATAAATACACCTTAGGCCTTACAGAAGAGATGATCCTTCGCGATCTGCATATAAGCGCAACAAAGCTTACCTTATCGGAAAAAACCCTACGCGATAAATGCAAAGAGAAAGCCGATGTAAGCATTAAAGACCTAGTCAGCCGTTCCTACGGCCTATTAATTCACTCCTACCAGCTACAAACCAAAGAAGTTCTCGATGCCATTAGCAAGATAAAACTAGGGATCGATCTGGGATGGATCACAGGGATCACAGACAGCAAGATAAATGAGGTGTTCTTTACCTGCCAAAGAGCCCATATCGGGTTTGTCTTTGGCGAGGAAAATACCGATGCTAAGATCATCTCTACAAAAAGAGCAGAATTCATACACAACGAATTAAAAAAATCAAAATTTATCGATTAGTAATTATATTAATAGATAATAATATACATTCTTAATACACTATTTTTCTGAAACAAGGTCCCCATGCAGCACTACATCACAGCAATCATTCTCATGGGGGGCAAGGGAGAGCGCTTTGGTAGCGCTAAACCCAAACAATTCCACAGGCTCTCAGGTAAGCCTGTTTTTATGCATACCCTAGAGGCCTTTGTTCAATCGGAGCTTTTTCATGAAATCCTCCTTGTTTGTCCCAAAGATTGGACGAGCGAAGTACATTCCCACCTAGAAAAAATTTCTGGCTCCCTACCCATAAAAGTGATCCTCGGTGGAGATTCAAGAAGAGAATCTTCCCTTGCCGGTCTTTATGGTGCAGACCCTCTTACAACACATGTAGTCATCCACGATGCGGTAAGGCCCTTTATCAGCCAAAGAATTCTTCAAGAAAATGTCCAGGGAGCCATTGAATTTGGAGCTGTAGATACTTGCATTGCCTCCTCTGATACAATCGTCCACTCAGTAACGGGGGACACAATAGATGACATCCCCCAAAGAAGCCATTACCTCCGCGGACAAACGCCTCAAAGCTTCAAGCTCTCTATGATCAAGCAGGCTCACGCATTGCAAGAGGATATAACAGAAATAACTGATGACTGCTCCCTTGTCACAAGACTTGGAGGCACACCCATCCATATCGTCCGAGGAGAAGAGTCTAATATAAAAATTACTACAGAGCTCGATCTGTATCTGGCCGAGCAAATTTTGCGCCTTCCTATAACTGCTCTCCAAAATTGCGAAGATACATCCTTTGCAGGAAAAACCTACGTTATCACGGGAGCATCCGGTGGTATAGGTTCGAGCATTGCAAAAGCCCTTACAGAAAAAGGGGCCCACGTACTCTCTGTTTCTCGAAATGCTAAGGAATTTCCAGCTGACCTCTCAGATGCAGCCCAAGCAGAAAAAGTATTTATAGAAATACATCAGAAGTATGGCCCAATCGATGGGCTGATCAATAGCGTTGGTAGCCTCATCCACAGACCCTTTCACTCTTTATCTTCTAAAGAGATCCAGGATCTTGTAGAAAACAATCTTTCAAGCCTTCTCTACTGCTGTCGCTATGCAATTATTTTGCCTCAAGGCCACATTATAAACATCGCCTCTTCCTCTTATTCCAAAGGAAGAAAAGACTATGCTGTCTATAGCGCTACAAAGGCCGCTGTAGTGAATTTCACACAAGGGCTTGCAGAAGAGATGCCACACCACTATGTCAATGTCCTAGCTCCACAAAGAACACTTACCCCTCTTCGCCTTTTACATTTCCCAAGTGATCCCCTAGAAGCTCTCATGCCGGCCTCCCAAGTAGCAGCGGCGGCGCTTGAACTGCTTTCGCAGTCCAAGACCACCGGCGCTATCATTGAGGTTAGAAAAAAAGAGAGCTCTTCAATATCCAAGAGCTTCTGTATACTGCCCGAGTAACTCATCATAAAGAGCCTCATTTTCAGGACTATAAGATTTTAGATAATCCCCAATTTGCCCGCTGCGGAACGTGCCCGTTCCTCCAAAAAGTTGAGACGCAATCTCATCGATCCTTTCCCAAGGCAAAGGGCAGCCTATATGATTTGCTAAGGCAAATAACGTCTGTCTTTGCACGATATCGCTACCGCCCCCTTTTGATCCTACCAGATCTTCAAAGCGTATAACTAAAATAGTCGGATCCTGCATCCACTCCGCCGCAAAAGGAAATGTATCTTTAGGACTTAAAGGAGGAAATAGAAGAGCTTCTCTAAGCTGCCCATCCCAAGGAAGGTTGAGAAATTGCGCTTTATCTGGCAATTTTCCAAAGGGCCACATTTTTTTTGATGCCAAATGATAAGCAAATGATACCATGACATCACGCGGATCCCGAATCATAAGCACCTTAGCAAACTTGCTAGGATCTAAATCCTTAATGACATCCATATCAGGAAAAAGATGGGTGATATAGATCTTCTGTTTAGACGTAGCAAAAAAATTCTCCGGATCAGCATTTTTAAACGGTTTCATACCGAACCACCTGACCGATTCCCCACTAATTGACATGAGCGCTTTACGGATAAGATTTGTTCCCGCTTTTGGAACTGTTGCACAAATGGTGATCTTCCGTGAATCTTCTTCAGTCGCTACAAGAGAAGACTTCCCTACTAAAAAGGATAAGACTCCTAAAAAAAGGAAAAAAAATCGGTCCATACTGCCTCCCAGTAAAAAACTTTACTGTAGGAAGAACGGGAAATTTTGGAAAGAAACTATGTAAAATTATTCTTTAAAAAAGCAGAAGACAGGCAGCTTTAAAAGTGTATAGCAATAAGAAAAAAAGTAGCTTATTGCTCTAAAAAAGTTTTTTTTCGTACAGACAAACTACTCCACTACGGGACAGGCGTTTTTAAGCATATCGATCCATGTGCTTTTTTCAGATTCCATTTTCTTAACATCTGATGTTTGGTACATTAGAAGCACGGTCCCGCTTTTAGAAAAGAAGGCTCTGGTAATACTGTACATAAAGCTTTCACTATCACCAAAGCTCCACTCGTAAAGAATAGAATCTGGATCTTGTTCGAGCATTGTAAGGTTAACTTCTATCTCAAGAACATCTTCTATCTCTGATTTCAGCCTTGTTTCATCAATAGCTACTGACGCTATATTATTGACATGGATTACAAAAAATTCGCTCGCATCATCTAAGGAAGATTCTTTCGGGACATAAAAAAAATTGGCACTATTATCATCATCAGCATCAGGCTCTTTTATCCTTTGCCAGCTTTCAGCACTCTTTGGAAGCTCGTACTGGATATTTCCAATTGTCTCTGCAAAAAGAGGCTGAATCAGTAGGGCCGCAAATAAAGTTAGGTATCGCATAGTGATCTCCGAGTTTAAAGTTTCCGGAGGATTATGAAGAGAACGAGGAAAACATCAATCTTAAAGAATTTTTGTGGAAAAACTACACCCTATATAAAAGACTCGAGACACGCTTCTTTAGGATTACTTCAAAGAACGTAAAAGATATGCGCGCTTAATTGTGAACTTAAACTTTTCTGTAAGTACTTCCCCAGAAAATTCTTTATATCCACCATTTTTAACAGTTTCTAAATCCAATAAAAAATGAACAGTTGGATCAGCTGGATCGAGTAAGACAATTCGAGAAAATTGAAGAGATTCAGCTTCAGTTAAAACTTCCTGAAGTTTTGAAGATATCAATCTATAAGAATTCATCTCTTTTGAATTTAACCAATTTGCCGAAATGATAATATCCCATGTCTCAAATGGCTGTTCTCTTAAAAAAAGGGCAAAAACAAGAAATGATCCATATTCAGATTCTAAAGATTTAATAATAGCTTTGAATTTATCTAAAACTTCTTTCATAAAGCCCTCAAAATAGTTTCCGTAGACTCAATCATTATTTTAGCATCAAACTCAACGACTCTACCAATTGAGTATCTTTTTTCTGGATCCCATGTCGACACAACTGACCATTCCGGCCTCAAATTTGCAATCACAAACTTCTTAACTCCCGAAAAATGCAATAAAACTTCTAATTCGTGAGTTTTTAAAGCTTTATACTGAGAGTCAGTTGGAAATTCGTCCCAATTCAAAGTCTGGCATATTTTCTTTTTTAATCCTAATTCTACCACATACCCACAAATATAAACAGCTCCAGAATAACGCCCAGTTTCTAGAAGAGCTTTGGCATCACCCAAACGCTCTTGCACAAGAAATTCCAAATCATGGATATAAATACTTGGCATTAACAGTTTCTCCCCTTTGAAATCTTCCAGTTTTATTTTGAGAAAAATCTTAGGAGAGATGTTTATTCAATGCAACTAAATATTTATGGATATTATGAATCCCCTAACTAGAGGCTGTTGAGTAAGAATATCCCGTCCTTTGTAGCCCATATTGAAAACCGTTCAGTAGAGAGTTCGTTACTCCGCTGCCACTTGCCCTTGGAGACTTCGCTATAAAGCCTAATAGGAGAGGCTCGGAAGCCTCTCCTAGGTCAAAGGGGATCTATATGACTAGCCAGACAATTAGGTCCTGTCTTTGAACAAGACCTCTCTATTTTGATCCGAAAAAATCTTCAAAACGCGCAACTAAAGTAGCAGGATCATGCATCCACTGGAGAATTATCATCTGGAAGAATTAGACTTTATCAGCCCGATGATTCGGCGAGCAGAAAGCCGCTCCTCATGTTCAAAAGCTGTTTCAAATGCGTTAAGTTCTGAAGCCGTCATACCGATGTCTTTTCCGATTTGGCGCCAACGAGCAACCGCTCCTTCAACAATAGAAAGAATCTCACAAGCACGTCTAGATTCAATACCGAAATAGGGGGCAACCTCCATCAAGGACTCAATACTGGCTGCATCGCCCACTGATTCAGCAATCCAAGTTTTAAGCACTCTCCGTCTATCAGGAAAGGGATTGATATCAAAGGCTGGTGAAAGACGCCATTGATTTTTCGCCACATGCAAAAAGCCATGATTACGCATATGATCATCAACATTGGTTATTAAAATCGTCAGTGCAATCCTGCGCCACAACTCTTCCGCATCTGCTCGATAGTCCGAGCTATATCGCTTGAAAGCATCAACAATTTCCGTATAAGTGTGAACTTGATAGCTATCCTCAATACCGAGAAGAGCTGCAGCTGAAAGATACGGAATACGTTCGCCATGCAGTCCTCGATCAAACCGTTTAATTAAAGCAACCGGAGATCCATCACTATCTACAATACGAGCCTCCGCAGCTTGAATACCCGCGGCAGTGGCTACTTGCAAAGCCAATACTTCACCTTTTGTCACGGAATAAGAATCACGAACACTTGGAAATTTTCCAATCGACAAAGAGCCATCTTGGTCAATAACTGTGCATTTAGGCCTTAAACCTCCAAGTGAAGTTCCTTTGCCACGCAGATATTCTAAATCAGCAGCTGTTTCCGTATCGGTTTCTACTGCTCGAGTAGCTTGCAATAAAGAATCCAGTTCAATAAGCGGCGGAGCCGCTGGCCCCCTTCCCGACTGTCGTTGAAACTCTCCATTTTCATTCTGAAATCTAAGAGCCCCGATTCGAGAAAAGTCATCGACAGACAAAAGAAAATCTAATGAAGAGAGAGGGGAATCAACAATAGAAATCCCTCCGCCTTTCTTCTCCTTTCGCTCTTTACCGTTAGCTCGTAATATCACTTGCCTAGCCCATCCATCGGGTTCTGAATCAGCAATGGCACCATGAAAAACAGAACCCCACTCCTTTTTTGATCGAAAGACACGTCCATACCCAAGAGGAAGCCCCGGATCGATTTCAAAGCTCTTGCTAGATTCGATCCACTCAGAACTATACTCAAAGCCACTACTCTCGCGATTTCCCGATGCATTAAAAAATAAGGTTCCCACAAGTTTTTTTGTATCACCGATATTAACTTTGATTTTCCTGTTCATAATCCCTGCGGAGTTTTCTTTACTCGAACTCTTTTGGGCAGCTTCTCTAAATCGAGTAACAAGCCCGTATCATCATTGCGCTGATCGATTAAATCACCTAAGGGCGCACCAAAACCTAAAGAAAATAATGCGGCTGCGTAAGCACCCAATCCGACCATTGGATCCCCTTTCTCGATCTTGCTATAGGTCGACCTATGAATGCCAATTCTTTGGGCCATCATTTCAATAGTAAAACCACGTTTCAAACGTGCAATTCGAATATCGGATCCAAACTTCTTTAACGCCCTCACAACAGGCAATGGCAGAAGTTGATTTGAATTATTTTTCATAACGCCTTCCATAAACAGCCTTAAATTGCATAATGATGCTCAAAACGAGCATTATCTAATAAATAACACCTCTGCCTAATAATTGTCAAGAAACCTTAAATTTTACACTAATTAGCGCTCTTTATAAAGTGCATTACACATGCTTAAGACGCTTAAAAACGACATTATCAAAGATGACATACAGAAAAAGAGATATTTAGACAGGATTGTCAACACGTGTGGGGATAATGTAGATAGAGAAAATTCACAGAGTTGCATTTCCTTTAGACAAAAAAAAGCACCCAGGTTTCCCTGAGTGCTTTAGTTTGAGACTTGATGGACTCGAACCATCGACCCTCTCATTAAAAGTGAGATGCTCTACCGACTGAGCTAAAGTCTCTTGATAATGACCCCAAGGGGATTCGAACCCCTGTTGACAGAATGAAAATCTGGTGTCCTAGGCCAGGCTAGACGATGGGGCCGCAGATCATCAAAGAGGCTAGATTATACGCAGCCTCTTTATTTTCTTGCAAGCTTTTTAAACTGTCATGATTTCTTTTTCTTTCACACTCATAAGATCATCCAATTCTCTACAAAATTGGTCAGTAAATTCCTGGATCATCTTTTCTTGTTTCTTCATAACGTCTTCTGTAAGATCTCCATCCGCTTTTTGCTTACGAACGAGTTCATTATTTTTACGTCGTATTTCACGGATAGTAACTTTCGCTTCTTCCGCTTTCTTCTTTCCGATTTTAACCATCTCTTTACGTGTAGACTCATCCATAGGAGGTATATTGATACGGATAATGCCACCATCAAGTATTGGTTGAAGGTTAAGGTTTGCTTTTTCAATACCCTTACTAATAGATCCTGCAGTTTTAGGATCAAAAGGACTGATCAGAAGCTGACGAGCTTCTGGAGCAGAAATGCTCGCAAGCTCTTTAAGCTTCATATTCGATCCATAAACTTCGACAAACACTCCATCTAATATTCCAGGATTAGCTCTTCCTGTTCTAAGACTTTTAAGTTCACCTTTAAAATGCTCAATTGCAGCTTTCATACTAGACTTGGTCTGATCAGGTACGCTCATTGTTTTTCTCCTGTGACAAGTGTGCCCCCTTTCCCTTGGCATACGGCTTTTAGCAAAGCGCCTTTTTGGAAAATATTGAAGACATAAATGGGAATCTTATTCTCTCTACAAAGTGCAATGGCTGTAGCATCCATTACATTGAGCTGCTCTGAGAGCGCTTGTAAATATGTTACATGTTCATATTTTTTTGCGTCAGGATTTTTTTTCGGATCATCAGAATATATACCATCAACTTTCGTCGCCTTAATTACGATTTCAGCACCGATTTCTGTGGCTCTAAGAGCCGCCGCAGTATCTGTTGTGAAGTAAGGGTTGCCCGTTCCTCCAACAAAAATGATGATTTTCCCTTCTTCGATCTTCTGCATCGATTGAGACCAACTATATTTCTCTACAAAGGAATCACTAAGCGCGCTCATTACAACACTTGGGACCTGCAAAGCAGAAAGGGATTGTTGCAAGATGAGGCCATTAATCGTAGTGGCAAGCATTCCTATATGGTCTGCCGGCGTTCTCGCAAAACCAAAGTCTTTGGCTTGCGTTCCACGAAAAATATTTCCTCCTCCTACAACAATCCCTACTTGGACGCCTAGGTCATGCACCTCTTTAATCGCCTGAGCGATATGATCACAGGCCGTATGCTCTATACCGAAATTCTGCTCTCCCATGAGAGCTTCCCCTGATAATTTAATGAGCACACGCTTATAAAGAGGTTGCATGAGTTACTTCCTATCCGCCCACTTTCCAACGCTGAAAGCTTTGAACGGTTATGTTTTTACCTTGTTTCTTCCCTTCAGCCGCCACAACTTCTGCAATAGATTTTGCATTGTCCTTGATATACTTTTGGCATACGAAGCAAACTTGATCATAATAGGCTTTGATTTTTCCTTCTACGATCTTATCAACAATATTTGCAGGTTTACCTTGAACTTGGACTTTTGCAATTTCTTCTTCTCGAGCTTTCGCATCTGCCGGAACTTGTTCAGGAGATAGGAACTCAGGAGATTCTGCTGCAACATGCATCGCAAGCTCTCTTGCAAAGGCCTCATTACCTTCGCCACCGGTTAGAGTGACTGCAGTAATAATCTTACCATTCATATGAGAATAGATGCCGATCGAAAGATCGCTTGATTTAGGAATAACTAAGAAACGCTTAATTTTGATGTTCTCACCAAGACTTTGCATAGTAAGAGCTCTGAACTGATCAACAGTCACAGTAGTGTCTTTGCTATAAGTCTGGGCTAAGAAAGCATCTAATGAAGCAGGAATAGTATCCGCAACATCTTGTGCTACATCTTTAATAAACTGTTTAAAGCGATCATTTTGCGCAACGAAGTCTGTTTCAGAATTGATCTCAACAAGTGCAAAAGCCTTTGCAGACTCGGCAAAACTGATAAGACCTTCATTAACTTCTCTGCCTTCTTTTTTCACAGCAGATGCCATGCCAGTTTTACGAAGATGATCCACTGCCTTCTCCATATCTCCACCACATACATCAAGAGCTTCTTTGCATTTACCCATGCCAACGCCAGAGCGCTCGCGGAGCTCTTTTACCATATCAGCTGTAACTTTAGTCATGACTACCCCTCATCTTCTTCAGATGCGGCATCTGTCATGTCCTCTTTAGAAGGACCATCTTTAGAAACAGGAATCTTCATCTCTTCTTTTCTTTCGTTAATCCCAGTCATAATTGCTGTAAGAATAAGCTTGATACTCTTTAAAGCATCATCGTTACATGCAATCACGTAGTCAATAGGATCTGGATCGCAATTTGTATCAACAAGGCCCATTACTGGAATGCCGAGCTTGTTAGCTTCTGCAACAGCGATGTGCTCTTTGCTAGGATCTACAACGATTACGAGTCCTGGAGGTTTTCTCATGGAACGAATACCAGATAAGTTTCTATCGAGCTTAATTTGGTCTTTGCCCATAAGAGAGATTTCTTTTTTAGTAAGCCCATCTCCGCCTGTAGAAATTTTCTTTTCTATACGCTCTAGCGTTTTTACTGACTTTCTAATTGTCGATAAATTTGTCAGAGTACCACCGAGCCAGCGCTCGCATATGTAGAATTCGCCGCACTCTTCAGCACATTCGCGAACAACACTTTTCGCTTGTTTTTTGGTTCCAACGAAGAGGATAGATTTTCTTTTTCCTACGACTTCTTTCACAATCTGCACAGCGTTACGAATTTGCTGCATAGTTTTTGCTAGGTCGATAATGTAGATACCGTTTCTCTGTTCAAAGATGAAAGGTTTCATCTTTGGATTCCAACGGTGCTTTTGGTGGCCAAAATGTGCGCCACTTTCTAATAGTTCTTTTATTGTGACTGCAATAGTCTCGTTTTGTGTAGCCAAGCCTTGTCCCTTTTTTGTTGACGACGGCATTCTTCCTTTAATGTGGAAAAATTTCGGTCTTGCTTAAGTTTGTTGTTTGTAAGTAAGAAAAAAGCGCCTGATCAGAATCGAACTGACACAAGTAGCTTGGAAGGCTACGGTTCTACCATTGAACTACAGGCGCTTAAAGTTACACCAGATGTTGTAACGTAAATTGAGTATTTTTCCAAGAAGTTTCGCTACTATAAATGCTTCCAGAAAAAACCTAACACAATTTAGAGCGGTATCTTACAGCTCTTCAGGAATTTAAGCAAACTTAAATAATTATTTACCAAAGAGAGTTTTTTCTATAGAAATAAGGATTGGTTTTAAGTAGAAATTTCAATCGGGATTTCCTACTCTGTAAGCCGCACCCGGATATAACCAAATTGTTGCTATGAGACCTGACTCTATGATTCTCATCAGAGTATGGTACCTCGGCTCTATCCAACATGATGAGCATGTGGCAAAAGCGCTAAAGCCTCAAAGAAAGACTATAGTCGATAAAGTACAACGAGCGACCATCAGAGACAGGTTTAATATCCCCCTTGCCACCAATAAGATCCAATATAACGCCGCGGTTCGCTATGCAGACCTAAGACAAATTCCCAGCGGTATCTGGAAAAAGGACATCACAGGGAAAAAAATCCGCGAACCTGCAAGAAATAATTATATAGTCTCCCTATCCGAATTCTTAGCAGAATCGCTTAAAATGGATCCGGTGCATATCGAAGACACAATTCACGCGAAGGCCTCCCTTTTTCCCCATACCCCCTTTATCATTAAAGAAGATCTTACCGAAGAAGAGTATTTCGCGCTAAAACTCAAAGAAAAAGACTGGATTGGGATGGAAGCCCAGACAGCTTCCAAAAGAATCTATCCTCTTGGCAAGGTAGGATGCGATCTTATCGGCTATCTTGGAGCTATAAACCAAAATGAATACGTACATATTGCAGAGGAAATTAAAACCTTAGGCGACTATGTAGAGCGTAGAGACAGAGGGGAACTAGCTCTCCTTCCCAAAGGCTTTAATGACCCTATAGAAGTACGAACAAGGCTTAAAGAGCTCCAAGAAAAAGCCTATACGATCAATGATCGTATAGGAAAAACAGGGATTGAATCTGTCTATGAAGAGGTCTTAAGAGGCCTGCATGGAAAGAAAATATTTGAAGCAGACAACAAGGGAAATTGCTTAAGAGAGCTCGCTAGCAGTAAAAAAAGCTCTACCGGTCAAAGGGTACTCCTATCGATCTCCTCAGAACTGCAGGAATATGCTGAATCTCTTTTAGCTTATAATGAAACGGTCAGACAAACCCGTGATAAAAATAGGATGATCGGGGTCGCTCGTCCCTGGATCCTTGGCGGGGCCATTGTCGCCATGGATCCAAACACGGGAGAAGTCCTTGCTATGGCCTCCTACCCCCGATTTAATCCTAACGATTTTATCCCCTCCGGGGCGCCAAGCCAGAAAAAGCAAAAACAAAGCGCTGTGCAGCAGTGGCTAGAAAATGAAACATTTGTTGGTGAAGTATGGGAAGGAAAAAGACCCCTGGAAAGGGAGTGTTTTTCTCTCCAAAATAACTCCTTTTATACAGAAACTGAAAAGCTTAGCTGGACAAAGTACCTAGACACCATATTACCACCAAGTAGCAAAACACGCGCAGCAATAGACTCTATTGGCACCGTCGGCAATGCCTACCGTCTCATTACCAGTATAAAGCATCTACAAAAACTTACAGAGCAAGAGCATGTGCAAGGCCTCATACAAGCCCTTTATTCCGATCCTAGCTATGTACCCGTAAAGAAAATGATCTTACCAGAGCAAAAAGATCTTCTTGCAGCCAAGATCCTTGAGCATTCTGAAGAAATCCAGCTCCATAAAAAGTATTTAGACAGGTACTTAAGCCAAATTAAATACAACGATGATAAGGTTCTCGTTTTAGATCTATGTAGACTCGCCCTAACGGGCGATCCCGAGACCCCAGAAATCTTCAGCCTCTGGAATGACTATCCCTTAAGTATCATGCATGAGCTTAAGCAATCGCTCACTATTTTGCAGAGTCTTCTCCAAGAGGAAATGCAAAAAATCCACCATACAAACGACTTTACTGAGTGGAGGAAAGGACATTTTAAAGAGTACCTCAAGCAAAAGAGGAAAGAAGAAAAAGAGCAAAAACGCTATGTGCAGCCCTACACAGATTACCTCGAAAAAGTAGAAAAAGCTTTATTTAAAGAATTTTGGAGTGTATGCCGCCCCCTATTTATCGACACCTACATCTATGGTGCCGAAAGAATCAACATCGAAGATCACCCTCAATTAAAA
The DNA here is from genome assembly GCA_026398435.1 of Chlamydiota bacterium. Taxonomy (GTDB): domain Bacteria; phylum Chlamydiota; class Chlamydiia; order Chlamydiales; family Rhabdochlamydiaceae; genus VGMB01. The sequence goes on along the minus strand of JAPLSW010000049.1, from coordinate 26,439 downwards.
CCCTATATAGAAAGACTACTCGCTCTCCGCTTGAGCAACCGTGAAGTAGAACCCCACGCTGCGAAATTAAAAATGGCCTTTGCTGGCATGGATCCCCTTCTAGCCCATAAACATATCAAAGCTTTAAAAGGTTTTTCAGAAATGACCTCTCCTCTTTGGGGAAACTATCGATTTATTAGAAATACCTCAGGTAATAAAGAGCTCAAACACCTCGCTGGCGCTTTTTACCCCCTCTCTGGCTTTGGCTACGGCAGATCCTATAGTTATAGACAATCTACTGTTCAAGGCTCCGTTTTTAAGCTCGTTATAGCCTATGAAGCGCTAAGAGAGAAATACCACTATCTCGTAGAAAACCATATGAGCCTCTCTCAGCTCAATCCCCTTACCCTTGTTGACCAACTTAATTTTAACCAAATTAATACCAACCAACAAATTCTCGGATATACGCAAGAAGGAACTCCTATCCGCCGTTTTTATAAAGGGGGCAACCTCCCCAGGAGCCATGCTAACATCGGGACCATCGATGTCAAAGGAGCCCTTGAGCAGTCGAGCAACATGTATTTTTCTTATCTTGCTTCAGAACATGTGGAAGATCCCACCTATCTTGAACAAGCGACAAGAAATTTCGGGTACGGATCAAAAACAGGGATCGATCTTCCCGGAGAGATTTCAGGCAATATCCCAAGTGACTTATCTAATAATAAAACGGGCCTGTATTCCTTTGCAATCGGCCAGCACTCTCTTGTTGTGACTCCACTCCAAACAAGCGTTATGCTTTCTACCATTGCCAATCAAGGCAAAGTATTAAAACCGAAACTCGTGCAACTCACGGCCGGGAAAAAAGCGAAAGAAGATCCCTTTGCCAGTTCCTATGAGGGCTTCCCCTTCCAGGAGCAACTATCTCTTGTAGGAATCCACTTCCCCTTATTTACCGAAGCCGTCATTGCCAAGCAAGAGGATGAGGTCCACTTCATGCCAACCGAGGTGAAAAGAGAAATTTTTCTTCCTCAAGAAATCCGCTCGTTTCTTCTAGGAGGGATGCAGCAGGTAATCAACGGCCCTAAGGGGACAGCTAGACCCGGCATCATCCGCGCCCTTTGGGCCCATCCCAAAATCATGAAAGATTACAATGACCTCCGTTACCAGCTCGTAGGAAAAACAGGCACCGGTGAAACTCTTTACAAGCAGTGGATCGATGCAGAATCAAAAGCTGAAATCAGCAACAGCATCTGGTTTGGTGGGATCAGCTTCCACCATGATGATGAAGGAAGAACTCTTTGGGATAAGCCCGAGCTTGCTATTGCCGTTTTCCTACGCTTCAGCGATACCGGAGGAAAGGAAGCAGCTCCCTTAGCGGCTCAAATGGTCGCTAAATGGAGAGAGATCTGCGAAAAACATGGAAGCTCATCTCACATTAAATTCCAAACAGGGATGAGTGAGGAAACTATTGAATGGTGATTTACTAAAAGTTCTATTTAGCCAAGCTATTACGAATAAAAAAACAGAGGTCATTAGAACCTTTTACATGTGAAAAATTAGACTGCTCCTCATGACTCCAAGCTCTTAAGGGAGTTAGCGGGTAAAAGGCCGGAATGTTTTTCATCCAAGATCACTTGCGGCTTAGTTTTTTTTAACCGTTTTTCAACATTTTTTATAGGTTCCGCAGGCGAAATATTTTCAGGCATAGCAACACCAATTTTAGCAATAGCTGCTCGAACCTCCCTTCCGACCATTTCGTGAGTCTCCATAGCATCTCTTTGGTTCTTGATTTTTTCCAATTTGAGTTTTTCACGTGTATGGGTCATACGGAATTGGTTGGCGGCAAGTTCTGTCGTATTCATCCGATCCATGAGCTGTTCTTTAGGATCAATGCCTTTACGGGCCTTAATTGCATCAACTCCCAGTCCTCCATAAAGTCCTTTATATCCGGCATCATGAAAAATACCGAACATTTTATTCTGAACTCCTGCATCTCTGGCAGCACCAGAAAGAGCTTTAAATTCAACAGACGCCTGTTTCCTTAACTCTAAACGCTCGAGATCGGCAGCATTTCCCTCTGAAAGCTCTTGTTTTCGAGTTTGAACGGCAAAGTATTTTTGAGCCTGTGCAATTTCAGGCTTTCTGGGATCTCCGTTTTGGGCGATAAGATAGCACGCGAATCGAGAGAGGTGATAATCATTCACCTCTCTTCTTGTATGGCTCCCAACCTCGACCATTTTACAAGCGCTTGTAATATGGTTTTGAGGATCATTTCCAGACTGTCTACATGATTCCTTAGCTTTTTTGATGGCTGGTTCAAATTCATGCCACTTAGAATAGCCTAGGCATAACTGAAGATCCCTGGCGCTCCAATATTCGATTCCATATTCGTTGAGTTTTTTAAGCGATTCAAAAGATAGATTGCTCGTTATTAGCTGCTAATTATCCGAATTTTCCATTAACAACTTCCAATTAAAAAAATTTGAGAAGAACCAGAGTAGACTAGCTCAAAATATTTCTCAATACTCCTTCTTTTTAAGCAAGAAGATGAGGTCCACTTCATGCCGACTGAGGTGAAAAGAGAAATCTTTCTTCCTCCAGAGATCAGATCCTTTCTTTTAGGAGGAATGCAGCAGGTAATCAACGGCCCTAAGGGGACGGCCAGACCCGGCATCATCCGCGCCCTTTGGGCTCATCCCAAAATCATGAAAGATTACAACGACCTCCGTTACCAGCTCGTAGGAAAAACAGGCACCGGTGAAACTCTTTACAAGCAGTGGATAGATGCAGAATCCAAAGCTGAAATCAGCAACAGCATCTGGTTTGGTGGGATCAGCTTCCACCATGATGATGAAGGAAGAACTCTTTGGGACAAGCCCGAGCTTTCCATCGCCGTTTTCCTACGGTTCAGTGATACCGGAGGAAAGGAAGCGGCTCCCTTAGCCGCTCAAATGGTCGCTAAATGGAGAGAGATCTGCGAAAAACATGGGAGCTCCTCTCACATTAAATTCCAAACAGGGATGGGTGAGGAACCTATTGAGTGGTGATCTACAAAAGATAGATCCTATGGCAAAGAGTGTCGCTTTAGCTCACCCTGAAAATACTCAATCGCCACCTTAAGACCATCTCTTAAAGCAACCTTGGCAGCCCAATTTAAGTTTTCCTTAGCAAAAGTAATATCCGGCTTCCTCTGTCTCGGATCATCTTGAGGAAGATCTTTATAGATAAGTGGCGAAGTAGATCCTGTCATCTCGAGCACAAGCTCTGCAAGTTCTTTGATGGTAAACTCTACCGGGTTGCCAAGGTTACAAGGCCCCGTAGAGTCACTTTCCATAAGAGCTATAAGCCCATCTACTAAATCATCTACATAACAGAAGGATCTTGTCTGGGAGCCATCTCCATAAATAGTAAGAGGCTGTTTTGATAAAGCCTGCACGATAAAGTTTGATACTACCCTACCGTCTTTTTCCAGCATGCGGGGACCGTAGGTATTGAAGATACGAGCCACTTTTATCGGGATACCGTGCTTTCGGTGAAAATCGAAAAACAGAGTTTCGGCAGCGCGTTTCCCTTCATCATAGCAAGAACGTATCCCGATAGGATTTACATTTCCCCAGTAGTCCTCTTTTTGAGGATGAATAAGGGGATCTCCATAAATTTCACTGGTCGATGCTTGTAAAACTGGTATATGCAGCTCTTTAGCTAGCTCTAACGCATGCAGCGCCCCTAAAAAACTCGTCTTCATCGTAAAGATAGGATCATACTGGTAGTGGAGTGGCGAGGCCGGACAAGCCAGATTAAATATCGCATCAACCTTAAAGTTATACGGAAGACAAACATCGTGCTGAACAAAGGTGAAGTTTGGAGATGCTAGTAAGGAAGAAATATTTTCTTTTCTTCCAGTAAAAAGATTATCTAAACAGATAACATCAAGACCTTTTTCTAATAGCTTTGCACAAAGGTGCGAGCCAACAAAGCCGGCGCCCCCTGTGACTAAAACTTTTCCTTGTAAAAATCCCATGTTAACTTTCCCGTAAAACAAATGTCAGACAATCAGATTTTTTTCTCTCTTTCCACTGGCTAAAGCTTTCTAAGTCTTCGAGCGAATCTTCAAAGCCCGCGGCGATCACACAAACATCTGAAACAGACTGATAGATCATAGCCTCTATGGATGTACTACTGACTCCGCTATGTATGATAACAAAGTCGTACTCTTTTTTCTTCTCAATTATAAAACTATCGAATTTTTTCTGAGAAAGAAGCTCTACGAAATTCCTGCAGTATCCCCCTGAATTCACAAAATCATAGGAGTCTTGCCGAATAATTGTGGGAGCCTCTGACTCCCCTTTAAGGAAAGAAAGGAGTCCTTTTACACTTTGGGAAGAAAATCCTTGGAATGTGCTGTCAATGAGCAGTACTCTTGACCCCATCTGGGAAAGTAGGATGGCTAAATTTTCAGAGTAGTTAGCAGGACTATTCCCAAGTAAACCTAAAGAAAGTCCAGAGCACGATGATTTCTGGAGGTGGGCAAAGTGGGATATCCTTCGGATAGTCTCTAAATCACTTTCTTTTATCTCTGAAAGTGATGCATCTGCATAGGGGCTTACCTGGCCACAGCAGTGGAAATTATAATGGTGTAAAAGCTCAAGGGATATCGGGCTTCCACGAGAGACTCTTCTAAAGAATGCATAGACATACCCGAACATCATTGAGAGAAAAGCAAAAAGTACCGGATAAACAAAGAGACCCGGCACCTGAATTTTTTGGGGAATGAAAGCCGGATCTATTACCTTAAAACTGAGTGGAAGAATATTTTGGTCGAGCATCTTTGATTCTTCTAGCTGGGCAATACCCTCGATCATCTTTATAAAAAGCTCTTTTTTCAACTGGAGTTGATTTTCGAGTTTCCATTTTTGAGGAAGAGATGAACTCATGCTCTTTCTTAGCTGAGATAGCCTTTCTTCTATGAGCTGTTTTTCCGTATTTAGAAGGTGGACAGATGATTGCTGCAAAGAATGAATCTTGTCTTCTATGAGCTTCGCTCTCATTTTCTGCACATCGATCATTTGCGTTATATGATGGAGTAGAAAGCTCTTCTGTGTTGAAAGGCTATCTTTTAGCCTTTCGTGTTCTTTATGACTGCGGTTAAAATCATCTCTGAGGTCTAATGCCATTTGTCCGGCTTTTTGGACCATCTGCTGACTTATCGGATCAGTAAGGAGATTGCAGAGGGAGCTTACATCAACACTTGGATCAAAAATTTGGTCTTTCACATAACATAGTTGCTCAATATTGAGGCTAACAGAATCCAGCTCATGATTATATTCTAGATAGAGCTTTTGGGCGGTTTCTGGATTAAGACCTTGAAATTCCAAAGAATCATCCCGCTCGACCAGTGTCTTATCCAAAAGAGCGCTATGTTTTTTCTCTATACCTTTAAGAAAATCTACTAGTAGAGCCTTGAAACTTTCCCGTTTTTCTTCCAGTGCATTTTTTGCTTCAGCAGGGTTTTCTCCAAGTAATGCTAGATGTTTCTGCTGCTCAGCTTTTAGCTGAGCTACCCATGTAGATACAAGGGAACTTGGAGAAAATGGACCTGCCGGAACATCTAAAGAATCGGTATTTTGAGTTAAGCTCTCCAAAAGACTTTCCGCTTCCCGTTTAACTTGAGCTAGTTGTCTTAAGTCATCTTTTAAGCTAGCATTTGCAAAGGCTAGAATTTCCGATCTTGTATTAGCTGTATCCTCTGATTTTCCTTTCAGAGATGCGTTTAGCTTCTCAGATAAATCCAGTGAACTTTCTTTCAAGATCTTATTTTTAGTATTTTTATCGGCTAATAAAGCTAATTTTTTTTGAGTAAGGTCTCTTTCTTTTTCCTTATCTTCAGCGAGGCTCACCACTTGGGATTTCTGGGAAACAGCCGGACGCAGACGATTGAGTTCTAGTTCTACATCATAGAGTTTGGTGTGGTAGTCTTCGTAGGGCTTTTCTAAGATCTGGAGCTCCTGTTTCAGACCCATAAATCCTTCTCTTTGTAAACTACTCTCCAAATAGACAACATGGTCCCCTAAAAAATCGGAATAGGTCTCTTCTAAATCTTTTCTTCTTCCCTCTAAAAATGTTAAGTGATTTTGTAAAAGGTCATTTTTTTCTTTTTTTACTAAAGCTATGTACTCGCGCATGATAAAATTCAAAAAGTCCATCGAAAGCGCCTGGCTACTAGAGGAAAAATTCAGGAGAAAAACTTTCGCATCATTTTTCTCCTCACGAATCGAGAAATTTTTCTGCACTTTTTTAACAGTTTCTTCCCAGGGGGAAATTGTCATACTGTACCGTTTTTGTTTGGACAAATTAACCGGCACCGTCTCTAAAACAAAACTTACCTCAGGGAGATCTACGAGCGCTCCGATCTTTCCCTTGGCAAGGAAAAGACCCTTACGATCAAAAACCTCATACTCCCCCTCCTCTAAAAAATGGAGCGCAAGTTTTAGGGTATTCATCCCTTCATAACTAACTTTTAGGAAAGAAAAGCCTTCTTCCCTTTGCACTTTCTGCCCTAGCTGCCCTGCAATATTGGAACGAGTATTTCCGATAGCTCTAAATATAAGTCCCTTTTCTCGAACAGTTACTTGGAGGCCAAGTTCCGATACAATATCTTTGAGAAAGGATTTCGATTTCATTGTGGAAATAATACTTGATTGGTCACTCGAAACAGAGACAAGGCTCGATAGATTTTTTAATGATGCAGAAATATCCTTAGAAGACTCAGCCTTCTTAAATTTTGCCTCAGCTTGAAATACGGGTGTTTTCAAAGAGATAAAAACAAAAACCAAACAAAAGCTTATGGCTCCTGTCTTGAGAAACACCTTTTGGTTTTTTTTA
>JAPLSW010000049.1:0-19549 GCA_026398435.1 Chlamydiota bacterium | reverse complement strand
ATCTCGAAGGGAGAAAAAAAACTGGTCCGCTTGCAACTTGCCCATAACAATCCTACATTATTATTTAATTTAACCACCTACAAACAAAGGGGGACTATAGCCACACACGAGCGATCACTACAAGATTTTTTTCCCTTAAGGGACATTTACTCCGATGGCTTTTACCCCTTTGCTAACAAGATCTATACCAATGAGAGTCGGAAGAACTTGCGTGACAAAACGATTCCATTCTGTAATGGGCTTTGCAGCGACATAAACGATGTCGCCAGGAATCAGGAGCATGCTGTCATTAGGTAGATGTATGACGTGCTGCCAATTTAAAGAATAAATCTTAGGATGAAGCACGTTACCACGTATTACCTGAATATACGATTTGTCCCCTGTAAAAGGGATACCGCCTGCTACAGCTAGCGCTTTGCGCAGCGTCATAAAGCCACTTGGTATATCTATGACCTGCTCCTTGCCTACTTCACCCAGGACCATGATGGTAGAATCAGAGGCCTCAGCGATATACACCTTATCTCCACCGCGCATAACAATATTTTGGCTCATGTCCCCACCCTTCATCAGCTTATAGAGATCTACTGGCACCATACGATCATCTCTGACTACATAACTTTTAAAAAAGTTGGCATTGAAAGGTACTTTAGCAATGGCTAGCGTCTCAAAAAGACGGATCCGTCCATCAATGGGTATGGTAGGTACTGCAACAAGACCTGCGAGCTCCACTTTTCTTTCAATACGATCCTTAAATGCTAAAAAGATCTGTATATCTCTGATCTGCTCTTGGTAGCTCGATTGGATTTGCAATCTCGCTTCTTCAAGGGTCATCCCTTCCACCTCGATCGGCTCGAGATCGGGAAGGATCACCTTCCCTTCATTTACTCTAAAACCAACTGTCGAGCTGATCCCTGCAAATGCTGCAACAAGATCCGATCTACTCGGATGGAAAAGAGAGATTACTAGAAGGTCCCCTTCATGAACTATATCTGTATAAGGCTGCAGATATTCCTCAGGGAGCTCCTCATGCTCACACCCCTGCATCTCTAAAATAGAAAATTTACCTTCTCGGATCTTATAAGAATCCATAACAAATTCATCAGCACCTAAAACATCCCCTCCCGTATAAGGAGCGTTAGAGCAGCTAGATACTGCTGCTGCAAGAAGCCCTAAAGTAACGAATAAAAGAAAGAGGCTTTTACGGTGGAGTAAAACGAGAAATCTGCTAAAGTAAAAGTTCATGGTAAAAAGCTCAAGGTAGCGAAAGTAGAATTTTTATGGATCATACTCTGCAAAACTCTTTTTCATCGAGGAAGAAAATTTTCTTGACCGGCATCGCCGGTTTTATCGGGTTTCATCTTGCAAAATTTCTTACCGCAAGAGGTGATCTTGTCATAGGTTGTGATAATTTTAATGACTACTATGACATGGGTCTTAAACACGATCGAGCAGCTCTCCTTAAAAAAGAAGGGATAGAGGTCCATGCAATAGATCTCAATGACAGAGCTAAAATTGAAGCTCTTTTCCAAAATGCCGGCATCACCCATATCGTCCATCTAGCCGCGCAAGCAGGAGTTAGATATTGCATTACTCATCCAGAGGCCTATGTGCATAGTAATCTAGATGGTTTTGTGCAGATCCTTGAAGTATGCCGTAAATTTGGTCCCATCCCTTTCATCTATGCTTCCTCTTCTTCCGTCTATGGGATGAATAAAAAAATCCCTTTCTCTGAAACAGATCTCACCGACAGCCCCTCCAACTTTTATGGAGCTACAAAAAAAAGCAATGAACTGATTGCCAGGTCTTACCACCACCTCTATAAGATCCCTGTCACAGGTCTTCGCTTCTTTACTGTATATGGACCCTGGGGAAGACCCGATATGGCCTATTTTTCCTTTACCAAAGCTCTACTTACCGGCAGCCCCATTCCTCTTTTTGCGGAAGGGAAAATGAAAAGAGATTTCACCTATATCGACGACATTGTGGATGGGATAGCCTCAGCCATCGACCTCTCCGCTCAAGATGAAATTTTCAATCTTGGTCACAATAGTCCCCATGAAGTTACCGAGCTTGTACAGCAGCTCGAGCTTGCAACAGGAAAAAAAGCGACATATAACCATTTTCCCATGCAGCCAGGGGAAGTTCCTGTTACCTATGCAGATATTTCTAAAGCTGGCAGCATGCTGGGATTCCATCCTAAGACTCCCCTTTCTACTGGCATAAAGAATTTTGTAGATTGGTATAGAGAATATTATCACGAGTAAATCTTGAGATCTTTTTTAACGAAATAGGAAATAGTTATTCGGAAGTGGATTCATGTGTCATAGACAACCCGCCTGATGTAATCCAACTTTTTTTAATGGTCCTTTTCTTAATTTTTTCTTAACTTTATAGTAATCATGCCTTCATCAAAAGGAATGATTACAAACTCATCATGTTAGGAGACAATCTTATGGCATCACCAGTACATTGCGGAGCAGGCATTGAGCCTGTTTCTGACAATTCAGATACAATTCAAACCGACCTCCCAAGAAGTCTAGACACTCTTAGAATCGATACGGCACAACGCCCTAAAGGCTTAGCTGGAGCCCGTTCTTCCATAACACCCGCAACAAGCGAGCAATCTTTACCTGCACAAAAAAATACAACAGGTATAAACGGTTTTATTGCATGGCTCTGTAATTGCTGCAAAAGGGCACCAGCTACTGCACTTCCTAGACAAGAATCTGAAACGGGAAGACCTAAACAAGAGGAACCTCCTATACCTTTAATAAGGGATTTTGAGGAAATTCCCGGACTTCCTCCCCGCTCAAGAGCGTTTTCAGTTGAAGCCCCACAAGCCACTCCAGATACTCAGGGAATCACAGGTGTTCAAACACCTGATGAGACAAGTATAGGAGCCCTCAGTTCTGACAGAAGAGAAAGTATTCGCTTGCCTGTCTTGCTTGATATGTGAATATAGAGCTCCAGAAAGAGCATCTACAAAAACACCCGATTCTGAAAGGACTTTTGTAGAGTATCCAGAAGCTGAAGCCTCATCTAGCGCAGCTTCTGCAGCTCCCGGCAATGAAACTGCTGTATTAGCAGACTCACCACCGCCACCACCACCTGCAGAAGAAATCACTACTGAAGAGACTGCTCTGCAGCCAGGTAATAATTCTAATCTAAGTGCAGAGACAGTGCCTGCCGCAAGTACCACTGCTCAAGAAGGAGTCGCAGCTCCAGAGTCAGAATCGCAGCAACCGATCCAAGATTCTTTCTCGGTTTAATTACCTATAAGAAAACTTCTTTTCTCCCAAAAATAATGGAAAGAAGTTTTCTTATTCTAAATCTCAAACGCAATAGCATTCGGATCTAATTTTCCTCACATGAATCACAACTCAATTCGTTCATCAAGTAAAAATCCCCTCTAGGAATTTAAAGTGTAAATCTTTCCTTGCATTTTCATTGCAAACAAGCTAAATAAAAATCTTTACAATTGTTTTTTGGTTCTACTTGCCCCTAGGAGATTTTTTTGCTAAAAAGACTTTCCCTTTCCCTATTACTTATTTTGAGCGCTCATGCTTTTGCGAGCACTTTAAAAGACGAAACCTTTGAGAATCCCGATCTACTCACTGTGGGCGCTGGAATTTTTGATATCGTCAAAAACCCCACACACGCCATGGTCCAATTCGAATACAGATCCACCCTTACTCATTTTAAAAAGGCGCGTCCCATTGTCGGTTTATTTGTCACTCAGCAAGGAACAACCTATGTATATGGAGGAATGGGATACGACATCTTTTTTGGTAAAAATGTGGTGCTTATGCCGAGCTTTACACCAGGGCTATATTACCGAGGCAAAGGGAAAAAACTGTGGTTTCCTCTAGAGTTCAGATCAGCGGCTGAACTGAGCTTTGTATTTAAAAATAAAAGCCGCCTCGGCGCGCAGTTTTATCATATATCCAATGCTTCCCTTGGAAAGAAAAATCCGGGAGTGGAAGCTCTTGTGCTCAACTACTCATTTGCTCTTTAGAAGAGATTTAAAAGCTTTGGGAAGATTCTCTATGATGTCGGATGCCACCATACAGTAAGACGTTTTCGAGATGGAGGCATATTCTCCTGATTTTGCATGAAGATAGACCCCGAGTATTGCCGCCTCAAAAGGCTGCAATTTTTGAGCGAGAAGCGCAGCTATTATCCCAGTTAGAACATCACCACTGCCAGCTGTTGCCATCCCTGGATCTCCATAGGGAATAATGACAGGCGTTTTTCCAGCACAAAAGACAATCGTCGGAGCCCCTTTTACCACAAGTACAACATGTTTTTTTTCTGCAAATAGGGCGCACTGTGCAAAGAAATCTCCTTTAACATCCTTTTCATCAAATGTTGAAAGCAGCTGTTTCATTTCTCCAACATGGGGAGTAAGAACGGATGCTTTGGGGAGGATCCATGAGGGATTTTGTCCGAGAAAAAAAAGGGCGTCAGCATCGATCACCGTAGGAAGCGACACCTTAGAAAGAACCATTTTTAGCATTTTCTTTACTTAGAAGACTTGCAGCTTTTGTCACTTGAGAGGAAATACTATCTAGATTCTCAAAGTCCCACTCTTCTTTAATCACCTCAGGAGGAGAGGAGCTTAAGGATTCCTCCATCCCCAGGGGATGGTAGAGACGAACCATGCCGGCGCCGGCATGGAGTGTTGCAGAGGAAGATAAAATAGCAGCGCCCGGCATCGACTCTGATCCTGCAATGGCGAGTACGTACCCTGCATCATATTTATGTCTTGTTCTCTTGACGGGTGGGAGCCACTCTTTCATGGCCAGCTCTGTAGCAAGATAGGCAGATACCTTTGCTTGCTGCAAAAAGGTTTTGGGAAGTCCAAAAGAAACAGCAATGAGCTTACCTACATGATCCCATCCCTTATCTAGAAAAAAACCGAGTTTTGGAAGCTCGAGGTAGATGGTAAAATCAGCGCCGACAGCCACAGATCCCACAGCGCCTGTATTTCCACAAAGGCCTGAAGGGATATCTATAGAAAATATCGTAGCTGTAGAGGCATTTATTTTTTCTATGGCCTCAGCGAGAAGTTCCGTTGCTTTTCCTTTAAAGCCAGTGCCAACAAGGCCATCGATGACTACTCCTTTAATAGCAAGTAACCCATCATTATGATTTTGCAAGGGGTGTATCACCCCCCCTATTTTTGCAAATCTATCAGATTGGACCTGGCCTAAAGGACTACATACATCGTATCCATATAATTGATACACCTCTACATCATATCCTTTCTGCAAAAGATGGACGGCTGCAACATACGCATCGGCTCCGTTGTTTCCTTTACCGGCAAAGACTGTCACTTGTTTATTTTGCGGATGGATAGCGAGGAAGTCCGCTACAGCATTTGCAACACCTATACCCGCTTTTTCCATAAAGGCAGCTTCTGACGATCCAGCTTCAACGGATAACTTTTCTACCCTTGCCATTTCATCTGCAGTAACAACCCTTATAAAGCTCGTCATAGGTGTTCTTCTTTGATCTCTCTTTGCAGTAGAGCTTTTACGGCTTGATGAGGATTTAAATTATCATAGATGATGGCATATACAGCTTCTGAAATAGGCAGAGGGATGTGCGCTTTTTCTCCTAGCTGCAAAGCTGATACACAAGTATATGCCCCTTCAACGACCATCCCGATTTTTTCCTGGGCAGCTTGGGCAGATAACCCCTCAGCAATGAGCCTACCATAGGTGTAATTGCGACTGAGCTTGGAAAGGCATGTTACACAAAGATCTCCCATACCAGACAAGCCATTAAGAGTTTCTTGATGACATCCCTTGGTTACAGAAAGTTTGCGAATTTCATGTAGCCCTCTTGTCATAAGAGCGGCCTTGGTATTATCCCCAAATCCCAGTCCATCAGAGATGCCACAGGCGATGGCTATAATATTTTTCATAGCGCCACCAAAAGCGACTCCATTAAGATCAGCGTTGGGATACACTCTGAAATTTGAAGTATTAAATGCATCGCGAATAAGAAGCATTAAATCTGGATTATAAGAAGAGCAAACAACTGATGTAGGCAAGTTCTGAATGACCTCTTCAGCATGGCTTGGGCCACTTAAGCAGCCCACTTTATTGCGATAGCTCTCTCCCATTACCTCTAATACAACCTCTGGAAGAAGAAGACCGCTATTTTGCTCGATCCCTTTTGAAGTAAGTATGATCGGAGCATGGCAATTACCAAGAGATAGTACCTGTTCAAATACAGGGCGTATCCCTCTTGAGGTCACAGACTCGACAATAAGTTCCGCTCCGTCAATAGCCTGCTTTAAATCACTTGTAAAGGTGACATTATCACTTACGCGGAAATGGGGCAGCTTCGGATGCTGCCGATTTTTTGTAAGTAGCCTTGCAAAGTCCGGATTAGATGTCCAAAGGGTCACAGGGTATCCTTTCGATCCTAAAAGGGAGGCCAGACAAAATCCCCACGTTCCCGCACCTAAATATCCAACACGCATTTAATCACCTGTTATTTCACTTTTTTTCACATTAACACAGTCCACAAGTCTTTACAATGACATAGGATCGATAGTTTGTTTTTCGGGAAGAGGCCTATTTTTCCAATAAGCTTTCATCTCATCGGTAGGATACCAAAACATCGGATCTAGCTCAAATACTCTATCCGGTGCTTTTATCCCTGAAAGATCGGAATAGATCTTTTGGTATTTCTTGCAAAGAGCATTTTGAACAGTTCCGATGCTTTTGTCTCCCGCTGCATTTTTTAAAGGAGCGTAGCAATCCTCTCTACATCCCTTGATAATCGATATGGCATTGGCAAGGGGTAGTAAATCAAAAATAAAATGCTCAAATTTCCACATCTTCTTTACAGAGGAATGCACATGCGCATCTTTAAAAGCTAGATGCCAAGGCATCTGCTCCATCTGCGATGCGCATCTTTGAATGAATGAAAGAGAAAAGGACATGATACCGATATTTGCCAGCGGCAGGCTCAATCTATTCTGATCGTCTTTTTGACATCGAGCCTCTTTCTCCAGATCGGAGTATTCCACTACCCTTACCTGCCCTGCAAAGCGAGCCATAATTCCTACAGATTCTTCCGCACTCTCTCTTTCAACTACTTTTAGGGCAATTTCTGCTTTCTGCTCCTGATGAAGACCTATTAAATCTGCATCAAAGGGATCGGCAAGGGGATTATCGACTAAGATCACATTGATATATTCAATGCCTTTTTTTTGAAATTTTTCTAGGAGCCCAGAATTCTTAAGAAGCAGTAATGCTTTCCCATTACCATCCGGTCCCTCAGCAAGAGCGCCCGGAGAGGCAAGCTCCCAATTACCTTCCACAGAAAGAAACGGAAGATTTTCTTGGGCCAAGATATGCACCTGAGATGGATCCAGACCGAAATATTTCTTTTCTTCAAAGTAGGAAGTTGTCTCACGCAAATTTTGGCTGGAGGCCATAATAACAATCTGAAGAGGTCTTGATACTTGCTCTGATAGGACCTTTACCTTTTCACATTGTATCTGAAATAGGCTCTTGTGAAGGACCGGTGATACGCTAACTTTCCCTTTAGGCCCATTTATTCCAAGTCTTGTTCCACTTCCTCCAGCAAGAATAAGGCAGGCTACCTTCCCATTTTTAATGGCCTTCATTCCCAGAAGATGTGAAGGAGCAGATGGCGTTTTAAAAGAAGGAGACTCAGCTCCTTGCAGAGATGCAGGAGTTTTTTCTTTAAGAGATCCTCTTTGCTTTTCAAGAAGGGATTTCCCATATTTTATGAGTTGAGTATAAAAGGATTTTCTTTCCTGATCAGTTAGGGTCTCTACCCCTTCTAAAAGGTCCGGTTGACCAAGTGAGAGAACAAGATCTTTGACCACGTCTGGGTTCATAGAGACCCCTCTTTTTTTTGGATGATATATTGCAATACTTGCTCTACAGAAACATTTTTCAAATCACCATCTTTTGCAATCAGCGGATGATGAACAAGTAGCGGATTGGGAGAGGCTACATTTTGTTTAAGGACCCCTTGGAGAGGGTCTGCCCAAAGGGAAACTATAGTAAGCGGAAAAGACTGATCGATAAAATAGGTTAAAGAAAGAACTCCAGAATCCGGCACCACAAGATGACTACAGCAGTTTTTAATAATCGAGAGCATCTGTCTCATAGTGGTCTTTCCTCTAAGGTCTATGACATTTGAGCTTGCAAACTCCGGAGTATTGCCAAGCCCGAATAAAATGATTTTCCTTCCACATTCCTCGAGCTCCTTAAAAAGGGAATGGAACTTTTCTAGAGGCCAATTTTTTTCATAGCCATAACTGGTCTCTGTCTGCACATGTACCCCGATATACTTTTCTTCCCTGTTTAAAGGGAAGCCGCTGCTAAGCTCATTCCATGAAGGATCCCAAAAAAGTTTTGGGGTTAAATGGCCAAGCTGCCATTTCACCCAGTAGGTGGGATCGGGCTCTGCGATTACTACATCCCACTGCCGGCTATTTCTTCCTAAGGTAAGTAGAGAGGACTCCAGTGATACCGGGTGTTTTCTTTTCCATGATGCGCAACATAAAACTTCTACCCCCGGCAGCATTTGAAATCCTTCAAAAAGATCAGGGCGAGTAATAAAGGTCACTTTTGCATCAGGAACAAAAGATTTGATCCGATATAAAGTGGCATACATACCAAGAGGAATGTCACCCAGACCCCGATTCCATCCGAGCAAAAAGGTTTTCTTCCCTTGCCTTGCGGCATTTTTAAGAAGAGAGTCTAAGGGATTTGGAAGTAGTTTGCGAAAAAGGCGTTTTAACATACGCGCTTACGGACAAATAGAGAGTTTGTTTTTTTTCGAGCGAAGAACTTTGATAAGCTCATCATATACTTCATCGGCCTCAATTTTTTTCATACAACGAAAATCTATAGGACACGTTCTCTGGTAACAGGGGGAACACTCCACCGGCTTTTGTATGACAGTACCTGACTTATAGGGCCCGGTAATCACCTGACTTGTAGAACCAAATAAAGCGACAATGGAAGTGCCGAGTGCTGCAGCTATATGCATCGGACCGCTATCATTTGTCAAAAATACATCGCAAAGGCTTACAAGTGAAGCAAGCTCTCTTAGCGATGTCAGACCCGCAAAATTCACAACGCGAGGAGAAAGGCCCTGACAAATCTCCTTAACTAAAGAAGCTGTTGCCTGATCGCCGAAGTAGACAACAAATACGTCTTTGTCCTCGAGCAGTCTTCTGGTAATATCCCTAAATCGCTCAGGAAGCCAGCATTTGGCAGAGCCATATGTGGCTCCAGGATTAATTCCTACAATTTGGTGACTCTCAGCAATGCCGTGTTGTTTTAGAAGGGTCTTTGCTTGCTGCACTTCCTTTTCAGAAAGAAAAATTCTTGGGACAGAATCAGTCACTGGAATTCCGAGCGGGGCAAGGAGCATCTTGTACGATGTCACCAAATGCTGCTTTTCTACATTTTCAGGGAAGGGGACCGATGTAGTCAGTAAAAACTTTCTTCCCTTGCTCTCATATCCGAGTCTATTTTCTACTCCCACTTGCCAAAACCACCAAGCAGAGGAAAGAGAATTCGTGAGCAGCACTCCAAGATCATACTTACCTTGGCTTAGTTTATCGATGATCCCTTTTTTATCTGAGTGACGACTGAAGGCGCTTGTCTTAGTAAAGCAGAAGATTTCGTCAATCTCAGGATTTTCTTCTAGAAGCTCGCAAAGAGGCGTTTTACACATAGCAGTTATCTTAGCATTTGGGAACTTCCGACGGAGATCGGTAAGCACAGGAGTTGCCATAACCATATCGCCCACCCAATTAGGCATACGCACTATGATATTTTTAGGATTTGTAAGATCTCCCATCCACTGCTCTTGTAAAGATTAAAGTTAAGGCCACTCTCATAGAAAATGTTCCCGAAGATACCAATACTTTCCGATTTTGTATACCAAAGATTCCTATAGAGAGTTCAAAACAACATTTAACACCATCGTCTCAGATGGCTTAAAAATTGACAAACCAAAATTACCATAACTAGAGATCCTACTATAGAAATTTAATTTCTAATCCTATATCACTAAAGAACTACTTCAGGAGAGGCTGTGATATCTCATACCGAAAAAAAACCGCTGATTATTTTAGGGATCGATCCCGGCACACAGATAACGGGCTATGGGGTTATCAAAGCGGGATCTTCCTTTGAAGCGTTAGATTTCGGATGCATACGCCCTCCAGCAAAGCTCCCCCTATCTCAAAGATACCTGATCATCTTCCAAGGAATTGATCACCTTATCGAAAAATACCAGCCCGATGCTATCGCTGTTGAGACGCAGTTTGTCTATAAAAACGTCCAAAGTGCGATGAAACTTGGAATGGCACGAGGGATGGTAATCCTTGCGGGAGCTAGAAAAAACATTCCCCTCTTCGAGTACGCTCCAAAAAAAGCGAAACTCGCAGTTGTCGGACACGGCTCTGCAAGTAAACACCAAGTACAAAAAATGGTGCAAGCCCTGCTAAGACTTCCCTCTCCTCCGGAGCCGGAAGATGCCGCCGATGCACTAGCTCTAGCTATTTGCCATGCCAACCAAACTGCTTTTCAATCAGCCTTAACATCGAGTCGAATATGATCGAATATATTAAAGGAATTTTAACAGACTCCTCCCCTTCCCATGCCGTACTAGAAATCCAAGGGATCGGATATAAAGTGGCGATCCCCCTAAATAACTATGCAAAACTGCCCCAGACAGGCAAAGAAACCATCCTTTATATTTGCACCGTGATCAGGGAAGATGCCCATAAAAGCTACGGCTTTACCTCAAGAACAGAAAGAGATTTTTTTGAAAAACTGATCGATGTATCAGGAATTGGACCAAAAACGGGCCTTGCTCTCATTGGCCATATGGATCTTACAGATTTACAACTTGCCATTTCTCAGTCAAATATCACCCTCCTTAGCAAAGTTCCGGGCATCGGAAAAAAAACGGCAGAACGACTCGTTGTCGAGCTGAAAGACAAAACTGCTAAAATTGCAGAACTATCCCTTGCCTCAGGTCCTAGTAAAAAAGATCTTTTTTCCGATGCCCTAGGAGCGCTTGTAAATCTAGGATATCACCCCCTGCAGGCCCAAAAGGCTGTAAAGCAGATCCTTGCGGAATCTGAAAAAGAGCCCGATTTGGCCTCACTTATTACCTCAGCCCTAAGGGCTTTTTAAAATATATACGATTTACTTCCCTACTGTATTGACTCGATCAAGCCGCCCTGATACGATCCGAATTAATCTAAGACAACAAAGGGCGGCTCCAATGATCCTCATGGTTTACAGCTTCGATCAGTCTTCCTACATCTGCTTTTCTACAAGCTTTACCACCTTCTCGATTAATAAAACCGGACTTGGCTGGTAAAATCCTTTTGCAGCAAACCCCCATAGGGGGGTAAACTCCTGCCATCTTGATTGTAGAAGGATCTATGTTTAAAAAAATGCCCATTATATTGCTGATTGTCATAGCGCTATCAGCTCTGACGCAGAAGTACATCCCCTTAGATATTTTATCTTTTATCTATGCCATTAGCCTTACGATAAAATCTGTTCTAATTTTTGTACTGCCAGCCTTAATCTTCCTTCTTCTTTTTAAAACAGCCTCCCATCTAGCGCAAGGGGCGACAAAACTCATTTTTCTGATCTTGCTATTTGTAGTCCTCTCGAACTTCACTTCAACCTTTACAAGTTTTGGGATCGGCACCCTCATTCACAAACTCGAGATCTCCTTCGGAATGCCGGAGCACAAACAAGAGCTATCCCCTCTTTGGGTCCTTTCTCTTCCTCAGTGGCTCTCCAATGGGATGGCGCTCCTAGCAGGTGCTCTTGCCGGCATCCTAGGATCATTCATAAAGCACCCTGTAATGCATAAATTAAGATGGGTAGCAGATATTATCGTCTCTTGGATCTTAAGGGTATTTCTCTACATTATTCCGATCTTTGTTGCAGGCTTCATTATAAAGCTTGCCCATGACGAGATCCTCTATACCATCGTAAAAGAATATGCCCTTATCTTTGCAATCGTGGCTGCATCGCAAGCTCTCTACATCTGCTTGCTATATTTCTTCATTAATAAATGTAGCCTTAAAGAAACGGCTAAAAGCATCAAGAATATGCTACCAGCGGCTTTTGTGGGATTTGGAGCGATGTCGAGTGCAGCGGCGATGCCGCTCACACTCATTGGCGCTGAAAAAAATGCAAAGCACAAAGATATTGCGGCATCGTGCATTCCAGCTACAGTTAATATTCACCTTATTGGAGACTGCCTAGCAATCCCTCTTTTCGCCTTTGCCGTGCTTAAGAACTTCTCCCTGCCGGAGCCGTCTCTCATACAATACAGTCTCTTTGCTGTTTTCTTTGTTTTGGCAAAATTTTCAGTTGCAGCCATTCCTGGCGGAGGGATCATCGTGATGCTTCCGATATTAGAAAGTTACCTTGGGTTCACCCCTGAGATGCTCTCCCTTATTACCGCTCTGTATATCTTATTTGATCCGGTTATTACTACAGCCAACGTCCTTGGCAATGGAGCCTTTTCTCAAGGGATCGATAGGTTCTATAATTTTATTACGAGAAAAGGTCACAAGGCGCCATTACTTTAAGATGGCGCGCAATATGTGTGTTTCTACTGAACTCTTAATCGTATGGATGCATAATTAACGATCGCCTGAGTAAAAAGCATTTGTGATCGCATTTCCTCAGAAGCTTTATTGATATTTAAAGGAATGCTTCCATCTAATTCCATCCATAAACACCCTAGCTCAGTTCTTTCAGAATCCCTATTTGGCAATCGCCAATGCTTGAAGGATTGAATTGCATAGGCTCCGATAAATTCAGCCATAGCAAAGATGGCAGGACGACTTGTTAATAAAGGACCCTCTTCATATACGGGAACTAAAAGGGAAACCCCACCTAGACCAATGGCCATTCTTGAGTAGCGATCTAATTCCCTTCTACCCCGATCTCTCTCGGCAAGTATTGCAATTCTCTTACATATAGGAAGAAGTCGATCTAACTCCCCTTTACTAGCTGCTATATCGTTTTTAACCTGTCTTGATACAATAAAGCCCCGGCTGAGAGGTTCGATCTTTGCTTCATGCTTATAAGCATCCCAAGCTAAATCGATAATGCGATGAGCCGCCTCTTCTGTAGCGGGATTTTTCTTGCCAGCAGTAATCAAAAGCCCATCCGCGCATTGATCTATAATTCTATTTAAAGTTATTGACGACATAATACAAACTCCAAAATTTAAATTTTAATTTTGAAAAGCATACAATAAATACGACTTTAAATCTGCAACAAAACAGAAAACTACTTTAAACATTAAATCAAATTAAAAAATATTTACCTCTATCCTAGAAATAAATCACAAAACCGGATATGATTGCCTAGATTATTTTACAAATATCTACCTATATGCACTTTGTCCACAGACCCTATGTTCCCCATGAAACGATCTCAGCAATCGCTACCCCTCCTGGAGAGGGAGGAATTGCTGTGATTAGAGTTACAGGCAAAGATGCTCTAGATGTGGTCTCTAAGATTTTTTCAGGTCCGATACACTCCTATAAAACACACACGGCCCACCTGGGGAAAATCCATGATCTGCAAGGCCACTTTCTCGATGAAGTATTAGTACTAGTCATGCTGGGAACCAGATCTTTTGCGGGGGAAGACACCGTAGAAATTCACTGCCACGGCGGCAGTATCGTCACGAGAAAAGTACTTGAAGCCACCCTAACAGCTGGCGCTAGAGCCGCTCTTCCGGGCGAGTTTTCTTTCAAAGCTTTTATCAATGGAAAAATTGACCTTGCGCAAGCGGAAGCTGTCCAAGAGCTCATCGGTGCCAAAAATGAGATTGCCCTGCAAAAGGCAGAAGAGCAGTTGCAAGGGGCATTATCCGATAAGATCAACCTATTCCAAAAAGAGCTCTTTGATGTCGCAGCAATCTTAGAAGCCTGGGTTGACTTCCCAGAAGAAGGTCTTGAGTTTGCAAGCAAGGAAGAGATTTTAGCAATGATTGAATCCACCTTCGAGAAAATGAAAAATCTTTCCTTAACCTTCCATGAAGGTCAAGTCATTAAAGAAGGGCTTTCACTTTGTCTTGTAGGGCCGCCGAATGCGGGAAAATCATCTCTCATGAACACCCTTCTTGGCAAAGACAGAGCCATT
This sequence comes from Chlamydiota bacterium, assembly GCA_026398435.1. Taxonomy (GTDB): domain Bacteria; phylum Chlamydiota; class Chlamydiia; order Chlamydiales; family Rhabdochlamydiaceae; genus VGMB01. The sequence goes on along the minus strand of JAPLSW010000049.1, from coordinate 5,342 downwards.
GTCACAGCAATTGCTGGAACGACAAGAGATATCCTGGAAGATGAGCTCCTTTTAGGGGGCCTGCATTTCAGGATAAAAGATACCGCTGGAATTAGACAAACAGAAGAGCTCGTTGAAAAAGAAGGGATTCGCAGATCAAAGATGGCGATGGAAAGCGCAGACCTGGTTCTTCTGCTTCTGGACATCTCGAAAGAGCTGAATGAAGAGGAGCTTATGCTCCTAGATTCAGCACCATTTGATAAAACACTTCTTGTATGGAATAAAGCAGACCTCCCTCATATAGGACCAATGCCTACAAACCTACCATCGGTAAAAATCTCCGCAAAGGAGTGTTTTGGGATACCTGAACTTAAAAAAGCGATCGATCAGATCATATGGAAAAAGGGCCCCCCTTCGCAAGAGGCGATCGTCATCACAAATGCCCGCCATAAAATGGCACTCGATGAAGCGCTCACGGCTGGAACAAGACTTGTGGAGGGGCTAAAATTAGATATTTCTCCGGAATTTCTTTCCTCAGATATGAGAGCCGTTCTTAGAGAGCTTGGCACAATTATTGGAAAAGACATAGGCGATGATATTTTAAGCGCGATCTTCTCTAAATTTTGTGTCGGCAAGTAATCAACTTCAAATAAGAAGATTTTCAAAATTTACTAGAAGAAGACAAAGATTCAACTCTTTTCTGATCAATCTTATTCATCCAATATTTATGAGATAGCCTTTCTCTGTACTTTGGATTTGTAAAGGCATCACCGTACATCTGCAGCCATTTACTAAAATTCTCTTCAGAGACCTCTGACCAGTCGTTAACAATCACAACAGGAAGTCCTTTATATAAAGGATTTAATGGGGAAGATTTAACAATGACAATACATCCTAAAATAAGATCTTCCCATGCTCTATGGGTATCATATCCATTACCGGGAGGGCAGATAGAAAAGGCATATTCCCCTTTTTTCTTCCAAAGCTCACTGCGAGGAATCCTTCCTGAGTTCACGTCAATTACGCCCGATGACATGATCTTTTTAAAAATCGTTTCCCGATCTTCATGAAACACAAGATTCATCTGATTATGGACTCGCATTGTATCATTAAGCTGAAAGTCTACGTAGGCTCTTTTTATCCTCAGATAAGTAGGTTTCAGATTTGCAAGAATTTTTTCGAGCTTTTGTTCCTGCTCTTTTGCTGAAGTTTGGTTTTCACCAAACGCTCCTTCCTCATTGTTTTCCATCGTATGTAAATCGAGGCCAATAGGAAGATGACTTACTTTAGAAGAAGATCCTTTATAATCGCAGTTTTGTGCAAATATATGGATGATCCGGGAATCTTCGATGAGTCTATTAACATCGATCTTCTTTTCAAAGTGACTCGGAAAAGACTCATCCCCATGCGTTAGTACAAGAATAAAAGGATTTTGGATTTTATCTAGATATTCTGCATAAAACTTTGGAAGAGACTGAGACTCTACCCAAACGAGATCACCCGTTTTAATCCTTTCAGGGCGCATATATCTATGCAGACTTTTCTTCTTTCCTGAAAAAGTGATATCACAGTTATGGGCAAAACCCATGCACCACACATATTTAGAAGTGGGATTACTTTTTGACCTATGGAACTTATCAAAATATCCCAATTTAAAAAAAACAAGAAGAGAAAGAATTCCAATAGCAACATAAAGCCTTTTAAAAATTTTCATGGATGAGTGCTTTTTAGATTAGGATTGATATAAATTTTATCCCTGCCATTTTGGATCATCATCGCGTGAAAGGGGATATGTTCACATGTGACAGGAAGCCCAATATTGTAATCAGAGCCGAACCAAATCACCCGACTGCCGTGTTTTTTTAATTTCATCCCAATTTCTCTAGGGAATTTTTTTCTGTCTCTAAGATAATCGCCCCTCTTCAATCCATTTTTCCATTAACGTTTCTAGCTGTGGTGTTACAACACCTTCATATCTACAACCTTTAATCGCATCCCGTTTATACACGGCTAGCCCACCAAATGCTGAATAGACCCTTTTCCACTCCCCCTCTGTACTAAGGTGCAGATCAAAGTCATAAACATGACTCCAATATTTTTTACCAAGGAGCTCGGCACCTAAGGGATATTCTTCATTTCTAAAGGCATAGCGATCATAAGAGCCATTTGCGCATACTGCATCCCACTCATAGGTTATGTTGTTAATAGTAGCAACAATGCCTTCAGTATCCCAAGAGTTCATGTCTAGATCTGCCATGATGACATAGGGAAAGTCGTCATAGCGACTTTTCATAATCTCCTCTAAAACAATGTTCCGGGCTCTTGCAATCATTTCAGTACGAGGGCACTTATGAGTTCTGGTCATAGTACGCAATTTCTTAGGAGATACATCTTCTGAAATAATAAGAATTTTTGGATCTTTAGCGCCCCAAGCCTTCAGAAGCTCTTTGGTTTTGTCTTGGGAGTTGTTTTCGTAAATGACAATTCGATAATCTTCAAATCTCCCCTTTAACTCATCAATTGAAGCTGTTGTAACCGGAATCGCCTTTTCAATATCTTTACAGACACCGCAGATGATGATTTTCTTATTTTCTTTTGCAAAGATGGCGGAGGAAAAAACTAGTAAAAGACAGGTGAATTGTAGAATTTTCGTTCTAAACATGAGAGGCAATCCTTTTGCTAAAATAATTTTTAGTAAAAAGATAGCACGTTCTATGCTTTTTTCCAATATCATTTCCCTGCTAAACTAGAGTTGTAAACAATGGAATACATATAATGCTCATAACTCCTGTTAAGACGTCTCTCCCAAATGCTCGCAACCTAGATTCCCCTGCATGAATAAGAAAGACAAAGCCATATTTATCTTAAATACCCTTGAAAAACTTTTTCCAAGCCCCTCTATCCCTCTTTCTCATGTAGATAGCTATACTCTTCTAATTGCGGTCCTTCTCTCTGCGCAAAGTACTGATGCAAGAGTAAACCTTATCACACCAATCCTCTTTGCCAAGGCAAAAACTCCAGAGGAGATGATTAAACTCTCCCCGGAAGAAATCGGAAATATCATACGCCCCTGCGGCCTTGGGCCCACTAAGGCTAGAGCCATTTGGCATTTATCAAAGATGCTTATCGATATCTATGAGGGAAAGGTCCCAGGCAGCCTAGAGGACCTAGAAAAACTTCCCGGCGTCGGTCATAAGACAGCCTCTGTTGTACTTATCCAAGCTTTTGGCATTCCTGCATTTCCTGTAGATACCCATATCCATAGATGCGCAAAAAGATGGGGTCTTAGCAAGGGAACAAACGTTGTCCAAACGGAAAATGACCTAAAAAAGCTTTTCCCGAAAGATACCTGGATCAAATTGCATCTGCAGATCATCTATTTTGCCAGGACCTATTGCCCAGCAAGAGGTCATGTAATAGAAAAGTGCCCTATCTGCCGAGTTATACCACAGAAAGTGAGCGCCCCATAGACTGGCCAAGCAGGCCTCTAATTTCCAGTTTTTTCTGGGAAGCATCTACAAGGTCTTGATCAAATTGGATAGCGCCTGGCTCAAAAAGAAGAATAAGAGAAGATCCCCCAAAAGAAAAATACCCTTTTTCATCCCCTTTGGCATAGGGCTCAACTGGAGTAAATGTCTGAAAAATCCCGCCTACAAATGTAGCTCCTACTTCGATGTATAGAACCTGCCCAAAAAATTTTGTTTGAAGAGCTGTAATGCACCGTTTGTTTTCGGCTAAAATCTGTATATTTTTTCTTAAGGCTAAGGGATTCACAGACTCTAGATTTCCGTCTAGCAGCCTTGGGTTTCCCGGAAGGCAACTGCAGGGAAAATGGAATCTGTGATAGTCAGTCGGACAAAGCCTTGCAATGACCATCGATCCTTTTTGGTAACGCTCTGCTAAAAGTTTATCTTGCAAAAGCTCACTTAAGGAAAATTTCTTTCCTTTTACCAAAAAGCCATCGGCCTGGTCAATACGAGGATAAAATAAGTATCTCGCATCGGCTGGAAGCACCGCCACATCATGGCCGGTAGCTATGGGTCTGGCCGTGGGTTTTAGCTTACGAATGAAAAAATCATTAAAACTTGCATAGGAAGTAATCGGATCTAAAAACTCCTCAGAGTCCACATGGAATTTTTCAATAAAGGGAAGAATCTTCCTTTGCGAGAGCTTTGTTTTCTGCAAAAAACCGTACAAATGAGACAGAAGTGGCGATTTGCAAACAAGAGGCGACAAAAATAATGATGCTATATAGGAAACGGGACCGTTTCCATACATAGCTTCTATAAAAGCCTTGCCATAGACCTTTTCGGTTTCTTGCTTCTTAGTAACCCTGTCGATATAGAGAATGTCGTTCATAGAAAAATAGCCTTTAAGGACGGATGGGCCGACTTTTACCGGCAACTGAAGAAAAGAACACAAGCTCTTCTAAGTATTCTGCAGGGAAAAGATGGGCGATGTGCTGTTCATTAATACCTGCAAGAATCTCCCTTGCAGAGGACACCATGGCAATAGCATGCTTTTGGGTTTGCTTGCCTTGAGCAAACTCCCCCTTTTGGTGCTGGAAATTTTTCATAACCTCTCTGATCTCAATTTGCCGGTCTAAATGTCGTTGCTGCTCTTGTATGAGCTGAGATATGGCCTCTACCTCATCTCTTGCAATAGATAAGCTTTTCTCTTCGATATTCGTTGAAAGCTCAGCCCTTAAAGGGAGTGCAGGCAGGATTAGTAAGAGTGAAAATAAGCGATATACTTTAAACATTTAGGAACCTTCCAGGCATACAGGGGTGCTCTTATACTTTTGCTGTAGAGCTAAAAACCAATATCTCTTCTAACGGGAACTAGAAGATAAGTTTTTTTTTGCTTTTCCGGCCTTCTTTTGGGACATCGATTTTTTTATCAGAACCACAATTAGACTTAAAGCCATGCCTGCGCCTCGTGGGGGTTATCTTAAGCTTACTTTATAACACAGAAGGTTTTTTGGGAAGTGGACCAGGGCAAAGTTTCTAGAAAAAGATTGGAATAAGCAAAAGGGAGCCTTCCAACAGAAAACATCTACTACTGATTAGCCTTTAAAAAAGACTAACGGTTAATTGATTACTGAATAGCTTAAAAAAGTCATTCTATGCTATCTAATCCGGCAAAAGTTTTGCATGATTTTACCGGGTTTAAAAAGTTAGTGTAAATAACTATGCAAGTGATAGTTTCGTAAGGTCGGATGCCAATGCTGTCAACTTAACAACTTCGTCGATAAACATGATGATTTTTGGGCTTTCCGACCTTAGCTCTTGAAAACGTCCTATCCGGACGTATCTTTATCATAGATCTTCTCGCTATTTTCTCGAAATACTCCGAGCATCCCT
>JAPLSW010000067.1 GCA_026398435.1 Chlamydiota bacterium | reverse complement strand
GGATCCAATGATGGGACGCAAGAGGCAATAAAAGCCTATCTGAAAGACATCCCCGGAGAGCTACATGAAAGGCCTTGGGTGAATTTTGGGCATAATAGGAATGAGGCCTTGATCTTTGCTAAAAATAAAGCTGATTACATCATGATGATTGATGCAGATGAAGTGTTTGAAGGCCCTTTAGATAAGACTTCTTTAATAGAGGGGGCATATCTCACCAATGTTAAGATGCCGACAGATCAGGATATTTCCCTACATAGAACCCTACTTGTAAAAAATGATCTGGATTGGAAATGGACCGGCGTGATCCATGAAAGGATCATTTGTCCGTATAATGTGCCCGCTGCAATCCTTGATAAAACAGTTATTCGTGCTGACTTTCTCGATGGAAACAGATGCATGAATCCCCGTAAATATCATAAAGATGCTGAAGTACTCGAAACGGCCCTACTGACAGAGCCTGAAAATGCTGACTATGTCTATTACCTTGGGCAGAGTTATTTCAATGCTCGTGAGTATGCTAAGTCTATCGATGCTTACGCTAGAAGAGCTACCATGGGTGGATGGGATCAACAAACATTTTGGTCTTTATATATGGTAGGACTTATCCGCCAGTCGATAAAAGATCCAACAGATATTGTAATCGATAGCTACTGCAAAGCGTATCAATTCAGACCCTCAAGGGCGGAGCCCCTCTTTCGAATAGCTACTCTCTATCTAGAAAAGGGGAATACGATCTTGGCATACCTTGTATTAAAGCAGGCTATGACACTCCCAAAACCAAGTGATTCTGTCTATGTAGAAAATTGGCTGTATGATTATGGTCTAGAGGGTCTTTTTGCAGATTCTGCAAGGATCTTGGGTAAAAGAGAAGAATACCAGAGTAGCCTAGCAAGACTCCTTACTCGGGAGAAGCTGCCAAATGCGCTCCGCGAGCGCATTATTAGCAGTCTATCTGAGATAGCTGTAGAGCCTGCAAAAGAAGCAACTACCCGGTAACATATAGGATAATTTTTTATGAAGCGAATCTCCCTTTTTGTACTTTTTATCCTTGTCCTTTTCCGGCTAGATGCGGCAGAAGAGGCGAAACGCACTAAGATCTGTTTAAACATGATTGTTAAGGATGAAAGGCCGGTTATCGAAAGGTGCCTAAATTCTGTAAAAGGGATTATAGACTACTGGGTGATTGTGGATACTGGATCTACGGATGGAACGCAGGAGGCTATTAAAGCGTATCTGAAGGACATACCTGGAGAGCTGCATGAAAGTCCCTGGGTAAACTTTGCTCATAATAGAAATGAGGCTTTATCCCTTGCAAAAGATAAAGGGGACTATATTTTACTGATCGATGCCGATGAGGTACTAGAAGGGAGTTTTGATAGATCATCTTTGATTAAGTCGATCTATCTTTCTCAGATCACCGTACCCGCCTCTTTCAATATGAAAAGCTCTCGCGTTCTTTTTGCCCAAAGTAAGATAGATTGGAAATGGGTTGGTGTGATCCATGAAAAGCTCACCTGCTCTGAGCTGATAGAAGCAGAGACTTTATCAACTACCCTCATCCGTGCAGATTATACTGATGGGCACAGATCACAAGACCCCCAAAAATACCTAAGAGATGCTGAAGGCCTAGAAAGAGCCCTTATCACAGAACCTGACAATGCCGACTATATGTACTATCTCGGGCAAAGTTATTTTAACTGCGAGCTATATGATAAGGCCCTTTCTGCTTATGCTAGAAGAGCTAATATGCAGGCTTGGGATCAGCATACCTTTTGGTCTATGTATATGGTCGGTATGCTCCAAGAGATTAAAAACTACCCTACAGAAACTGTCATTGATAGTTTCTGTAGAGCAGCTCAATATAGGCCCTCAAGAGTAGAGCCTCTTTACCGTATGGCCTCCCTATTTTTAAAGCAGGGCAAACCCGTTCTTGCCTATATCCTTACAAAGCAGGCACTGACTCTACCAAGATCTTCCGACTCGGTATATGTAGAAAATTGGCTCTATGACTACGGCCTGGAGATCCTCTTTGCCGATGCTGCAAGGTTGCAAGGTTCTACAGAAGAATATAAAGCCAGCCTTACCCGACTTTTAACTCGCAAGGATATCTCCTTAGCTATACGTGAGCAGGTTATTAAAAACCTGACAGATAATAGGCTTTTAAGTGCCGGATTAGGGGGAGACTACACGCAGAAGTAACGCTACAAATTTTCCATTGAGAATTTCTCCATTTCTAGCTCATTTATGAGCTAGAAATGGATTTCTTAAAGCCCTTATAAGATCCTGCTATAAGCTATACTTTTTTTTTAGACTTTGCTCGTTACGGATTTTATTACGCTGAGCCATGATTTTTAGAGTTTCTTCGTTTACGTCTTGAATTTTGTGAGCAAGGTCTTTAGTATCTGGGATTATACAAAATTGCATAACTTCTCCTTTAAGATTGCCGATCTGAAATATTATCAATACTTTAGGCGTTTTTAAAATAAAAATTTCAATTCACTTCACTACCCAGAAAATGGGAACGTGCACGGTATTAGCTTTAAAGATTGTAAGCTTATTGCCCGAAATGAAAAAAGGTGCTATGTCAATACTTACTAAACTACAACCAATAAGGGAGCAGCGCTTCCTCCTCAACCTAAAGAATGAGGTCTCCGCGCTGTCAAAAGGATGAAGCTCGTATCAAGCCAGGCACAATTATCAAGGGTGGTAATAAAGGGTTATAAATCGATTGCGGACTGCGATTTATCGCTTGCTTCCATAAATGTCCTTATAGGTTCTAACGGATCAGGCAAATCTAATTTAATTAGTTTTTTCAAGATGATCCGTGAAATATTAGAGGGTAACTTACAAACCTTCGTTAGCAGGCAAGGGGGACCAGATGCCTTGTTGTATTTTGGGCGTAAAAGAACCCCTTATTTAAATGCTGAGCTGTATTTTGGAGATAATAGATACTCATTTTCTTTAGAACCTACCCGTGACAACCGATTGATGTTTCGTGATGAATCTTTTCAGTTGAAAGGAAGAGAAAAACACACCTTTGGAGCGGGGCATTTTGAGACTAAAATACATGAGGGAATTAAAACGGGGATAAGTTCAGATATTCTCGAGGCTATGCGGCGTTGGCGCGTTTATCATTTCCATGATACTAGTGATACTGCCATTGTAAAACAAGCCCGTAGTATTAACGATAACGCCTATTTACGCTCTGATGCTAGCAATCTAGCTGCCTATTTATATTTACTTAGGAATAATTATCCTGACCACTATGCACGGATTGTAAAAACAGTACAGTTGGCAGCTCCATTTTTTGGAGGATTTCATTTAAGGCCAAATCTGGAAAATGGAGAAGTAATTGAGCTTGAGTGGGTGGAAAAAGGGGCTGACGTGCCTTTTAAGGCTTACTATTTGTCAGATGGGACTTTGCGATTTATCTGCTTAGCAACAGTGTTCCTTCAACCGGAAGAGATGCAGCCGGAAACGATTTTAGTTGATGAACCGGAGTTAGGTCTTCATCCTTATGCTATAGAATTAGTGGCAGCAATGATGAAATCTGTTGCTGTCAATAAACAACTTATTTTGGGTACACAATCAGTAGAATTTTTAAATCAATTTACACCTGAAGATGTTCTTATTGTTGATCGGGGAGAAGGCAGATCATCCTTCAAGCGTTTAGAAGAAAAAAAACTAGTTGAGTGGCTAAGTGATTATACTCTTGGCGAGCTTTGGAAAAAAAATTATATTGGCGGGAGACCTCCTAGATGATAAGGGTTTATGCGCTTGTAGAAGGACAGACTGAAGAAACATTTGTGAGTGAGGTTTTGCGACAATATTTATTGAGCTTCAATGTCTATATTTCTCCAATACGCCTGTTAACGAGTCCTGGTTATTAGGGAGGCATTTCCACTTATGGCAAGATTAGGAAACAAGTTTTGCGTCAGTGCAAGCAAGATTCAAATGCTTATGTAACGACCATGATCGATTACTATGGTCTTCCCAAAGACTTTCCTGGACAAGACAATGTGACTGGTTCTGAACCATTACGTAAAGTTAAGCATTTAGAAGAAACTTTCAAAGTTGATATCAATTGTTCGAATTTTATTCCTTACTTAATGCTTTATGAGTTTGAAGGGATTCTTTATAGCGAGCCACAGGCTTTTACCCTTTGGTTTAGTCAAAAAGCTGCATCAGCCTTATCGAAAGAAAGGGCTCAATTCGAAACACCCGAGCACATCAATAATCACGTGGACACCGCCCCTTCTAAGAGGATCCAAAAGATTTGTCCAGGCTATCAAAAGCCATTGCATGGAACGCTCATAGCCTTGGATATTGGTTTAGATAAGATAAGAAAAGAATGTCATCACTTTAACAATTGGCTACAGCATCTGGAAGGACTCGAAGATTCTATGAGACAAGTAAAACAAGCTCAAGATTTAGATCTAGAGTAATGTTTACTCCCTCCTGCAATAGGTGAAAAAAGACCACAGATATCAGCCTGTGGTGTTCGCCTGTCAGCACTTAGCTTCTGATATCTCTAAAAAACTTTGCGATATCTTTTTTTGATGCAGACCCTTGAGCTGCTTTTAAAATGAGATCTTGGTGGTCTAAATCATCAAAACTAAAGCCTGCTTTGAAGTTTGATGAATTTCTAAAACTTTCTCAAGAGTAAGATAATGGATCATAGATCAGCTAAACGTTGCATAAGTTTACTATATTTTTTGTTAAGCATTTTAAAATTTTCATCAAAAATATCTTTTGAAACATCTTCTAAGGACTGGATAAGAAGCCCTCCATTTGGATTTACCACTATTTGAAATAATGCATTCTCAGCAATTCCAGCAGCTTCCAGTAATGTTTTATCCACGACAATAGCTAGGCTATTTCCATGCTTGATTAAACGTTTGATCATATTTTTATCCCCCTCTGTAATCACAATGTTGTCACATAAGAAGATTTTTTGAAGTTAAAATTTATAAATACTTTATATAGAGCATTTTAGGTGTTTGCAATTAAGTTTTACGAAGGTGCTCATTTGTCGGATGAACCAATAATTAGTTTCTAGTTAGGTGATCTTACAAATTCTCCATTGAGAATTTCTCCATTGCCACTTCAAGCGGTGATCCATAAAAATGGCAAAGTGCCTTCCTAAAAGTTGCAGCTCTTTTGGGAAGGCATTTCTCACAGTAGGTCTTTACTTGGTTATATACAGCGAGTTTAAAGGCGTCAGTATCAGCTTCAGATCCATTAAGGTTATCGATGCTTACTCTGAATGGGAAGCCGGCCGCCATGGAAAGGATCCATTCTATGGCTTGGGGTTTTACCTCTACACTTTGAAATTCTTTTTGCTGAGCTTCGCTCCGTCCATCTGGTTCATACCAATACCCAAAGTCAATTAGCTCTCTACGGCTAGCACCTGCAATCAGCCAGTGGGAGCATTCATGAAGGGCGCTTGCAAAAAATCCATGGGCAAAAAATATACAGTTGTGGGGCTGATTTTCTGTGGCAGGAAGATAAATGGGTTCATCATCCCCTAGGGCAAGTTCAGTATTGTACTCTTCAAGGAAACAGGAGTTAAAGAGAGTTATTAAATCTTGGGTATCGTGCATCTTTCGTAGTAATGATTATTTGATGCGGTCTATTTTACACTCTTTAAGATTTTAACGTATAATCTTAAGTAGCTGTTTTAGGGGTTTATCTTCTTTTTTGATGTGAGTCTTTTTAGGTTTTGGAGCAGAGTTTTTCTTTTTTAATTCTTTAGAATTTGCAGAGGTTTCTTTTTCCCAAGGGAAGGGCCTTTTGGCAGGTGGTGAGTTTTCGTCATTATCCATAGGTTGTGTTCGAATTCCACTGGCGCTGTGCTTCAATTTTCGTAGACAATTCACTTGAGTTTCCCGATTAAATGAAAACTTCTTAGGAGATAGTATTAAAAATAAATTGTTTTTTCAGCATAGGATGCCAGCTTGGATAGGTGATGGGGGCTTATTACAGATGTTTAATTAAAGAGGAAGCTGGAGCATACTTCTTAGGACGTTTAATAATTACATAGCCAGATGCATCATTCATAATCTCAGGAAGAAGGCACGTATGAAGATGATTGGTTGTAATTTTGGCCTTATCAGATGCCACTTGCATTAGCTCGTTGCATGCGCGGGATTGAGGAGGGATTAAAATGGTAACTCTTTTTTCAGGAAAGCGTTTTAATACCTTACTTATAGCCGGGACTTGATCAGAGTCATTTGTTATTAATATTGCCCTATCATAAGCATCAAGGACGGCTAAATCCATAAGATCTAGAGCTATGTTAACATCGGTTTCTTTTTCTTCATGAGATGCATATGAGGCACAGCATTTTGGACAGCGTCGATCTTTTTGTTTGAACTGCCCTAAAATAGTTTTTACTCCTCGAAGTTCTAAGGCCTTTAGATAAGCCTTTTGTCTATCCTGAACATCCTGGCTATAATGGATTGCAAGTGTAGAAAAATAACGAACTTCTACAAGTTCCTCATGAAGAGGATGAAGAAACTCTTGTGAAAGCTTCCTTAGATCAAGCCATTTTAGCGAGGGGGTATTCAAATTGTGAATGGCATGATATAGATTAAAACCATCAATGAAAGAAATTACTCGGTCGCGGTTCATTGGCCCTGCAAGAGGTAAAAAAAAGACCACAGGTATCAGCCTGTGGTGTTCGCCCGTCAGCACTTAGCTACCGTGCGGGATTATACCTGAATCTTACTGACAATTGCTGTTTTTTGACAATAACACTTTTAAATTTTTTTCAGAAATTTTTGTCGGCACCCCACACCATCGCCCTTTACTTGGTTATATACGCTAATTTAAACGCCACAGTATCGGCCTCTGATTCGTTAAGGTTATCAATGCTTACCCTGTCGCTTGTCTGAAACCAGAGCTTCTAGAGCTTGGGACTAAGGAAGCATCGTAGACTCTTCAACGCTAGCCAAGGTCTGAGTCTTAAGTCTGGACAACCAAGGCTTGTTAGTTTCCTAACATGCATCCTCCTTCAGGAGGGGGTAGTTGACCACCCTAGGGCAAGTTCAGTATTGTATTCTTCAAGAAAGGAGGAGTTAAAGAGAGTTATTAAAGCTTGGGTATCGTGCATCTTTCGTAGTAATGATTATTTGATGCAGTCTATTTTACACTCTTTAAGATTTTAACGTATAATCTTAAGTAGCTGTTTTAGGGGTGTATCTTCTTTTTTGATGTGAGTCTTTTTAGGTTTTGGAGCAGAGTCTTTCTTTTTTAATTCTTTAGAATTTGCAGAGGTTTCTTTTTCCCAAGGGAAGGGCCTTTTAGCTGGTGGTGAGTTTTTGTCATTGAGAGGCAAGGCTCCGAGCTTGCCGATCAGTTGACCGAAGAGAGCTCCTGTGGAGCCTCCGGCAAGGCCACCGGCGTTTTCTGCTTGCTGCCAGGCAAGGAGAGCGGCCACTTTAGCGGTGGCTTTGCCAGTATTAATCTTCACATCACTTAACGTACCCGTCATGGGGATCTGCAGGACATAGTCGGGAGGGATGTTGGTGATTGCAAAGGCTTTAGATAGGCAGTCGGCTGTAAGTCCAAGGACCATATCTACATTATTTTTTACCGGATTGATCGTTCCCCATAGGGCGATATCAAAGGTCTCTGCAAGCAGGATATCTGTCCTTTCTATATCGACAACCCCTTGGTTGATATGCAGATCAATCGGGGTGAACCACAGGTTCAGAGTGTTGTTTTGAGATAGTTGCACGGATTTTAGCAGCCCGAGCGCTATATTTAGGTTCCCTTCATTTTTACAGGAGATCTGTCCAAGCTCGATCCTGGCTGTAGGGATCATCACCTTTTGCATAGAAAACCCTGTCAGGGGAATAGATACACCTGTCGGGGGAACTTCGATCGTGATGGGATTTTTGGATTTAATCTCAGTGATAGATAGGGGATTTACTCCCTTTAAAAGGAAGGAGCTGAGCTCACTTGTCATAGTAACTTGCGCATAGATCGGTTCGCTTAAAGTAAGAGTTCCCCGAGTAATCTTGCCCGCAAGGGAGGCTCTTGTGCTAGGGGAGTTGATGTTGAGCTTAAGGGGTCCTGTGGACTCTTCTAGGGCAAGGCTCATCTGCGCGGTGATGCTTGATCCAAATACCGAGCTAAATGTAGAGGAAGTGTCCCCGAGGCCATGGGCAAATAGGTCCATGACAGAGGAGGGGAGTTTTTGTATGTTTACATCGAGCTTGGAAGATATATGGGAGAAATCGAGATTTCCCTCTGGTGTATAAATGCGGGAGATCTCTGCATTTATAGCAACAGAGCCACTCTGAGAAAGGAGCTTGGTACTTGTGGAGCTTGCGTCCGCTGACATATTTAGCAGGATCGGGGTATCACCTGGCATTTTTTGGAAGGCGACTTGCATATTTTTTACAAGGACTGCCTGCTTTGTGCTGTCGGTAAAAGATAGGGCAGGATTGCTTAACTTACCCATAATTTTAGCTTCTTTAATCCCGATCTTTACGCAAGTCTCGTTAGGATCTTGTATGCAGGGTCCGATCCCATAGGGGACAAAGAAGCTTGCTATTTCAAAAGCAAAGGTGGAATTTTGTCCGAGGGTAAAGGGGGCGGGGCTATTTGTCTTGGTAAGGAAGTTATCTAGTGTCAGGTAGCTTTGTGGGGTGAGGGTAATAGAGAGTTTTCCGGGCGCTGTTTTAAGGGATATCGCTCCATTTTTTAGGCTGAGGTCAGCACTTGCTGCGACATAGGCGCTATTTGCTGAAAAGGACATTTCTTTTAGATCAGGTCCTGTTTCTACATGCGCTTTTACTGAGAAGTTAGGGCCGACAAGTGTAGTAAGGGGAGCTTCTGGGGCTATGAGGATCTCCATAAGAGAGGTCGGTACATTTTCTAAGGTGAGATCACCTGCCAGCGCAAGCTTATCTGTGTTTATAGCGCCATCTACTAAAAATGAGGAGGCCTTAAAGGAACCATTGATCATGCTTAAAGAATCACCCTCTTTACTAAGCTTAGAGCTAAGCTCAATGTTACAAAAAGAGGTTTTTCCTTCATAATCAAAGACAAGCTCTGTTTGCTGTAAAGTGCCTTGAGGCAATCCTACTTTATTTTCGATAAGGAGCTCATCAGCTGAGATGGCCCCTTTAACATTAAGCGTTGAGAGGATATTTCCAGATAGTGGAAATGCCCCCGGCTGGATTTCTACATGGACGAAAGCGGGCTTGGCAAGACGAGGCCTTTCACCGAGCGGCATAAGACTCTCTACTAAAGAGTCATCTACAAGGTAGCTTGCCTTAAGAGGCTGGCTCATTTGAAAAAGGGCTAGCTTTTCTTTGTAAGCGCCCGCGGCACTTACAGAAAATCTGTCACTCTTTACCTCTACGGCAATATTATCGAAGGTTGATACCGTGATCTCTGAGGAGAGATTTTTTACCACATAGGGGGTAAAGGAAAACATCTTGGTAAAATTTAACAGGGGACTTTGGATCGAGGCGCTTATCTTAACCTGGTCGATTTTGTCCAAGGAGGGGAGGCTCATGCTTGCTATCTTAATCTGGATAGGCTCCGAAGGAGCCGCTGCTACCTGGCTACCTGGAAATAGTAATTGAACCAGCCGAGCAGTGGGGGTAAGTGTTAATGCAAAGGGTTTTTCTAGTTGCAGCCCCGTCCCATAGGTCCATACAGAGTGGCTCATAGTAAAAGAAGGGGTCTTCACTGATGCTTCTATCGTGGAGGTTCCTGAAGCATAAGACAAACTTGCTTCTGCATTCATAAGGGGCCCAAGCAGGGCGCTTGGATAGAATGACCCACTAAAAGCATCAAGAAGAGCGCTTGGCACGTTACCGAGCTTGCAAACGGCCTTCCCGGAAGGATCACTTAAGGGGTTTATCACACGGCCGGAGGCCGTGATCTCGGAAGAGCCAAGTGCTGAGGTTAACGGGGAGTTAAGAGAAAATGAGACCTCTTTTTGCAAAGAGTCTGTATCTACAGCAAAAACTACGGGCCCGAGAGTATAGGGGATGTTTTTCGGTTTTATAGCGCTTACAGCAAGGGTAGAATGGAGCTGTAGATTTTCTATTTTAAGGCCCGTTTCATCGGCTGGCAGATGCAAGGAAGAGATCGTAATTTGCACATTGGGGTTTTCTTGCAAAGTAAGGCTTGGGAAATACTTATTTCGTAAATTTTCTGAAAGGGTAAGGGATATCTTTGCAGCCTCTTTCAAAGTAATTTCATCGCCACTGGACACAGTGGCAATGCTTGCCTGCAAATTTTCAGATTTTGCGTCTAGCTGCAGATGGGCCTGACTTTTTGCAAGGGAGCCGTTTACGTTCAGAGAGAGGCTCGAGCCCAGCAGATCTATAAGCTCCCCTTTAAGTTCCGGTCTTGCAAGAGATACGATCTGGTCGAGTACTTTAACTGGCAAGTTAGTAATCGAGGACTCTATAGATATTTTAGGACTGTCTGTATTGATATTTTGTAGTGAGCTCTCCAAGGAAATCTCTCCCGGCTTATTTTCTTGCAGGGAGCTTGCGGTGAGATTTAGGGAGATTGCAGACTTATCTTTTGTCAGTAGCAATGTGGAATTAATATTTTGGATATAGACAGGATCGATTCCGCTAGCTATCAGATCGATTGCGCCCCCATTGATCAATACTTTGCCGCTGCAGGGAAATAATGCTTTTTGTATCGAGGGGGTAAATGCCGGAATATAGACAAGCGAGGCCACCTGCATTTGAGGGGCCTGTAGCTCTCTATATGTAGCCAGATCCCTTTTGATTTTTACATGGGGGCTTGTGACAGCCAGGTCCCCAAGTTCCTTTTTACTGATGAGGGTAAACAGGGTAGAGGTAGTTGTGATCCTTTCACAACTTGCAAAAAGTATAGCGCTATCCTCGCTATAGCTTATCCCTTCGATCTCTTGTCCACTAAACCACGATAGGGATACAGACTGCAGTTGCACCTTGCCATGAAGCTTTTGGCTAAGCATTTTACTGAGATAGGCAGTTCCTGTTTTTGTCGATAAAACGCTCGGGGCCACTCCAATTGCAACTAGTGGAGAAACAACCAGAAGGAAAAAAAAGAACCTCTTTTTTTTCCATACCGGTTTTTTATCTAGACCTAAGGGATAGAGTGTATTCATTTTTTCTCCTTTTGAAGCCAGCGAAGGTAAAGACATAATGCAGAAATAGTTTTAGCATCGGTGATTTCCCCGGAGTCGCACCTGCTTAAAGCCTCTTCAAGCTTCATAGGACACACATCGATTGCTTCGGTATCATCGCAAGGAAGAGAGCTGACTGTGAGGTCTTTGCCCAGGTACAAAAAAATCTTTTCTGTACAAAATCCCGGACAGGTATATAGCATCCCTAAATAAATCATCGTAGATGCTTTAAAGCCGGTTTCTTCTTGGAGCTCCCTGTGAGCGCAATCAAGAGTTTCCTCTCCTTCTTCCAAAGTCCCTGCGGGAATCTCTATCAGAATTTCTTTAACAGCCCGTCTCCACTGTTTTATCAGAAGTATTTCCCCTTTTTCATTCACAGGGATAATAGCTACAGCTCCCGGATGAACGACAATATCAGTATGGACTATTCCAAGGTCTGTAGGGTAATTTTCAGAGTGAACAGAGATAAGTCCACCCTTATGTATCGGGGTGATGACCTTCTTTGCCTTTTTTTCTTGATAAGCTTGGGCGTCGGAATTACTCTGCATAGGCCTTTTTTCCCCTTACATCTCTGCAACTGTAGTTTCCTAGATCATCCTCTATGTGTCAATGGGGAAGTTTTTGATAGAGGGTTTTTAAATAATTTTATATAAGTGTGCATCTTCAAGGGGGATTTCCCCAAAAGGTTTAGAATAGGGTTTTAAGGGATTCCTACTGCAAGTTAGGAGGATGGTTTTTGTTAGCTACAGAGCTCCTCTTTTTATGAGCATGGCTGTTATCGAGCCAAGAGCTTTATATCGCTCTAGGGGAGTTAAAGATTTGGTTGCTAGGTTTGGTACGGTATGTAAAAATCCGGTTAGCTCAGAAATCTTTCCTGCTATTAAAAATTTGGTCGCTGCCTCTACGATTGCTTTAAACTGATCTGCATGAGCAGCTTCGTCTACACTTGGGAGTTTTGGGTAAAGTAGTGGCATAAGAAAGTTAAGTTTCCGGGTTGATGTGGGCAATCTTACAGTATTGATCTTCTGGAGCTCTTGTGAGGATAGCTCTTGTATAGTAGCTTCTGCTAATCCTGCTTTTGCATTTCTATCGACAATCAGAAGCTGCAAATTCTCACGAGCCTGTCTTTTTTGAGCATCGGTAAGATCTCTTAGTTTGGGAATAATAGTGGTTAACTGTATTAGATCAAGATTGGTCGTTCCAATCTCCCGTAACACTCCATGAAGATCAATAGGTCGTGCCAAAATGTTAATCACCCTTACTTGTTCTTTTCTTAGTAATTCCAGTGGCGTAGACGCGGCACTAGCCGCTGAGCTTGCAGCTGCCGCTGGACGAGTTGCTCTAGCTCTAGCTGCTGTCACTGAAGGGGGAGGTAACGGAGGTTCTTTTTTTGGCACTGGTTTAGCTGGTACGGTTGATAGTGGACTTGGTTGTGTTGGTGTATCCCTTCTACGGGATAGAGGTGGTGAGCCCGTTACTGGTAATTGGGTAGATGCTGTAGTTGCTATTTTTGCTGCTGCTGTTGGAGGTGGCGTGCCTGCAACTGGTGAGGTTGATATTGGTTTGGCGGATGAAGATACTGCTTTATCTGAATCTGTTAATTCTGCTAATTCTGTTAATAGGTCTTCCTCATCGGCCTGTGGCACGAATTCACTACTTTTTAAACCCTCATCTAACTGTTGGGATTGCAATTGATCGAGGGTACTTTGAATAAGCCTTGCTCCTTCAATTTGAGTAGGTAATTCTGCAACCCCTTTAAAACCTATAAGCTGTAAGTAGTTTACTAGTTCATTTTTATTTTCATGTTGCTTCGCGGTTACATATACACTGATTGCTTTTTGAAACACCTTTGCGATAAATTCCTCATACTCTTCTTGAGTTCCATGTTGAGTTTCTGAATAGGGAGAAAGTTTTTGTATAATATTTCTTAGCTCAGCGATTTTCTCTGAAAAGCCTTCTGGGGTGTATCGAGGCATCTCCAGTGGGGGGCGTGAGAGAGCTTTAAGGTGGGCAAATTCATCAGGATTAAAATCAGGGGTGAGAGCGTTCAGGCTTGATTTTATTTCCCGTTCAACGTCCTCTAAGGAGTCCTCTGCATCTAATTCTCTCTGTAATGATTGGAGGTCTGCTTCATCTGCTCTGGTTTGTTCTGTAGATAGTCGGGGTTCAGAACCTGTTGAGAGGGGGCTTGAGCCCCCTAGTGTACCAGTTTCTAATCCAGAATGGGGAGTCTCCGTACTTGCAGATCTCACTCTTTCCTGTGAAGGCAGCCTTGCACGAGCTTCTGGTACTGCCTCTGCCGATGTTTGCGGCATGTTTTGAGGCGGAGATGATGGACTTAAAGGTGATCCCCCATCCGCTACTGGTAGTATTCCTGACTGTGACACTCCGGCTTGAGGTTGCACTCTCTCTGCAGGAAGTCTTGCTCGTGTTGGTGTATCACTTCCAGGGGAGGGATGTGGTAAGCTGGTTACTGGTGATTTGCTAGATGCTGGAGGTGGTTCTAAAGCAGCAAGTGCTGCTGCTGCTGCTTCAGCACGTAATTCATGCACGGCTTCTAGAATGAATTCTAAAGTGGTATCTTGAGACCTTGATCCAGTTATATGGTTTATAGTAAGTGGGGTCGATAAGTGGTTTACTAGTCCATCTTTTTCTTCATCTAGAAGTACTATAATCGCACCTTCTAAAAGGCGTTCTATCTCTTTTTTATACTCTGGTTGGCTATCATATAGTTCTCTAGAATAGGGATAAAGTTTTTCTATGATCTGTCTTAGCTGACTGATGTTCTCTTGAATGGGGGCTTCAGGGGGGATGCGTGTAATATCCTTTGAAAAATGACCTGGGAGGTCTGCAAGTAAAGTAGTTTCTTCTTCAGAAAAATCAGGAATAATATCTGATAATGTTTGACGTATATCTTCTAAAATAGACATTGGTCTTTGTCCAGGTGTAGGTACTCCTGGTGTTCGGCTTGAGGAGGGTGACGCTACATCTTGGGGTGATATAGGTAGGGGTCCAGCTGTGCCTATTTGTTCTGCAGCTGAGCTTGCGAATGCTGAACTAGCTGAAGGAGGGGCTGGTGGTAGTGCGGGCTGAGGTTTTAGAGGATCTTGATCCGATCCTTGTTCTACTCTTAAGGGATCGCGGGTTGGTGCTTTAGGAACTGGAGCGATTGGTGCAGTTGTTTGTTTCCGTTCTGAGGGTTTAGCATCTGGACCGAACAGTCCCCCCTCTCTTCCGTAGGTTTCGTTTACGAGCCTTCTTGCTTCCGAGATAGTTCCTGCCATAGTTACTTCTGGAAGTTTACTTCCATGGGCCGATGTTTGCGGGGGAGGCGCGCCTGCGCTTGCTGAGGGAGGTGTAGGAGGTAGCGCTTGTCGTGGACCTCCTACCAAGTTTCCTGATGGAGAAGGAGATCCTGGTTGGGGAAGGCTTTGACGTTGTCCGCCCGATGGAGCATTTTCAGCTGGGATGAAACTATGATAGTGACCCTGTGGACGATCATACCAGATAAAGAGGTTATTTTGGGAGTTGATATCATTGAAGTCAGAACTATTTTCTGGTTTAATAACTTGAGTGATTTGATAAAGACCTCGATCCTTAATTGATGGATCTGCATCGTCAACAATCATTATATTGTATGGTTCTGAAGCCGGTTGGGATCGAGCTTCTACTAGAGCTTGGAAATAGGTTTCATCGGATTGTGCTTCAGGATCGTATTCCAAAAGGTCGGTGTAAATAGCAACTAGTTCTGGGGTAGTAGTTTCAGAAACCCTTTTGCTAAGAATTGCTGATATTCTGCTTGTTTCCCTTTCGGCTCGATCCTTTAATGCTTGTATTGCGCTTCGAAGAGTGCTAAGTCGGTCTCCCTTGAAATCTGAGGAGTTATTAATAAAATTAGTTCCAAACTTTTTAAGATCCAGAGTCGATTCAGGCTCTTTTCCATGTATTTTCTTATAAATCTCGTAACTCAACGCAATAAAAGGATCTGTATTGCCCTGATTATTCGGTATGTTAAATATTTTTTTAGGTTGTCTACAACCGGAAAGTGTTACTCGTAAGCCCTGTTGAATGTCTACAGGAATTGGACCAGATAGATCTTGAATATTCAAAGAAAATGCGAGTAAAGTACTGCTTATTTTTTGCGAAGTTAAGCTTCCTGCTGCTTTAATTGTATTCAAGTCCTGTCGAATACGCACCCTATTATTCTCAATGCTATGGAAACTAGGATCTCTGATCTTAGTTATAACATCCTCTCGAAGATTATCGGCGATCGACGTAAGAGTTTCAGGTCGAATTACCTGACCTTCTCTTCTTCGTAATAATTGGTGTGCTAGAGATAGATCAGCACAACGTCCCCTACCTCCTAGGTTGCTATGAGTACCTCTTACAAACTTGGGGGCTGTCGTAGCTCTAGGTTCTGTAGCTCCAGTAGTTGGGCTAGATTGTGTTGGAGAAGCTAGTAGGAATCTTCCTGCTTCTGATAGAGCTGATTCAAGGTCTAGTGTTGCTTGCTGTATATTGGGCAACTGAGAAGGTAGTGGTGTGGCTAATGCAGTTAGAGGTATTGCTGCCAGATTTTTAATTGCTCTGTTTAAAGATTCGCTTTGTTTTATTCCCATCAAATCCGCAGCTTTGTTTATTAAGCTTAGAACTGATTTAGCTTGTGTAGGTAAATCAGCAGTTGCTGCTGCCGCTGTTGAATATGCGATTATATAAGGGATTGCTACACGGGCTTCTTCTAGTTTTTCTTTGGCTTGTTGCGTATTTGGATACCCAGCTTCATTGCTTCTTTTGAATAATTCAGCTATGGCATCTGTTAGTGTTGATGCTAGTACTTCTACTCGGTGTTGCAATGGTGATCTTACTTCTAATTCTGCAGCTTCATAAGGAGATGCTGCTGCTGATGTGATCCCCTAGCGCAGTGGGAGTTTGTTCTCCAGGGAGAGGAGTTGGAGGTGGTGATAACGAAGATCCTGTTCCAGTAGAATATTGTGGACTTTGTGGTAGCAGTGGAGGTACTTCGGGTACAGAATCTCTTGTTTGAGCAGTTTGTTGTAGATGTTCAGGTGCTATAGGAAGTGGTGGTGTTTCTGATAGTGGTCTTGTTGGAGCTGGAGCCACCGCTGTAACTAAAGCCTCCGCTGCTAGTGCTGAAGCCTCTAGTGCCGTTGGTGTTGCTGAAGCCTGTCCTCCTCCCATTCCTCCCGCTGCTGCTGGTCCGCTCGCTGATGCTGCTGGTGGTGATGCCGCCGCTGAAGGTGCTGCTGCTGCTGATAGAACCGGAGCTGGAGTTGGTGCTGTCACAGGAGCTACATGTCCTGGTGCTGGAGCTGAGGTATGTTGTTGTCCTGATCCCGGTGGTAGTGGTGGTAGAGCCGCCGCCGCTGGAGCTACATGTGCTGATGTAGGCCCCCCTCCTCCTCCTTGTCCTTGTCTTGGAGCCGCCGATGCCGCTGGCGTTCCTCCTCCTGGTGCTGGAGTAGATGCTGCCGCAGCTGCTGCTGAAACCGGTTGTTGTTGTTGTTGTGGTGGTGGTGGGAGTGCTGGAGGTACATGTGCCGCTGTAGCCTGTGAAGTTTTAAGTTCGTAGAGTGCTTTATACATAGCATCTGCAGCTGCTAGTTCTGCTAGTTCTGCTTTAAGCTTTGCCTCCTTTCCTTTTGTTCCTGAATTTGACGGAGGAACAGGTGTTAATAGATTTGCCCACAAATGCTTACGCGTAGTTCTCTTGTCTGCGGAAGTTTGTGCGATTTCGATACCGGTTCTAAGGAGTTGTATCGCTTCAGCAGGATTAGCCGTTGGATGTGCAGCTTTTATGATTGTCCATATTGTCTTTAATTTTCCTTTAAGCTCTTCTTTACCTTCGATCATATCAATAAGAGCCTCGATCCCCATTGCTTTAGCCGTTGGACCCGTTTTGCTTATAAGCCTGTCTAGGGAAGTCTTTTCAGCCCCTTCAAGCTTTGAAAGAACAGGTCCTTTAAGCTTTGAAAGATCAGGGATGAGTTGAAAGAAAAGATTTTGTATTCCTGCCGTCAGTGTTTGTATCGTTGGAGCAGGCTCTGAAGCTGCTGAGGAGCTGCTAAGTGGTAGTAGTGGAGTTTGAGGTAGAGCCGCCGCCGCTCCCGCCGCTGCTGTAGGAGCTGCTGCCTCAGGTGAGGAAGCTGTCAGTGTTAGAGGTGGAGATGCTTCGGATACAGAATCTCTTCTTTGAGCAGTTTCTTGTGGTGGTGGTGCTGGAGCTGCTGCCGCTGAAGCCGCTGTAACTGGAGGTTGTTGTTCTAATTGTAAAGACATGAGAGCGTTATACATAGTATTTGCAGCTGCTAATTCTTCTGCTTTGCTATCTTTTCTTATAATTGTTTGCGAATGTGATCGAGGAACAGGTATTAATAGATTTGCCCAAGATGGGCGAGTTTTTGTTCTCAGGGCTGCGGAAGTTTGTGCGATTTCGATACCGGTTCTAAGGAGTTGTATCGCTTCAGCAGGAGTAGCCGTTGGATGTGCAGCTTTTATGATTGTCCATATTATCTTTAATTTTTCTTTAAGATCTTCTTTACCTTGGATCGTATCAATAAGAGCCTCGACCCCCATTTCTTGAGCGCCTCGACCCGTTTTGCTTATAAGCCTGTCTAGGGAAGTCTTTTCAGCTCCTTCAAGCTTTGAAAGATCAGGGATGAGTTGAAAGAAAAGAGTTTGTATTTCTGCCCTCAGTTGTTGGACTGTTGCTGGACCCCTCGCTGCTGCTGAAGCCGCCGCCGGAGGTAGTACTGATCCTGAAGTCAATGATCCCACTCCTTCTGGTGTTAGAGCTACTGGTGGTACTGTTGCTGGCGGTACAGGTGGAGGGGGTTCTAGTTCTGTAACTGGTGCCGGTGCTGGAGTCCCTCCTCCACCTGGTGTTAAAGCTGCTGCTGAAGCCAGTGGTTGTTGTTGTGGGAGTGGTAGTGGTGCAGGTTCTGGAGCCGCTGGGTGTGCTGCTGGCGTTCCTCCTCCTGGTCCTGGTACTTCCGAGGTTGCTGAATCTGGAGCCGCCGCCGCTGTAACTGAAGGTGGAGGAGGCGCTCGTCGCTGTTGCTGGTCGAAAGGTAGTACACTTGCTGAAGCTGCCGCTACTGGCGTTCCTCCTACCTGTCCTCCCGCCGCTGCTGCCAGTTCTGGTGGTACTGTTGCTGAAGCCTGTCCTCCTGCTGGTCCTGGAGGTTGAGCTGGAGCCAGTGGTAAAGGTGGTCCTCCTCCTCCTCCTCCTGTTCCTCCCATCCTTCCCGCCGGACTTCTATGTGCTGTCGATGCTGGTGGTGGTCCTCCTGCTGGTTGTTGGAGAGGTAGTCCTGGTGCTGCTGTGCTTCCTGAAGTAGGTGCTTCTGTTGAATCTTTGTAGAGGAGGGTACCGGTTTTCTTTTCTCTTCCCATTACGAGGTCGCTGGCTGAAACATTCCGTGAGAATAGGTTCAATCCCTGTGCTGGAGCTGGTGGTGGATCTGCTGTTAGTGGATTTGGAGCCGAGGTATGTTGCAGTCCTGGAGGTTGATATCTTTCCTCTCCTGTTTGTGCTGGAGCTATAGGAGCCTGCGATGGAGCTGCCGCCGCTGCCGATGAGCTGCTAAGTGGTAGTAGTGGAGCTGGAGGATGAGCCACCGGTTCTGGAGCCGGTTGTTGTTGTTGTTGTTGTACAGGTGCTGGAGTTCCTGAAGTCGATGCTGGATGAACTGCCGCCTCCGCTGCTGGAGCCCGTTGTTGTTGGAGAGGTAGTTCTGGTGGTTGTCCTGTTGCTGGGCCGTTCGCTGGTGGTGGCGTTCCTCCTCCTCCTTGCCCTCCCTGTCCTGGAGCCGCTGCTGGAGCTATCTGTCCTGAAGCTGCTGAAGATGAAAGTAGTGGTTGTTGTCCTGCTGGAGGTCTAGCTGTTGATGCTGGATGAACTGCCGCCTCCGCTGCTGGACTAGCTACCACCGCACCAAAAACAGCAATTACTTTAAACGCTGTAGCTGTACCCGGATTTCCCATTTTCAGAGTTCCTGATCGAGGAGGAGTAGTAGTACCAGTGTCAGTAATCTCTATCAGGTTAAAGTTACTTACCAAAACAGGACGTGGTTCCGTTGATGAGGTGCCTCCGGTCGTCGGTACAGAAGGAATGGGGCCTCTAAGCACAAGGCTAGCAGTAGTAGTAGGATCGAAAATTCCTTGATGAGTACAATCCCCACCTGCATCATGAACTTCGCCTAGAAGTAATTGATCGATTATCAAAACTACACGCTGCGCAACATCTTCCATGTCAGTAGAGCTCGTATTTAGCTTATCTAAGGAGACATTGAAATATTCTTTATCAATTTTAACTCGAGCCATTTTTGTAGCTGGATCTACAACTATGACTTTGACTCTGCCACGTCCTACTGTTAGTTGACCAGTGGGTTGTATCGATGGTGTAGGTTGTACTGGTGGTCCTGGTGGTCCTGGTGGTCCTGGTGCTGCTGGCATAATTTCCTCTTAGTTATATTAATACTCCTTTTATATAAATTTTTATTATTTTTCAAATTTTATGACTTTTTTCATATAAATATGTTTTTAATCTTTGATTGCTAATGCGTTAGGAAGCGTTGTTCTTTCAACTCCCAGGGGAGCAGCTTTCGAGAGTTGACAATCTATGGGAGATTTTGGATAGGCTGAAATGAGGTTTTAGGAAGCTAGTCTAATTTGAATAGTTTTGCTTTGGGCTTTATACAAAGGACCCGGATTGCTCCGGGCTCTTTGGCTTTGAATTTATAGAGTTATGATGTGACTACTCTTTGGAGGGGGCGAGTACCTGCCATCGTCGGTAGTGTTTGTTGAGGCAATTGTCCAGCAGCTCTTGGTTGCGGAGTGGCTGCAGGGCCTGTATCTGTAAAATCATCTATTGATTGTAGGGGAGATGCTCCTGTTTTAGCTTCGCGTTCATAGGCTCTGAATGTCGCTGGATTACCTTCTCCGTCTTGTAGGAGGTAGATGCAGTTGGCTGGCACTAACGGTTGGCCTGTGGGGTAGATTGCTTTTTGTTCGATTTCGGTGGTTCCCTTTTTGCCTAAGATCCTAATTTGTAAATCTCTTCTAAATTCTGTAGTATTAGATGGATCATTTGCAAATTCAGCGAAAATGTTGTAGAAGCCCTCGCCCATTTTATCGCTTATACCTTTTTTAACTAGATAGTTAGCGTAAAGTTTTACTAGATCTTTTGAATCATAAGAATCAAATTGCCCGGATGACATGTTTCCAATAAATCCTGGAGCGAATGCATCTGTTCTGCATGGCCACCAGCCCTTTAGAATATCCTTTGCAGCATCTTCAAGACTTGTTTTATCTTTTGCGGCAAGCCTTTGGAGCTCATTTTTGATTAGAGCTAGTTTGTTTTGATCTTCGGCAAATCCATGAGGACGGCTAATTCCGTCAGTGAGATATTTTGCTAGGGCTTTAGCGGCTTTTGAAGAAAAGTTGCCATCGTGGTTTCCGTATAGTTGGTTGAAGTGATCCATGGGGGTAGTTGAAGAATCTGTTGCTCTTCTTAAGAATTGCTCGGTAAGTCTTGTGGCAGTGGTTGCTACTGGGGGAGTAGGAGCTGTTACAGCTGCGGCGGGCGGAATTGGCGATGCTGTAGATCCTGGGGCCAAGGGGTGTGCTGAGGGGCTCGCTATTGGGGTGGATTGCAGCCTGTGGGGCTGATTTCTTTGTGGACCAAGGGGTGCTAGCGTTGGAGAGGTTAGAGGAGCTTCAGGGCGAAGGATCGTTTCTTGTGATACAAGATAGCTGCTTAATTGGGTAACTGCTGTTTGAGCCCCATCTACTAGGTCTGTGATTTTTTTAGTTGTTGCAGCTCCTGCAGTGTCCAAGGTCTTTATATCGGTAAAATTGAAGTTAGCATCTCCTGAGAGGGTGATTTCTTGGGTGTCGGCTGTGAATACCCCTTCATTTAGAAGAGTTTGGAACTGCTCTTGTACTTTCTGTGCTATCTCCTGCGTCATGGCAAGTTTTTTGTTCACCATGCTACCGGAGCTACCTGGCATGTGCTCGGTGATATCAGCATCATAGAATTTGCTGCCAATTTTTATTCTAGCGACGTTGTCAGTAATAGATATCACGGAAACTGCAACTTGTCTTGCTGCAAGTGATAGTGTAGAAGATTGGGCTGGTGGTGACGTGATATCATCGAGTAGAGGCTGAGGAATAGTGGGTACAGGCTGAAGCTGAGCAGCGACGCTGGCAACTGAAGTCATAGTAGCTCCTTATTATTATTATTGTAATTATTATACAGTAATTTTCAATTCAAGGTCAACTATTTTTATTATAAATATTAATTTAAAACGTGTATTTTTGTTTATATATTGTTGGTTAATGCTGTAACTCTTAAGCTCTTAGAGGTTTAGCGAATAAAGAGATTTTCACTTAGCTGTAAGTTGTTGAAAATTAAAGGTTAGTGGTCAACCACCCCCACCTGAAGGAGGGGGCTTGAAAGAGCCAGGTTGAACAGACTAAGTACAGAATTTCTGTACTACGAATACAATGGGTCGTTTAGACCTACCTTGGGATGCTTCCTCAGTCCCAAGCTCTAGAAGAATAGAATCAAGCTGGGTAAAGGTAAAGAC
>JAPLSW010000045.1 GCA_026398435.1 Chlamydiota bacterium | reverse complement strand
TTGATTTGAAAGAGGTTTGTTACTTGAGAGGTTATGGTATTTTCTTCTTTTAGTTCCTTTACTACAGCCACACCTGTAGCGCGACTACCCGGATCAATCTTGATCCGAATAGGTTGAAGTTCTCCACCCACACGATCTTTTAATCTGATCGTGAACGGGTACATTTTAATAACAACAGCGCGCCGGCGCTGTAGTAATAACCTTGCACGTTTTTCTGATGCTGGCATCAGTGGATTTTTACGTTTATCCAGTACGAATACTGCCATATATACTTCCTTTAAAAAATGCCCTTACGGGCCTTGTTACGCCACCTTTCGGTGATCTCCCCTCGACAATGAATACAACCGGCTCCCTTTCGGCGAATAAAACCTTCGGGTCTTTACCTTTACCCAGCTTGATTCTATTCTTCTAGAGCTTGGGACTGAGGAAGCATCCCAAGGTAGGTCTCAACGACCCATTGTATTCGTAGTACAGAAATTCTGTACTTAGTCTGTTCAACCTGGCTCTTTCAAGCCCCCTCCTTCAGGTGGGGGTGGTTGACCATTTTCCCCTGTTAATAAAAATCGCTAACACCTTAACGCAAAAAAATCATTTGTCAAGAGTATCGATTTACTCATTGAGCGCCTTGACAGAAGATCCCTTTCGATCTAGTATCAAAGCTTACTTTCTCTAGGAGAATTTATGGCGCCACAATTTACAGAAGCCGTAACCGATGCTATAAACGCAGCTGTTCAGTATGCTAAAGAACGGTTGCAAACAGAGGTTACAGAAAATCATCTACTCCTCACCCTTTTCTTAAATCCAGAGGACTATTTTGCAACCCTTGCAAGATCACTCAGTCTCGATGTAAAGACCCTTGTAAAAGAGTTAGAAACACACGTCATGCGGACGGCTACTTTTAGTGGCGCGCCGGCTGAGCCAAATATTTCTTCTGGATTGCAGCGCAGAATCATGGAATCTGAGATCCTTGCTAAAAAATGGGGAGATACCTACATCGGTAGCGACCATCTTTTCTACGTATTTTGGCAGGCAGATACCGAGCCACTAGCAACATGTAAAAAAACATCCGGCATTACACCCAAAGAATTAGAATCACGCATCATGCAAATCCGAGGAGGCAGTCACATGGATTCCCCAAACGCAGAATCAGGCTTTCACGCCCTAGAAAAATATTGCAAAAACCTCTCCTCCCTTGCTAAAGAGGGAAAACTCGATCCGGTGATTGGAAGAGATGAAGAGATCCGCCGCACCATGCAAGTACTGAGCCGCAGGACTAAAAACAACCCTATTCTTATCGGCGAGCCGGGCGTTGGAAAGACGGCTATTGCCGAGGGTCTAGCCATTCGCATTCTGCAAGGTGATGTGCCGGACTCTTTAAAAGGCAAACAACTATTCGTCCTTGATATGGGAAGTCTTATTGCCGGGACAAAATACCGGGGTGAGTTTGAAGAGCGGCTCAAAGGGATTTTAAAGGAGATTGAAAATAGCAATGGAGAGCTCCTTTTATTTATCGATGAAGTCCACACCCTTGTAGGTGCCGGCGCCTCTGAGGGCGCTATGGATGCAGCCAACCTCTTAAAACCAGCTCTTGCCCGTGGAACCCTCCATTGCATCGGAGCTACAACGCTTAACGAATACAAAAAATACATCGAAAAAGACCCGGCACTGGAGCGAAGATTCCAGCCTATTGTTATAGCAGAGCCCTCTCTTGAAGATGCTATTGCGATACTCAGAGGTTTAAAAGAGCGCTACGAGATTTTTCACGGGGTCCACATCACCGAAGAAGCTTTGCATGCCTCCGTCTTCCTTTCCCATAGGTATATCTCGGATAGGCAGCTGCCGGATAAAGCAATTGACCTCATCGATGAAGCCGCGAGCATGATCCGGCTGCAAATAGGCAGCCGTCCCCTGCCAATCGATCGCAAAGAGAGGGAGCTGAGCCAACTCATCATAAAGCAAGAGGGTCTTCGTAGAGAAAATTCTGAGCTTTCCAAATCTGAAGCACATAAACTGAGTGAACAGATTGCTAAAGTCAAAGAAGAGCTAGCCCTTCTTAAAGAGCACTGGAACCAAGAAAAGAAATGGATCGAAACGGTTAAAGAAAAGAAAAACGCCCTAGAAACCTTAAAGTTCCAAGAAGAAGAAGCCGATCGAGCGCTCGACTATAACAAAGTAGCTGAGCTCCGCTATAGCGCCATTCCCAAGATGAAGCAAGAGCAGCTTGAGGCCCAAGAAGCTCTAGACAAACTACCCAATAGACTGCTCCAAGAAGAAGTTGATGAAGAGCTAATAGCGCAGATCGTGTCACGATGGACAGGAATCCCCGTACAAAAAATGCTCAAAGGAGAATCAGAAAAACTCCTCCATCTCGAGCAAACACTCGATGCAAGAGTTGTCGGACAATCGTTTGCCGTGCAGTCAGTCAGTGAAGCGATCCGTAGATCAAGAGCGGGCCTTAGCGATCCGGCAAGACCCCTTGGGGTCTTTCTCTTTGTAGGACCGACAGGCGTTGGAAAAACCGAGCTTGCTAAAGCCCTTGCAAATGAGCTTTTCAACCAAGAAGATGCCATCATCCGTATCGACATGTCTGAATATATGGAGAAGCATTCAGTGTCTAAGCTAATAGGATCTCCCCCTGGATATGTCGGCTACGAAGAAGGGGGCCAGCTAACGGAGGCAATCCGCCGCCGTCCCTATAGCGTTGTGCTGCTCGATGAAGTAGAAAAAGCCAATCCCGATGTATTTAATATCCTTCTGCAGATATTTGATGATGGAAGGCTCACTGATAGCAAGGGAAGAACTGTTAATTGTAAAAATGCCCTCTTTATCATGACCTCGAACCTCGGCTCTGAGCAGCTGCTTGAAAAAATTGGAACCAAATCTTCCGAGTGGACAAAAGACGCTGTTCTTAGCATCGTTGAGCCGATCCTTAAAAAACATTTCCGCCCTGAGTTTTTAAACAGGCTAGATGAGATCCTCCCCTTCCTTCCCCTTCAACAAAAGGACATGGAAAAGATCGTCCTACTCCAAATGAAAAAAGTGCAGGAAAGACTCGAAGACAAACGGATTCAACTCACATGGACACAGGATGTCATATCCCACCTTGCTGAAGAAGGCTACGACCCCTATTTTGGAGCCAGACCCTTAAAAAGGATGATCCAGCAAGAAGTGGTAAACCAGCTCTCTACAGGGCTTTTAAAGGGGGATTTGTTACCCGATACAAAAGCCGAGCTTACACTTATTAAAGAAAAATCGGGAAGTCACATAACCTACAAAGCTTATTAAAACAAGAAGGCCGCCCTAAGGGCGGCCTTCTTGTTAATTATATCGTATACGACATACTTTTCATGCTTTTCTATATCATATACGACATCATTTGATCACAAAACAACGACGAGAACCTTTTTTCAGCCTGAAAGAGCCTCAGAAGCTACGAAAAAGAAAATACCAAGCATTGAAAGGATTGAGGAAAACTTCCGAAACAATATGTCTGATAACAAAGAATCACCGATATTTTTCACTTTAGCCTCAGATAAGGCCGTTCCCCAGCAAATATAGCCCGCATACTCCATATGGACACTCCAGCCTTTTAAGGAATAAAATTCATTCAAGTAAGGCATACCAAAATGAGCTATTAGAACAATAACGGTGCTCAGTAGCATCATATAGAGATAAGACTTTAGTTGCCGACGCATGCTACATACAGGTAAATGCATTTAAACCTCGAGGAAGAGCTTATTTACCCATTTAGCATTGCTAGAAATATTTTTAAATAAAAGAACAGAGAGTTACAGTATTTTTTTTAAAAAACAGAAAAGTTTGACCAATAAAAAGGCCGCCCTTAGGGCGGCCTTTTTTTAGCTATTATGCTTGCTTCTTCCAATATTCTTTAACGACCTTGTGCACTTCTTCTTTTAGAGGCTTATTAGCTTCTGGCAGGTTATCAACAACCGTTTGCGCCCACTGGAAGTACTGATCTATCCTATCTCTTGTCCATTCAACAGGAGGGTCTCTTAACAGGTTATCTAAGTTATAGAGCTTATCGGAGAGTTTTACAATCGCTGCGCCTTTAGATTTTTGAGGGGCATGGATGATTTGCAATTTCTTACGCTTAGCAGAAGAGTGTGATTTATCATCAGTAACTTCTCTTACATAACCCTCTACCTTGTCACCAAATCGAGCTCTTATATCATGAAAAGTAGCTTGCGTATCTTCTATCGTATCGTGGAGAAGAGCTGCAATAATGATATCAGCATCATATACCCGGCCGATAGTAATGATAGATTCTGCGACCCCAATAGGATGGGAAATATAAGGAGTTGCTTTTTTGTTTTTTCGCTTCTGGAACTGGTGGCATTCTGCAGCATAGCTAAGTCCATCAAGAATTCTTTCGACATCAGCTTCTTTTAAACCTTTATTTTCTTTTACCGCTTCTTGCAAAACACTCACAAATCCTTCATACTGCTCCATCATTTCCTTGCTGCCATTGACAAAAGTATGAAACTGCTTACTGACATTTTCTTTCAAAGAATCTCTTGACACTTCAGAAAACTGAACTTGGGTTGCACTAGCAAGAGAAACTGGATTGGCATTAAGGCCTGCTAGGGAAATTGTACCAAAAAGTAGGGATAAGAACGTTTTTTTCATAAAGACCTCTTTGAGATGTAGTTAATCTATTTAGAGACCATTAAACACCAAACCAGAGTATTTTTCAATAAAAAGAACTTACCCAACATCTTCAAATAAACCAAATAAAATAACTTTAAAAGTTAAATTAAAAATAACAATAAAAGTTTACTAACTAAGTAAATAAACAAAATTTAAATATTACAAAAATCGAAATAATAAATATTTAACTTAAAAAATAATGACAAATAACAGCGCATTTTTAATTTTACAAATGACTTAAACAGATAATCTATATTATACTATCAATAATACTAATAAAATCACCAAGAGAAAGACACCATGACCTCAAATTATTATTCCCTAGTTGATATTGCAAGAGGCATAAACCCTCAAAATTCAAGACTACCTGAAACACCTTCACCAATTGATAACGATGACTTTCGTACTGCAGCTAGCCCTTCTCCCTCCCCAGCGTCCCCCGTTGCATCTCCAGCCGCCAGCCCCCTTTTAGGCTCAGCGCTTAGCGCACTCAGATCTCCAGCACAGCAAGCTCTAGAATCCCCCGATGATGACGCATTAATAGTTGGAGTATCCGAACTTGATATAGAATCTGATGCAGATTCTTTAAGAATCTCTCCGGACTCACTCGCTTCTCCTACTCATGAAACGCCTAATCTACTTGGAAGAGTTTCAACAGCGCCAACTGCCACCGAAGCTTCTTTAGCGGATCCCATACCTGTGGCTCCACGTGCCGTAAGAGCCCTGGATGATGCATTGCGTCCACTATCACAACGCACCCATTCTATCCCTCTTGTTGTTCATAGAGCCCCAGCACAAAGCCTACAAGAGCTTGAAACAAGAGCCAATCCATCCTTATACCCAGATACAGAGCCATCTCTATTAACAACGGTCGGAAATGCCCTTGCTGGGTTAGTAGGCAGAATTCCCGGAGCGCAGACCTTAGGCAATTTATGGCACGCAATACCAGGGACTCAAACTCTACTAAACCGTGTAGGACAAGCGCCGCAAGCCCTTCCTAGAGCTACAGCTCCAAGACTACCTCAAAATACACTTCATGTGCTCGAAGAAGGTTCTCCGGATCATATTGCAATTGATGTACGACCCGCAAATGACGAAGAAGCTCCAGAACTTTTTATTGCAGCAACTCCTCAACACAGTGCCGCTTCAACAAGCGCCCTTTCACAGGTGGCAAACTTTTTTGAAAGAGTTTCAGATATTGTCGCTCCGCGACCAGCTCCAAGCAATCCAGACATATATGAACAACTAGCCATACGGCCTCGCCCCGACCCTCTTGCTACCATACTAGGAGACCCCCGACCACTTACATCAGCAAGAGTTACAGTGACCCACAATGGAATAACACCATTTAGTACATCAGCCCAAGGAGAGCGTGATATGGTAGTAAACCCAACTACTCGGCCAACCGCACAACAATTAATACCCCTTGGGTCTCAATTATCACCCTATGACCATTTTCACCAAGGAGCTACTACGGCTCTCGAGCCAGTAGAATCCACTGTATGGGGAACGACCCAAGCTGTTATCCAGACTGCAAGACATGGGACACATGCACTTGCTGGGCTTGTTGATGTTGCTCGAATGCTCGCAACTCCTGGAGGAGCAAATACTCTGACCACGAATATAACAGCTCTTAGAGAAGCTGCATTTGGACCCGCAGCACCCACAGCACCTGCTCCAGTAGCTGCAGCTGCTTCTGCTGCTGAGCCTAGCACTCTTACGGTGGTCGCTAATGGACTAGATCTTGCGCAACAACTGCTTCCTCACGCGATAGCAGCATTAAGAGATCCAAACCAACTCATACAGACTGTTAGAATAACTCGTCAAGCTTTTATGGCGGGACTAAGTGATGAACTTGCAGCTCCAGAATCCAGCTCAGCTGCAGCTTCCTCTACAGCTAGAGGCGTAGCAAACTTAGCAGACATTCGAAATCCAGCTGAACCACCTGTAGCAACTCCCGCTCAAGGCCTGATAGGAACGATTACAACATTGCTTGGTGCTGCAGCTCAAGCAATCCAAGACCCTCATCAAGCAGGTCGAGATGCCCGTACGGCTTTGGGAGACCTAATAGGCGGCGCAACCGGCGCCCAAAGAAGAGATCTTTCTGCAAGTGCAGCGAGCGCAGCAGCAACTCCCCAGGGATTTTTTAGCCAAATCTTTACTGGACTGAGAAATGCAGCAACAAAGAAATTTACTGAACTAAGATTTACCGGTATTGCTTTGACTCTTGCTCAAAAAGTAGAAGGCATGGAGGACTCTCCTGCAAAGGTGCAGCTGAATGAAATGCTTACTGCGATAGGACGTTTTCAAAAAAACGAAATTCCCCAGGCGACCCTGGAAGCGACCCTTACACGAATTATGAACGGCCAAGATGAAACTGGACGGCAGATAAGCGATATTCTGCATCTCCACATAAACGGATTTGAGCTCCCTATACGGACAGAGGGCGCAGGAACAGCTGAGGAAAGTTTAGCAGCTATACAAGCTGCACACCCCCTGCTAGCTGAAACAACTCAAACTGAACAACAGCATCAAATTAGTGTCCAGGTAAGACAAATTCGGCTAGTTAATAACATCTCTACAATGGCACCTATGAATCTAATCAATGAGAGGCTTTGTGGTGGACTTCTAAGCAAAGAGAAAATCGCCGAAATCCTTGGAAAAGCAAGGGAAACATCCGACTGCCATGCTACTGCTCAAAAGGAATTTTTTGCAGCAATTGACGAGCTCACAAACCTTTCATGGCCGAAAAGATGGGCAGCTAAATTCACTTATTGGGCCTTTAGCGGATTATCGAGCACAATACTCTCGTCCTTTATTCAAGGAATGCTCGAAAAAGTACAAAGTTCTGTACAACTTGATAACCCACAGAGAGAGCAAGAAGCCCATACAGCCGTAATCGCAGGTATAAATAAAGCCCTGACAGCATATAATCTGGGAGTTCGTACTGCAAGCGCGACTCTTACAGCAAGACCCTCTGATGATGTCATCATATCAGACTCTGATACTATGCTAGGCAATGAGTTAGCCAGACCTCCCTACAATGAAGGGGAAACAAAAGAAACCCTGTATAACAAAGCAATCGATAAGGCTGTTAATGAAATTCTTCCCCCTCTTGGCTGGACCAAATCCCTAAAAGACGGAGTACGCAAACTTCCCGTTTGGGCGCAAGCTCTACTATTCCCCCTCACAACTATTGCATGGGTAGTTGTAGGTAGCACTGAATGGATATCTGATGTCATTATCCGATGGGCGATACGAAATGTCGTAAAATACACGAAAATTTTAGATACTGTAATTGACTTATCTGTCGACCAGGTTTCTCGAAATGGGTATACCCATGCCATCAATAAACTTGTCCTGCAGCAGTTAAAGCTCATAGGAGAAGCATTAGATAAAGAGGGCTCAGGAGCGAGTTCTACTTCTATAGCAAACAAAGAAGAGCTCAGAAAACTAGCAAAGGAACTATTTAAGACACTTGAAACCCAAAGACAATCAGGCCAAGCAAATCCTGATGCCGCCACAACAATTGAAAATTTCAAAAGAAGTATTTATCACCTAACGAGCGACTTTAGCGCTGATGCGATTGCGCTGATCATCGATCAAGGAAAAAACATTCTTCTAGATCCAAAAATGATTGCTATGAGACAAGACTCTCTTCTCGAGGCACTAAATGCTGCGCTAGAATCGAGCACAACGGCAACTTCTGATGAGATGATTGCCTTAGAAACAGAAATTATGAAAGAGAGCGATACCATCTTAAATAAAGCCCTTAAAAAGATAGTTCATTCAACCCTCGAACATAAACCCGCTGAACTGCAAGAGGCTTGCAACCTCTTCACTAAGAAGATTAAAGATAAAGCCACCGCCTTTGTAACTCAACTTAGAGATCAACTAGGAAATAGGACACAATTTGAAACTTCTATAGCGGAGTTTACCGCGACAATGAGGGCATTGCTGAATGAATCACAAAATGCCCCTCTTCTAGAAGATTCTGCTGCGAGTATTCAGCGACTCATAGCGCCAATTGCCACCGCAATGAGAGGCCTTAATTCGCAGCTAGAAGAACCTGAACTCAGAGCCATCCTGAATGGGCTAGATCTTTGCATAGGCTCAATTCCAGATATTATCCACGTAGATGCTCAAATAGGGGCACATGTAATGAAAAGAATGGAAAGAATCACCTGTAAAGTCGCCTACCAAGGTGGAAAGGAATTCTTTAATGAGGCATGGAAACTGCTGACAAAAAAACCAGTATGGCGCTTTGCAGCGCATAGAGCGATGCTCGGTTACATAAGAAACTAAAGCCCAAGTTATCCCGCCGGAGTCTGGAAGAATTCTTTGAATTGTTCTTGGAGCGAGGCGGGAACTACTTCTTCAATCCCGTCTTTGTCATACATGACAAAGTAGGTGCATGCAATCATAATCCCAAATCCCGTACTGAATAAAGAAACAAAGAGAGCTAGAGCGCAAACAAGCGAGCGCTTAAGAGAGAGCCAAGCCCTGCTAAGGGATCTTTCCCACACTTCCTTCTTATAAAAAAAGCAGGCAGAAAGGAAGAGGCAAAAGACCATCTTAAAAATACAATAGATCCCCCAAAATAGATCGGCGATAAGAAGAACTGCAAAGAACAGACGAATGCACACTACCGAAAAAAGGCGGTCCTTAGAAAAGGAAGCCGCTTTGACCTTCTCTTCAAAAGTGAGAGTATCCGAAGTTATTTCAGTTGCAAACACAGTATCTGAGCTCTCCCCTTTAGATTTAATATTGTACATATCGTGTACGGCCATCGCAATCGCCTACTTTTTGTGTTTAATCTTATTAAAACCGTTAAGTGCAGCTATCCGGTATCCTTCAGCATAGGTCGGATAGTTAAATACCTGGTCGATAAAATAATCGATGCGGGCATTAAAACTCATAGCCACCTGACCGATGTGAATCACTTCGGTAGCAGCTCTTCCTATAATGTGGATCCCTAAGATCTCCAGCGTATCAGCATGAAACAAGATCTTAAACATCCCAGGATCATTGCCGACTATGAGATTGCGTGCAATCTCATAATAATAGGCTCTCCCTATCTCGTACCGAAAGCCTAATTCCTTCAATTGTTCTTCAGTATAGCCGCAGGAAGAAATTTCTGGAATCGTATAAATTCCAATCGGGTAGAAGGTCGGAAAATGGTGCGTCTGCGCGCCGAAGGCATGCCTTGCTGCAAGGCGCCCCTGCTCCATGCTCGTTGCCGCTAAAGAGGGAGGTCCGATCACATCCCCTGCTGCATAAATATTAGGTGTTGCCGTTTGAAAGAGGGCATTTACCGGGATATACCCTCTTTTATCTAAAGAAACTCCCGCCTTATCTATCTGCAAGGTATCGACATTTGCCTCTCGTCCCAAGGCATATAACATTACTTCGGCCGTTTCTACAGTCCCATCTTTAAAGGTTACCTCGACATGGTCATTTACACGAGTGATTTTTTCTGGTTCCTTATTTCCTAGCACTTTCATTCCGATCTCACTCAATGCTTTTTGGAGGTGAAGCCCTATCTCCTTATCTAGCAGAGGAAGCAGATGATCCCGTTTATCTATGACCGTAACGGTGGTGCCAAGAGCTGCAAAGAAGCTAGCATATTCCGCTCCGATGATCCCTCCCCCCAGTACTAGCATCGTCTTAGGAACATGATCAATAGATAGAAGTCTTGTCGAGTCTAGTACTTTATCTGCATCAAATGGAACATGTATTGGGTTACGAGGCTTAGAGCCTGTTGAAATAAGACAAAAATCAAACTGGACATTCTGGCTTATTTTCCCACTATTATCAGTGACTGTCATTCGACTGGAAGATGCAAAGCTGGCTGATCCATGAATCACACGAATCTTATTCTTATCAAACTGCCTTTGCAAAATAGCTCTTTGTTCTTCTAGAACTTTATTAAGGCGGTAGTTTAGGTCATTGATCGATACTTTTTTTATCTCACTTGTGGTGCCGTAAAAGCTTCTCTTATAAAAGTCTGTAAGATCAAGTATAGCCTCACGCAGGGATTTGGAGGGGATTGTGCCTGAATTAAGCGATGCCCCACCAAGGTAGGCATCCCTCTCAATTACGATAACACTTTTACCAAGCTTTGCAGCTTGGATTGCAGCTTTTTGCCCAGCAGGACCTGATCCAACAACCACCAAATCAGCTTGTAGCTCTTCCACTTTATCCCTCATTACTGAAAAAATATTTACTGCATAAGGCCTATAAATACCATACCCGGATAACAGAGTCAACAGCTGCCACGTCGTCTATATAAAATTTTAATTATTCACTGAAACTCATAGAGGAAAGGCATCTTTCACGAAAAAGGACCCCGCAGCCCTTGGTGATGAAGACCCCCGTTTCTCAAGAAATCCAAGGCGTAAATATTGCAATGAATGAGCATGGAGGTCTCCTAAGTCGATTTCCGGCCTTTCTGAAGGATCTTTCAGCGGAGGATTGTCAAGCACTGCACCTAAAACTTGAAGTCTCTGTAGAGCCCTCTGAATGGCTGGAATTGTTTTTCCCGGGCCATAAAGAGATGTTAAAACATTCCTTTGCACACACATCTGTAACTGAGATTGCAGAAAATACACACGATTTCTTATAGAAGTTGAAGGATATCCAGAAAGATTTACTGTGAGCAAGACCCTCGCAAGCCACTCTATCCTAGCGGATAAATCGCGAATATTTACCCTAGCCTGGTATGTTACATACCTTTTTTCTAAAAGCGCAGCGTCTAGAAGGTTACTTAAAAAATGAGTATGTGCTTGCAACGATTCAAAAACATAACTAACGCTACTCAAGGAAGCCTCCATTAGAAAAATGGAAAATCATCCCAAAAACACCCTTTTAAAGCATTAGTTTTTAATAAGTTACCCCTACCAAAATCAAATACCTTTACTCTAAAAAACAGCTTTCGCCTTTTCATGCTACCTCCTCGCAAAATATAGCAGATTGAATTTTAACTTTGCTTTTACAAATACTCTTGTTGGATAAGCATTAAGTTGCTACACTCTCGCCCTATAACATTTATATACGGAGTCCGAATCATGTCTAGAATATGTCAAGTGACAGGCAAAAAGCCCGTAACAGGGAATAGTTATGCGCTCCGCGGTATCGCGAAGAAGAAAAAAGGGGTTGGTCTTAAAATCACAGGCAAAACACGCCGAAGATTCCTACCGAACCTTGTAATCAAGCGTTTTTGGTTTTCTGAAGAAAATCGCTTTGTTAAAATACGCCTTGCAACATCTGCTATGCGCACAATTGACAAACTTGGTTTAGCTACAGTCATACGTAAAATGCGTGCAGAAGGCCAAAAGATCTAATAACAAAGCAGCATATATTGCTGCTTTGTTTCTTCCCTTTAGAAGATCATTTATCCTTTTTCTATTTATAGCCATTCTCTCATTCTTTGTTTGGGTGGCTATAAAATCTACACATCCCTATTTACCCTCAGAAAATCGCCCCCTTATCCTGTATTCCAATCAATGTAAAGATGACCTTAAATTATATTGTAAGAGCTCTGCAAAAAAAAATCGAGGAAGGGAGCGTAGTTCGGGTATTCTATGACACCGGAGGGTCTAAAGGGATCGAAAGGCAACTTCCTAAAGAAGTTGCCTTTCCCATTAAATCCACCGGACTTATGCATAAAAAAATAGTAGCTGTGGATGAAATGAGCGTTTTCATGGGATCTGCCAATCTCACAGAAAGCTCACTCCATATGCACGATAACCTAGTTCTTGGTTGCTACCACAAAGGGCTATCTACCTTTTTACAGACATCTCTAGACCCTTCGTATCAATTTACCATCGAGGGGCAAGACCTGGAGCTTTGGTCACTGCCTGAACAAGAAAAAAAAGCTCTTGGCAGAATTTTAAATGAGATTAATAACGCTAAACACAGCATTCGGGTCTGCATGTTCACCTTCACGAGCAAAGAGATCGCTGCAGCCCTACTCCAGGCTAAAAAGCGAGGAGTTAAGGTAGAGGTAGCCTTTGATTTTTATTCAGCAAGGGGAGCAAGCAAACAAAACCTAGAAACCCTGCAAAAAGAAAATATTGCCACCTTTACAAGCAATGGGGGCAAGCTCCTTCACCATAAATGGTGCATGATCGATGAAAAAAACCTGATCCTGGGATCGACGAATTGGACCGGATCGGCTTTTTCTAAAAATGATGACTGCCTGATTTTTCTGCAGGGCCTTCTTCCCAATCAGATTCAGATGATGGAGACTATTTGGAACACTTTAGATCTTGAGTGAAGCCTTGCTAAAGCTCAGCTATGTCGATGATACGGTAAAAATAGGAACTCCTAAGAAGTGCATCAGAAATGGGCCCTAAATGCAGCAAAACAGGTGAAATACCAAAGCCTTTAGGAACAGTCAAAGATTCTATTTTACCTTTCATGCTTTCGATCACTTCAACACCCAATTCTCGCCGTCTCATTTTTACTTCACAAACGAAAAGAACATGGGAGCGCATCTGCAGCAAATAATCGATTTGGCACCCTTTTTTTCTCCCTGTGGCTCTTTGGCTAAAGGGATTATCCATGACAACATCTTGCGCATGAACTCCAAGAGCCTGATATAGCAAAGACCGGTTCTTTAATAGAAGATTTTCCAATTGAAAACCGAGCATAGGTTCCCACCCGGGCAAACTAGACAATGGCACATCTAAAAAGGACCCTTGCTCAATTTTTGAGAGGTTTGGCTCTATATAGTGCATATAGAAACGAAGGTAATTATCCGAGAGCCTATATAACGTGAACTTAGATTTCTTACCTGTTTCCAATGACCAGTCAGGATGACGACTAACAAATCCACAAATTTCTAGCGACTTTACATGGTTACTTAATGTTCCACTAGAAGAGTATCCTATAGCTTTTTGCAAACAGCCTTGATCCTTCATACCATCGCTGAGCACCCGAATAATCTTCTTATAAACCGCTCCCCTTTTACTAAAAAGGTCATTGAAAATCCGATTAAACTCCTCAACTAAAAGTCCGTTTTTTTCAAAGCATAGTCTCTTAATATTTTCATCCGCCGTCTGCCCAGCTTGGATCTGCTCTAGATACCAAGGAACCCCTCCGGTCACGCTTAGAATTTTAAAAAAATCGAGATCCGATCCTGTAAAACCTTGGAGAGTTAATAACTTACGACACTCTGCAATGGACAGCTCTGAAAGCTCCAGATACAGAGAAACTCTTCCGAAAAATGCAGTACTATTAATGATGTTTTTATCGATCCAAGTAGAAATGGACCCACACAAAACTAAAATAACAGAAGGATGATTTTGGAGGACAAGATCCCACCAAACTTTTAATTTAGGAATAAAAGTAGGATCCTTTGCACTCATCCAAGAAATTTCATCAAAAAGGATCACTGTCGTTTTTTTGGAAAGATTATCTGTGAGGGTCTTAAAGGCATCAGTCCAATCGTTAAATACCGGGAGCGGTATAGAAAAGCAGTCAACGATTCTTTTAGCAAAAGCATCTCTTTGATCTTGCGCGGTTACCCCTTTCACAGGAGGCAACCCACTAAAAGACAGGAGCTGCTTTTCCTTGCCAAACTCTTCAATAAGACGGCTCTTACCAATTCTGCGACGCCCTTTCATGACAGCCAGGCACGCGCGCCCGGATTTAGACAGATCTTCTAATCTTTGCAGCTCTCTTTCTCTTCCGACAAATAGTTTCATAAGCCTGATAATATCTGATGAAAAATATTTAAGCCAATCAATTATGCGTGAAAACGACATTTGTCGATTTCACGCATAATTGAGCTTTTACACATTAAATTTAAGACACTTACAAAAATCTAAAAAACCAATTCAGCCAGTTTCAGACATAGAGACTCTTTTTACCAAGCTTTTTTAGCCACTTTCTACGATAAGGAGCTCCCTAACTTCCTATCACT
Source organism: Chlamydiota bacterium (assembly GCA_026398435.1). Lineage (GTDB taxonomy): Bacteria > Chlamydiota > Chlamydiia > Chlamydiales > Rhabdochlamydiaceae > VGMB01. The sequence goes on along the minus strand of JAPLSW010000045.1, from coordinate 29,940 downwards.
CACGACGACGAAGTTTTTCAAATAAACCCAAATCTATAATATAATTTTTAAATAAAATAAATTTCTTTTGGATAATTTTACAATTATCTATTATATAAGGATTAAATAACCAAAGCAGACACTCAATGCACCCTATAGCCAAAATCCTCTCCTTATCATTTACTTTATTTCTGCTTATGGACTCCGTTGGTAACGTACCTCTTTTTATGGCGATTTTAAAAAATCTACCTCAAAAAAGACAGAGACAGATCATCAGAAGAGAGCTCTTCATAGCCCTTGCCGTTATCATCCTTTTTGCACTCATTGGAGATGCATTTTTATCCTTTCTGAATGTCCATCATTATACCGTTCAGATTGCCGGTGGGATCATCTTGTTTTTAATTGCTTTAAAAATGATTTTTCCTCAGCCCGATGCTGCTCATGAAAAAAGTGATAAAGAGCCCTTCATTGTACCTCTAGCCATTCCTCTAATAGCGGGACCGGCAGCGCTCGCGGCCGTTATGCTCTATTCCAACCAAGAACACCTTCTAGTGACAATCTCTTCTATTTGCATTGCATGGATCTTTACAGCGATCATTCTTATGGGATCCCAACCTCTACAAAGGTTGCTGGGGCAAAGAGGACTTACTGCTTGTGAAAGACTTATGGGCCTGATTCTTACCCTTCTTGCTGTACAAATGTTTCTGCAAGGAATTAGCTCCTATATAGAACTATCCTGCCTAACTACCCACTAAAAGCTTTCATGCGCAATATCAAACTCATCATCAGCTATGACGGAAATAAGTATTTAGGGTGGCAAAAAACCCCTATTGGCCCCACCATTGAAGGCTCCCTTGAAAAGGCTCTTTCTCAAATTTTACAAGAGCCCGTAGTACTGCAAGCTGCAAGCCGCACAGATGCGGGCGTTCATGCTAAAGGACAAGTGATAAATTTTTTCCTTTCAAAAGACGATATAGAGCTGCATAAGTTGCAAAAGGGGCTAAATGGCCTGATTGGCAAAGAGATCTCTATTCTTGCAGTAGAAGAGGCCCCTATGAATTTTCATCCGACACTTGATAATAAAGGAAAAGAGTACCTCTATTATATTTGCAACAGCCCCCACCAAAGCCCTTTCTATAAAGAATACTCCTGGCACTACCCCCCCAAGATCGATATCGCTCGAATGGAAAAGGCTGCTGTATTATTCGAGGGGACAAAAGATTTTTCCACCTTTTGCAATATGCGCGCTACCTATACTGGTAGCACCCTCTGCCATATAGAGAAAATTACCATACAGCCCCTAGAGAATCACCGTCTCTGCATTTCTATAAAGGGAACACGCTTTCTTTATAAGATGGTGCGTAATATCGTAGGTACTTTAGCATATGCAGGCAGTGGAAAAATCCCCCTTTTAGCGATTCCAAGTATTATAGAAAAAGGCAATCGGCCCGAAGCAGGAATGACAGCCCCCGCTCATGGTTTATTTTTAAACCAGATATTTTATCCAGATGTGAGTGACAAAAAACAAGAACTGACTGAAGTAGGAAGAGTATGATCGGACGCAACGACACTTGCTTTTGCGGAAGCGGAAAAAAATGGAAAAAATGTCACGCACCGGATACGGGCCCTATAAGCGAACAATCCCTCTCTGAAAAATATTTAAAAGCCTATGGGATCCTTATTAAGACACCAGAGCAGATGGCAGGGATTAAAAGATCCTGCAAGCTCGCAGCCGACATCTTAAAAGCAACGGCGGCTCATGCTAAAGTGGGTATTACCACAAACCAGCTGAATGATTTTGCAGTAGAGCTCCATAAGAAAGCAGGAGCTAAAGCAGCTCCTCTAGGCTATGGCCACCCCCCTTTTCCTAAAAGCATATGCACATCAAAGAATGAAGTCATTTGCCATGGAATCCCTGATGATGCCCCCCTTGTAGAGGGAGATATCCTCAACATCGATGTCACCTGTATTTTGAATGGATATTATGGAGACTGCAGCCAGATGGTCTGTATTGGTAATATTTCAGAAGAAAAACAGCTTGTCGTCGACGTTTCTAAAGAATGCCTTACAAGAGCTATAGCCATACTGAAACCTGGAATCCTCATCTGCGACATTGGCCATGTCATAGAAACTTATGCAACTGGTCGTGGCTGCTCTGTAGTCAATCAATTTATCGGTCATGGAACAGGGGTAGAGTTCCATGAACCTCCCCAAGTTCCTCACCATTTTAATGAGGTGAAGATCCCACTAGCCCCTGGCATGATCTTTACCATTGAGCCGATGATTAATGCAGGTGTTAGGGAAGCTGTTATTGATTCTAGAGACCATTGGACGGCTAGAACTGCTGATGGGCGCCCAAGCGCGCAATGGGAGCATACGGTACTTATTACGGATACCGGATGTGAGATCCTAACTCTTTAATTAGAAAAACTCTCTTCCACTTTTTTCGAAGACTCTTCTAAAAGCATATCCATCACAGAAGAGCTCTTTGAGGTTTTTAAGCGAGTTGCTTTTTTCTTTTCTTGTAGGGAAGATACGATCTCCTGCAAGAGATCTACCTGCTCCTGCAGATCGCTGCACTCTTCATCCAGATTTTGAAGATGGGAAATGAGCTGTATTTGCTCTTCATTTTCTACGTGGGCTAGATCGCTCTCTTCGCTTTTCAGTACAAGAAGCTGATTTTCTAGAGTAAATAACTCCCTGCGAGCATCAGTTAGCACCTCGGATTTTTCATCGAACTGTATCCGCAGTTGCTTATACTGATTCTCCCAATACATGACCTGCTCTGAATCACCAACTTCTGTAGGCAAGCTCTCAGAAGGGGTCTTTTCAACAAGAGCTACTTTCTCTACTTCTAAAGAAGATATCTGTGAAAGGAGGGAGGCTATCTGCGCTTCCTTTAAATCTTTTTCTTTCTGAATCTCTTCGATATTAGATTGCAGCGCAATTACCTCAACTGAAAGCTCTCTCTCGATCTCAGTTTTAACTTCTTGGCAAGCTTTAGCAATATTTTCAGATTCCTGGGCTTGAAGATCTGCCCTAGCCTCGGAAAATTCCTTTCCCTGACGCTCCCTATCTTTCTGCATCTGTTCAATTTTTAAGTGGAGTTGTGTTATCTCTTCAAGGAATTGATTTTGCTTTTCCTCTTTTTCAGCAAGTAGTGCTTGCATTTGTTTCTTAAGATCTTCTAAGGAGCCTTCAGCTCTTTTACAATCTTGCAGATAGAACATCGCTTGCGTTTCCGCTGATTCATAATCTGCTTGGCTTTGTTTCTTTTGTTTCTCCCCTTCTTCTTTAAGCATACTGGTCTCCTGCCAGGCAATACTTAAATGGTGCCGGTGGGAGCTGAGCTGCTGCTGCAGGTCTTGAACCTGAGAATCAAGATCCGCTGCAAGGCGATCCTTTTCTTTTTTTTCTTCTTTGATAACAAGCTGGGCGTCTTGGCCCCGCTTTTCCAGATCAATATTTTTCTTAAATAAGGAAGAGATCATCTCTTCAAAGTCTACGACTTTCTGCTGATATTGCTCGGAGCAAAGGGTGGAGAGCCACCAGCTAATGACACAGGAGCCTATGAAAAGCAGATGGAGATGGCTTTTCAATAGCTCAGGTTGCTCTACGGCAAGGTAGGTTCCCCAAGAAGCAGCTGAAATAAAAAATCCGATAGGCCCAAAAAGATAAGAGATTAAAAGACCAATCGCAGAACCGAGAGCGACCGGGAGAGGAAGAGATTTTAGTAAGAAACTCGCCGAGGCTACTTGCAAGAAAAAGGGAGCGAGCATGGGAAGGAGCGAGTCGCCAAGCTGCGAGAGCTTTCGTTTAACTTCGATTTTTCCGTTACCTTCCATAATAGCTCTCCCCGTATTTCTTATTATTCTGCCAGATGGGCTAAAATTCGCGCCATCGTCATATATCCTTGGTATAGCCTATCTAACCCAAAATGTTCATTGGGTGAGTGGAAGTCATCACTAGAAAGAGAAGTTCCTAAAAGAGCAACTTCAGCTCCTGTCACTCTTGCAAGATCTGTCACAATTGGTACAGACGCCCCACATAGCGTAAACTCAGGATCGACTCCAAACACCTCTTTCTGACTCTTTGCCACAATACTTACTACCCTGGAGTGAAGGCTTGTCCGAAACGCAAGTGCGCTGTGATGAGCCTCCATATCTATCTCAATACCTGAAGCGATATTATTTTGTAAAAAAACTCTTATATTTTTTTCAATTTTGTTTGGATCTTGGCCTGGAACGATCCGGCAAGACAGCTTTGCATATGCTTTGGCCGGTATCACCGTTTTAAATCCAATCCCTGTATATCCACCCCAAAGGCCATTGATTTCAAGAGCAGGTCTGAGCCAATTCGATTCTTTTAAACTTTGTCCCTTCTCATTACAAAAAGCCTTAACACCAAAATCTTTTACGTAGGCTTCTTTATCGAACTCGAGATTCAGCTTTTCCCTATCTTCTTTAGGAAAGCTCTTTACCTCATCATAAAAATGAGGGATAGCAATGGTTCCATTTTCATCCCACATCTTAGCAAAGACATCTACAAGTGCCCGTATCGGATTTAAGGCAAGCCCCCCATGTACACCCGAATGGAGATCTTGGCGAGAATTTTGGCATTCAATATTATAGGTAGCGATACCGCGCATGCCAAGAGTAATGCCTGGCCTATCTTTTTTAGGCATGTCGAAATCGACAACTAAGACGTAGTCGGCTTTAAGATATTCCTTTTTTTCTTCTAAAGTAACCTGAGTGCCAGCGCCACCTGACTCTTCCTCCCCTTCGATAAAAAGCTTAATATTTACAGGAAGATCTTTAAGCATTTCAAGCGTTGCTTTTAAAGCGGTGATGCTTGCAAAGCACTGCCCTTTATTATCAGAGGCCCCTCTTGCGTAAACCTTCCCCTCTTTAATTACCGGCTCAAAAGGATCGGAGTTCCACAGCTCAATTGGGTCTACTGGCTGCACATCATAATGTTGGTAAATAAGGACAGTAGGCCTGTCTTTACCAGAGACATGCTCGGCAAAAACTACGGGGAGCCCGGGATTATGCCATAATTCAACCTTCATACCGATTTTAGTAAGATACTGCACCAGAAAGTCTGCTGTATCAAGACAAGGTTTCCTAAAAGCAGGATCGGTACTGATCCCTTTAAAACGGAGAAATGTAAAAAAATCTTGCAAGATTTCTTTTTCATGTTTCTCATACCAACTCTTAAGATTTGCAAGACTTAAATCCATAAAACTCTCTTATTTTAAGAATACGATTCAACAACTTCATTTTCGTCCATGATTCCATGGGCGCTTTCAATAAGGTAGGCCGCAAGGCACGCATCACCCTCATAGGTCATCTCCACTTCCATCTTCCCTTCAGTAGAGGGCCTTTTGCAAGTGATAAGCACATAACATTCATTATTATCTGTTAAAAACTTCTTCAGCTTCGAAGACATCTTGCCTTTTTTACCGTCTGAGTCTGTAAGCTCGGCTAGCGTCTGATGATTGGTAGGTCTTATTTCATGACAAGTCATCGTAAAACATCCCCTGCGGCATTTCTGCAACAAATTTTTTTACCACATTTACTATACATGCAACGATGCTTTATACGTAATGTGTAGCAGATACATGACAGATGGGTAATTTATATGCAACAAAAAGACTCCCAATAAGGAGAGTCATCAGGACGGTTTTTGCTAACAGCTATTTCTCTTAAAAAGAAAAAAGCAGACTGTAGAAGATAATAAAAAAGAACTTAGCACAAAAAATATTGCAACTTTATTTTCAGTCATTTAGCTTCAGGATAAAATTAATGCATTTTTTTAAAATGTCACAATGGATTCCTTTTTGAAACACCCTTTTTTCCTGGTAAATACTCTTCTAGCGTTAAGCACCTGCGCCTTTGCTAATCAAGCTGAATATGAAGCAGGCTCTTCTTTCTCAAGGATATGCTTCTAACGTCCAATCTACATCGGACAGAGCATCTTCTACAAACATGCAGCAGATCCAAGGAGAGCCTTTACAGGCTACTGGATTTACGGCCGGTTATAACGCTCCAGCTGTAATTGATCTAAATCACCAAAATATGCCAATCTTTCCTGACTCTATTCATATGTTCATTGATGGAGCATTTACTTATTGGTATGCTGGTGAAGATGGCTTAGATCTTGCTACAAGCGGCGCGCTTGCCAGCCAAACCCTGTACTATGAACAAAATGCAAAGACACTTACCCAATCCTCTTCTTATAAGCCGGGATTCAAAGTAGCTCTTGGTGTTGTTGGGGATCATGAATGGTCAGCAAAGGCAGAATACACATGGTACAGAGGAACCAATCACACAAGTTCAACTCTTTCAGGAACTGCTTTAACAGCGGGTGTTTCTACATCAACAGCCTCAAGTGGAACTTCCGTATGGGCTGTTGACGATTGGTTTTTACAAGGAACTGCAGGAGGCCAGGCTCTTTCTGGATCCACAGTATCCTCTTCATGGCATCTAGCGATGGATATTGGAGATGTTGTATTTAGCCGTCCTTTCTATACAGGAAGATCTGTAACTGTTTCCCCTTTTGCAGGATTACGTACTGCCTGGATTCGTCAAACGATGACAGTTAACTTAACAGAAAGTCCTACACTATTTAATGGAGCAATCTCTGCTCAACCTATTCAATCAAGAAATAGCTCAAATTCCTGGGCAGTCGGTGCTATTATGGGATGTGAAAGCCAGTGGCTACTTCCTATGGGACTGCGTTTTGAAGGAGGCGCATCAGCAAGCCTTCTCTATACACAGTACACTAGTATAAAGCATAGCGAAGATGCAGCTTCAACTACATTCAATCCAGCTCCCTATACTATATCCATGTCGAACTACAATACAGTGCGCCCTATGGCAGAGCTCGGTCTTGGCATGGGCTGGGGGAAATACCTAGGCAATGGAAATTATCATCTTGATTTCTCAGCGGACTACAGCTTCATGATGTTTTGGTCACAGAACATGTTCCGCAAGTTAATCGATCACAACCTATCAGGAACTGGTTCAACACCGGCAGATCTATATCTCCATGGACTCACAGTTACTGCACGTTTTGATTTCTAAGACTTGTGTTTGACTATATTGAGCCGCTTGCAACTCCGACTATGTCGGATTGTAAGCTTCTTTTTTTCTGCATCGTAGACCCTAAAGTTTCAAGTAAGTCCCCTTTATGAATATTAAAGGGGCCTACCTCTTGACAGGATCGGGAAAGAAGGATACCTTTTTAGCTAATTAGCCTTAAGGAGACGAACATGGCCATTGCAAAAAGAATTTTCCTCTTCCTCGCAATCAACTTTTTAGTTGTCATTACTATTTCACTGGTACTTAGCTTATTTAACGTACGCCCCTTTTTAAATTCCTACGGAATTGACTACCCCTCTTTAATGATCTTTTGTTTAGTGTGGGGTATGGGAGGAGCGCTTATTTCTCTTAGCCTTTCACGCACCATGGCTAAGTGGCTCATGGGTGTTAAGGTCATCGATGTGGGAACCAGAGACCCTAACTTAAGAGCCCTTGTAGATACAGTCCATGATTTGGCGCATGCAGCTCATTTAAGAGACATGCCGGAAGTGGGTATTTTCTCTTCTCCTGAGGCTAATGCCTTTGCGACGGGGCCTACAAAAAAAAGATCCCTTGTGGCGGTTTCTAGTGGACTACTCCAAAGGATGACCCAAAAAGAACTTGAAGGGGTAATCGCCCATGAGATTTCTCATATTGCCAGTGGCGATATGGTCACCATGACCCTGCTCCAAGGGATTGTGAACGCCTTTGTAATGTTCATGGCACGGGCTCTCGCTTTTGTCCTTTCTGGCCTTGGCAACAAACGGCAAGACTCTTCTAAGGGCTCTTATGGCAGCTATATGGTTTTAGTATTTGTTTTTGAGATTCTGTTTATGATCATGGGATCGCTCGTTGTTGCTTGGTTCTCTAGATTTAGGGAATTTAGAGCAGATAGAGGAGGAGCTGATCTTGCAGGAAAAGAAAAGATGATTGCAGCTCTTGAATCTCTACGCTCGATGCAAAGGATACAAGACCCTATGGTTGATAAGCCGGCCTTTGAAGCCATGAAGATTTCCACTCCTAAGAAAACCGGGTGGAAGATGTTATTTGCATCCCATCCCCCTCTTGAAGAGCGTATCGCTCGCCTAAAGAGTGGAATCTAATATCTACAGCGAGGAGCCCTAGTGAAGCCTCCCCTAGACTAGAAGATCTAGGGGCTTCTCAAGAAACTGGGAGGTACTTCACCAGAACACAAACCAAAGGAAGCGATAAGCTTATGTGTTTGTAGACGATATGCAAGAATACAGAATAGGGACTTCGAGATTCCGACTCAGTTTCGAACCCTCCGAATACACGTTAAACAGCCGCGAGAGGAGTGGCAGTGAGTGTATTTTTAAACCTTGCGATATCCGTTCGAGAGTAAGACGGATTCTTCTAGGTTCCTTTAGCCTACAAGATACGCACTACCTGAGCCTCAGGGGAACTGTTTTATTTTAGCAGTTGTACTGGGGCATTTTTTAACTGCATAATTCATCCGAAGGACTGAAGATCCAGCGGTTTTCTCGTTGAAAAATCTATAAAGTATGCTCTATCTCTTCCTTATCCTGCAGGAGACTGGTGCGTGGAATACCAAACCTATGACTACGCTCTGCAAATCGAATATGCCAATTGCGCGATGCTTCTTGGAAAATATGCAGAAGGGCTGCAGGCATGCAATGAATTGCTTTGCAATCCAAAAATGCCTGCAGAATATAGTAAACCTGTGCAAGCTAATTTAGAACTTGCAAGGAAAAATCTGAAGTGACTTTAGGTACGCACAACATTTGCGCTATCTTTTACCCTTGCAAGAAGGGCTGTTGCGTGATCTAGAAGAATGAGCTTATCACTATTTTCCATTACGTACACCTGATGGGGATGTATGATCTCGCAAAGGTTCATCAAGCTCTCACACTTAAGAACGATAAAGTCAACTTCTGCAAGAGATGATAGTAGAGAGACAAACTCTTCATCAGGATGGTTATCCATTACGTAAACAATGAGCTTCATCTCTTCATCGCGGCTGGCAAGCTTTCTTATACTTTTAAAGATAGCAGTGCTCATACCTTGGTGGCTCTCAAGACCTAGCACTATATAGCGCTTGCCTTTCAAAGCTTGCTGCAGTGCAAATAAGTGCTCTTCATCAAATATCTTGTTATCAACATCAAACTCTAAAAGCCTTTCTGACATATCGGAAAGGTTGATCCTTGCGCATCCAAGCCTTTCAATAGCCAGACCGGCCGCTATATTTGCTAGCTGAGCTGCATACTTGATATCGAGCATGTTGGCCATGGCAACGCTTATCATAGCAAGAACGGTGTCACCGGCACCGGTGACATCTTTAACCTCTTTAGAGCGAACTGGGAAGTCTAAAGAAGACCCCGACTTGTGGTAAAGGGACATACCCGCCTCAGATCGTGTGATAAGAAGCATTTCAGACTCGCTTATTTTCAGAAGAGAAGCCGCGACCTCATCAAGAGATGCTGATGGTGAGAGCTTGGCAGCAGCTATTGCTTCTGTAAGATTGGGTTTAATCACTGTGGCACCAAAATATTTAGTAAAGTCATCTCCTTTAGGATCGACGATAACAGGAATATTTCGTTTTTTTGCAAGAGAGATCACTTCTGATAGAAGTGATCTAGAAAGAAGTCCCTTACCATAATCAGAAATAGCTACAATCTGCACCTTATCTAAAAGCTCGGGAAGCTGCTCTATAATCTGTTGTTCTATATCATCAGGTAGCGGGGTAATCGTTTCAAAATCGACTCTAAGCACTTGCTGAGAATCTGCAATCAAACGATTCTTTACAGGCGTTTTACATCCCTTTTGGTAAACGATCCCATCAATATTGACCCCTTCTTTTTCAAGGGATTCCCGAAGCTCATCACCTGCTATATCACAACCAACTCGACCTACAGCAAATACCTTTGCGCCAAGGGAGGCGAGGTTCAGAGCGACATTACCAGCACCACCGGGAAGGCTCTCTTCTTTCTGTACAAGGAGGATAGATACCGGGGCCTCAGGGGAGATCCGTTTCACTTTTCCTGTCGTATAGGTATCAAGCATGAAGTCGCCGATTACCAAAACCTTTACAGGGTTAAATCTACTAAGCATTCCAATGAGTTTTACCATCTTTCCTCTTTCAATAAGTAGTTTTGTACGTAATCAGCCACTGAATCTTCAATAGTATACTGACATACAGGCTGCTCTGGCAGCAGACCATAGGTCTGTCTAAATTTACTCATATCAGCACAGGTGTAATTTTGGTATTGTTTGATCAGATCGACCGGCATATCGACATATTCAATATGAGAGGGTTTTTTCATCGCTTTGAATAGCGCTTTTGCCAGGCTATTCCATGTCGTAGTTTCTCCGGAACCGATATTATATAACCCCCCTACCTCATTATCTAAAAAGTCACAGGTCATTCTTACCGCATCCTTAACATAAATAAAATCTCGACACTGATCACCATCTGCAAAACGATCTGGTTCAGAAGATTTGAAGAGCTTAATCCTTCTTTCTTTTTCAATGATGGGGGCCATCTTATAAACCATAGATGACATCCTCCCCTTATGATTTTCATTAGGACCAAAGACATTGAAATATTTAAGACCGACCAGCTTATCTAAGACACCTTGGTGTTTTGCCCAAAGATCAAACATATGCTTGGAAAAGCCATACAAATTTAAAGGTTTTAAGTTCTCAATTTGTTCCTGGTCATCAGAGAATCCAAGGGTGCCATCTCCATAAGTTGCAGCTGATGAAGCGTAGATAAATCGGATCCCATGATCGAGCGCATAATCGGCAAGCTCTACAGTGTAGCGGTAGTTATTTTCCATGAGATAATCGCCATTGAGCTCCATGGTATCCGAGCAAGCGCCGAGATGAATAAAGGCACTCACTTCTGTCTCACGCCCTTCAAGCCAATCCATCAGCTGGTGGCGAGAGATGAAATCTACAAAATTTTTATTCCTAAGGTTCTTCCACTTTTCCGTTTCTTTTATGTCATCTACAAGCAAAAGATTCGTATGTCCCTTATCATTCAGGTAGCGGACTATACACGAACCGATAAAACCGGCAGCTCCCGTTATAACAATAAGCGGAGCGTCATACATTTTCGGACTCATGGTAAAAGCTCTCTTTGGGTTAAAACTGCCATTATAACAAAACTGAATCTATTCATACCAGCCATTATCGCTTCGATTAATAAGGGGGGCCTCAAAGATATGCCAGGGGGGATTTTTCGGAATAATTCCAGGACCTATACAAAAGAAGGCAGTGCCACTGCCACACATGACTACGTGCATGAATCCATATGACTTTAAAGTCTCCTTAATCTCTTGTAATGAAGGAATAAGGGAAAAAGAAGGGGTTTCCAAATCGTTATAGTACTCTCCCTGACCTATTAAAAAAGAGGATAAACTTTTTTTAGGATCCCTCTGAATAAATGAGTTAGGGAGGCAATTCTTATAAACAAGAGGGGTTGAAAGACCCAGCATAGGCTTTACAATCGTTATCGATGAGGGCAAATTATTTAAAGAAATACTTTCTATTTTCTCCCCTCTTCCTGTGCAATAAGCGGTGCCATTTGAAAAGAAAAATGGAACATCCGAGCCAAGACAGCTCGCCCACTCTATTAAAGTCGAGGTACTTACTACACGACCAAAAAACTCATTAAGCCCCCAAAGGGTAGTTGCTGCATTAGCACTCCCCCCCCCTAAACCGGCCTGCATAGGAACTTTTTTATCCAAATGGATATGGACAGCCTCTGGTATTTGTGTATTTGTAAAAAAAAGAAGAGCGGCCTTCATTACAAGGTTAGATTCATCGACCTTCAACTCTTTGTCACTACAGGTGAGCTGTAACTTGTTATTTTTACGAAAATATAGGGTGTCATAAAGACCTATAGCCTGATAGAGAGAGGCAATCTCATGAAACCCATCAAGACGCTTAGACAAAACTCTAAAAAAAAGATTCACCTTCGAAGGAGAATGACATACCAAAGAAAAGGACGAGCTTGAAAGCTCGTCCTTTAATATCTCTTCAAAAGATAAGTGCAGGTCTTGTTTACTCTGCATTTTCTTCTGTAACTTGCTGTATTTCCTCTTCATGAGCGGCTACAAATTTCTCTTTTTGAGTGAGAGGTTTGTCGCTTATGATCTTCAGAGTAAGAACAGCAGGAATTCCTTCTTTAAGTTTCAAAGGAATCTTATGATCTCCGATTGCTTTGATAGGATGTGGAAGAACCACATTTTTTCTCTCGAGGATAATCCCTTCGTTTTCTAGAAGTTTCATGACGTCTGTTGCAGATACAGATCCATACATATGTCCATCAGGATCAACTTTAGTTATCATAGATAGTTCCATATTCTGGATACGTTCTGCGATAAGTGAAGATTCCTTAGTATCGACTTCGGCTTGCTTTGCTCTTTCTTCTTGTAGCTTGGCTTGTAGTTTTAATGTATATTTATCTGCTACAACAGCTAATTTCTGAGGAAGAAGAAAGTTTCTAGCATAACCAGGACGAACAGTAACGATGTCTCCGCTTCTGCCGACGCTATCGACGTCTTTTATAAGTAATAATTGATTTTGCATGGCTTAAACTCCGCTTATGTCTGTTATTCTTCAGCTACAAAAGGCAGTAAGCCCATATGTCTTGCTCTTTTAATTGCTACACAGAGAATTCTTTGGTTATCAAAAGTAACCCCTGTAATACGACGTGGAAGTATTTTGCCACGCTCTGTGATAAATTTTGTCAGCGTATCGATATCTTTATAATCGATGTGGCGAACACCTGCTGAAATAAAGGGACATTGTTTACGTTTCTTAGAAAACAGTGTCTCGCCTGGACTTTTTTTAATGTACATAGCCTTCTCCTTAAACGTCTAATGTGGGAAATTCAATTTTTTCTGGCACCTTGTCAGCTCTAAGCGTTAAAAAACGGATTAGATCTTCATTGAGGTGATAATCTTTCCACATCTCCGGAATAAAAGAACCGGGTACAGAGAAAAAGATTAAATAGTAGTGACCTTCTCTCTTTTTTTCCATCTCATACGCGAGTTTTCTACGTCCTTGATCGAAAATTTTGTGAATTTCTCCACCTCTTTTGGTCATACCTTGTGTGATTTTATCAAGAGCCTTTTGACGGGCATCATCACTTAAGGATGAACTAAGAATGTACATACCTTCGTAAAGGTTATTTGTTAGTGTCTTTGCCATCTAATTTATCTCCTAAATTTTGTTCAGGTTTTTTTTCTTCCTGACGGCCATTTGCCTCTTGCATAGCCTTAACAATTCCCTCTTTGATCCATACTTCGATCGTTTCTACAGATCGATCTAGAAGTTGAGGCCTGAGCTTCATTTCTTCTTCGCAAAATCGCGAAAGTACATGATCTGAAAGAGAACCGTGCACTTTATCTCCTACTCCCACCCGCATCCTCGAAAAAATCTGAGTGCCGATGTGAGCCTCTATACTTTTTAGTCCGTTATGCCCACCACTGCTACCACTGGGTTTAACCCTCAGCGCTCCAAAAGGTAATGCTATATCATCCGATATAACCATCATGTGATTTAGCTCGACCTTAAAATAGTCAACACAGAGTCTCACCGACTCTCCACTGCTATTCATGTACGTCATGGGCAGTAGCAATATCACTTTCTTTCCTTCAAAAACACCTTGAGCTACCCTCGCTTGCAAGCGAGTGGCTGATTTGAAGCACCATCCTCTTTTCTTTGCCCATAATTCAAGGACACAGAAACCTATGTTGTGCCGAGTAAACTCATAAGCACTTCCAGGATTTCCTAGTCCCACGAGCAAGTAGAAAGAACTCTCTTCTTTTTCAAGCATTAACGTTTAGCTATTACCACTACTACTTCATCTAGTTTCGTCAGAGGTCTAACCCCTTCTGGCATTTTAATTTCATTAACTCGACGAGATTGTCTCATTCCGAGATCTTTCACATCGACGTCAAATTTCACAGGCATATCTTTCGGCTGGCATTCTACTTTTACATAGCGAATTACCTGTCTTAAAAAACCACCTAATTTAATTCCCGGACACTCACCCATTCCAAAGCACTCTACAGGTACTTTTACTTGAACAGGAACACCATCCAATAGTTCAACAAAATCCAGATGAAGGACTTGGTATGTAGTTGGGTGGTACTGAATATCTTTTACAATAGCTTTAATCTCAGCTGTACCATCGGAAAGAACAAACACAGTTGTGGAAAGTCTTCCTGGAACAAGACTTCTAAGGCAAGCTGCGAATTCGGTTCCATTGATTGCAACATTTTCTGTAGGACGTTTTTGTGAGTAAAGGATCGAAGGAATATTCCCTTCGCGTCGCATCGCTTTAACTTCACCTTTTTTCTCTCCTACTCTTTTCAACATATTTAATTTCATAAAAAAATTCTCCCTTCAGACAGGAAATGAAAAACGGTATTAATAAAAAAAACAAATAGAAGTAGCTTGCAAAACTTAAGCCTGCAGCTAGCTTCACTTAATTTACAGTTTAAACAGGGAGGATATGGACTTGGCGTCGACAATACATTCTATTGCCTTGCCAAAAAGATCAGCTATGGAAACAACCTGCAAACGATCCTGAGAAACACTCGGACCTAGAGGCACCGTATCACTTATAAGCAGCTTTTCAATCGCACTTTCCTCAAACGCTTCTCCAAGCATTAATCCATGTGTTACAGCGGCAAAAATTTGTTTTGCCCCAGCTGTCTTACACACAAAAGATGCCATCTTAAGCGTCCCGCCTGTCGAGCACATATCATCGATGAGCAGGACATTTTTATCCTTTACATCACCGATAAGAGCGTTCATCTCGACTCTATCTGCGTTTATTCGACGCTTGTCAACTATTGCGAGGTCTACATTAAGAAGTGCAGAAAATGCTCTTGCTATCTTGATACTTCCTATGTCTGGTGCTACTACAATAAAGTTTTGTAGTTTTAGCTTCTCTATTTCTGCCACAAGAAGTGGCCGTGAGTAGAGATTATCCACAGGAATATCGAAAAAACCTTGTACTTGCTCAGCATGTAGATCCATTGTCAACACGCGAGAAGCACCTGCTTTTTCGATCAAATTTGCTACGAGCTTTGCCGTTATTGGCACCCTGCCTCTATCTTTACGATCTTGCCGTGCATACCCAAAATAGGGTATCACTGCAGTTATTGATCGCGCAGACGATCGCTTTAAAGCGTCGATAATTATTAACAATTCCAGTAGATAGGAGTTGGGACGGTGTGCGATGGTTTGCAGGACAAACACATCCCGACCTCGGACATTCTCATGTATTTGAATGCCTATCTCGCCGTCTGGAAATGTCTCAATCTGAATCTTTCCGAGATCAACACTGAGAACTTTAGCTATCTTTTTACCGAGCTCGACATGAGAGCTTCCCGCAAAAAGGAGAAAAGAGTTTTCAGTATGCATTTTAAACTCGGCTTGTAATTATTTGGGGCGGAAGGATTCGAACCTCCGAATGGCGGTACCAAAAACCGCTGCCTTACCACT
Source organism: Chlamydiota bacterium (assembly GCA_026398435.1). GTDB lineage: Bacteria > Chlamydiota > Chlamydiia > Chlamydiales > Rhabdochlamydiaceae > VGMB01. The sequence continues at coordinate 14,374 of JAPLSW010000045.1, read as the reverse complement.
TGGCGACGCCCCAACATCGTTCATTCAAAATGCGAAAGCAATATGCTAAACATTATAACATTTAAATGCAACACCAGCTTTATCATTTTTTCAAAACACCCTAGCTACGATCTAAAATATAGCAGCCTAAGCGCTTTAATTTTAACTAGTTGTATTCATCCATTTTTTACAAATTCTTGAAGCTTGCGTATGCACAATGACGGGATTCTGACACTTTAGAACATGCTCTGGATGATCGAATATTTTCATATATTCTAAGGGCAAAAGACCAATGGTTGCAGCTCGATTATACGTCCTCACCATCTCTCTTAAAGACACCTGATCCCAAAACTCCTCGGTTCTTCCCTTTCTACTGAGTTCTTTTAAGGAGATTTCCGCCCAAAGCTGCACAAGCTCCAAAGCCGCAGGGGTATAATTCGCATAGAAGGTTCCTGACCCAATTTTCGATATGTGGTCTATAGAGCACTCCGGATAGACTCTTACTGCGATATCTGCGGCAAAGGCCGGTAGAGCCTCTAAACTCCTCACAAAAACCGCATCACTATCGACCCATAAGACATTTTTTTTCAGTTTTTGCAACATTTTTAAAATAAAAAGTGGTTTATAAGCGCAGTTCATTTCCCAGGATCCAGCAGTATCTACCCCTTCAACCTCTATTTCTAAAGAAAATTCTTCACAGGACTTCACAAGACTTTCCATATGCCATTCATAAGGGGAATTTTTCGTATAAAAAGAAATTATTGTCGGAAGTGGCCCCATGAAAATCCCTAATTTGTTAGTGTAAAATTAATCTAACCCAAGAGGCCATTTCATGCATATCATTCACTTGAGCTCAGAACTTGCTCCTATTGCTAAAGTCGGAGGGCTTGGAGATGTTGTTTATGGCTTATCTCTTGAACTGATTAAACAGGGTCATTCTGTCGAGGTTTTCCTCCCTAAATACGATACCATCGACTATCGCTGGGTAAAGAACTTGCAAGTCCTACAAAAAGAGCTTAAGTCTTTTGATGGACCTGTTGAATACAACAATACGATCTGGTCAGGAGATGTAGACGGAATTAAAGTACTTCTGGTAGAACCTCATCATCCTGCTCAATTTTTTAGTAGAGGGTCGATTTATGGATGCGCAGATGACGTAGATCGGTTTCTCTATTTTACTCGCGCCTCCATGGAATTCATCTATAAAACCAAAAGAAATCCTCACTGCATACACTTACATGACTGGCCGGTGGCTGTTGCCTCAACTCTTTATAGAAAGATACCAAGATAATACGATTCCTCAGGTGATCAACTTGCTTAAAGGAGGAATAGAAGATGCAACCTATATCACAACAGTTTCTCCAAACTATAGTCAAGAGATCCTTACACAAGAATTCGGCCATGGACTTGAAAATGATCTCCAAAGACATAAAGAAAAAATCACTGGGATACTAAATGGAATCGATCCTAATTTCTGGAATCCCGAAACAGATCCTCACCTTCTGCAGCGCTACTCATCCCTATCCATGAATGAAGTTTTCGAGGCAAAAGAGATTAATAAAAAACAACTATGTACACATCTAGGCATTGAATATAGTACCGCTCCCCTAATCGGGTGCATTACCCGTCTTGTACCGCAAAAAGGACCTGAACTTATCATTCACGCGATACGTCGCACAATTAAACAACACGGGCTATTTGTTCTTTTAGGATCGGAATATTCACCAGAGACTAAAGCTCTATTTCTCGATCTTAAAAAAGAACTTGCAGACACCAAACGTTTCGGATTGCTTCTTGATCGAGATGAGCCGCTTGCTCACCTTATCTTCGCTGCCTCAGATTTACTCACAGTACCCTCTATTTTCGAGCCGTGTGGTCTCACACAGATGATTGCCCTCCGTTATGGCACTATCCCCATTGTTAGAAATACAGGAGGGCTTGCCGATACAGTCTTTGATGTTGATTTTTCTAAGCTCCCTTTTGAAAAAAGGAATGGGTTTGTATTTGAAGAGCCCACAAAAAAAGCTATGGAGGCAGTCATTGATCGAGCTATAAGCGAAAGAACAAATGATCCGATCAAGTGGAAAAATATAGTGCAAAATGCTCTTCTTTACGACTTCAGCTGGAAGCGATCGATCGGGAAGTACATCGAGCTCTATTCAAGCTTAGAGACCTAGAGCCTTTTTGATATAAGATTTATTCGCATTAATATATTCAATACCTGAGTACGCTACGTAGATCGCTGCAACACTTACGCTATAAAAACTCAGCATTTGAAGAGTCTCAAGATCTAAGTACCCTAGCGAATAGGGAATCATTAAAATCAAAATAAAGAAAATAACAATAGCTAAAATTACCGCCTTAATCTTACCGCTCCATCGAGCGGCAAGAGCCACTCCCCTAAGAGCGCAGACAGTCCTAAGCGTACTGATGATAATATCTCGATAGAAAAATACACTTACAAGAAGAAGGGGAAGATGGATAAATCCTTGAGTAAAGGAAAACAGAACTGAAAGCCGAAAAATACTGTCTGCCATTGGATCCAGCAATTTTCCAAGTTCTGTCACTTTATTATGTTTTCTCGCTAAGAATCCATCAAAGACATCGGATACCTCAGAGATACACGCAAGTATAAGAAGTATGTAGGGCAGGGACTTAAGAGTAATATCCATTTCAGGATAATAAAGTACGACAGCCATAAAAACAGGCCCCAGCAGAATTCTCGAAAGAGTTAAACAGAGTGGAAAGTTCAAGCTCACACTACCCCAAAATTTATTTTAAAAACCAATTTCGTCTACATACTAGCTTTTCTTAAAAGAAAATGAAAAGAAGAAAATTAAAATATCCGATTATTCCTTTACGGGCTGTCTTAATTGACTATAAAATACGGCTAAATCCCCTTTTAAAATTTGCAAGTTAGGCTCGTTCAAATACATCATATGCCCACCAGGATAGAATTTACGGGTTACATTCCCCTTTAAAGAAGAATTAAGCTGCATATGATCTAGAGTATATTCTGTAGCAAAATAGGGAGTTACTAGATCAAATAGCCCACTTGCCACAAATACTTTCATATAAGTATTTTTTGTCATCGTATCGCGCAAATCTGTCGCCACATTTAAAAACTGATTGATCGCCGGTTCATAATTCCAAGGAAAGACATCGGCTAAGATTTTGTACTCTATATCCTTATCCCATCCGAGCTCCGTCTTAACATAATCGTTAAAAGAGGAAGAAAAAGCAGATGTTAGTAGATCAAGGCTTGGATCATAGCTTGGCATACTATCACAAGGGTTAAGATCGATTCCTTCGATTCTTGCATCATATACGCTCACGACTTTTTGCTCCGATTTTAGAATCTGTTTCGCAAAGGAAAGCATATCGGGACGAAGATCCGCACGAAGTATATACTCTTTAGTAAGCCCTGTATAAGAAGAGAGCTTATCTGCAATAGAGTTTCGTTGCTTATCATCTAGCTCACTGCCTTTCATCAAAGCCAAGGTATAGTCACCTGCAGCAAACTGCTCAACCTGGGTTAAAAACTGATCTAAGGGAACTGATCCTTCTGTTTTCTTAAAGAACCAAGCCGCCGCTGCAAAGCTCGGTAGAGACAGCGCGCAAGGAAGATCATTTCCGATATATTCATCCGTGATATTGATGGTTTGCCAATTCAAAACAGACGATATAAGGATGACTCCATCAACCGACATAAACATCTTACTTTGAAGATAAGAAGAAAGTCCGGCCGCTCTTGTTGTACCATAGCTCTCCCCTGCCAAAATTTTCGGAGACTGCCACCTGGTATTTTTTGTCGTATACAGGCGTATGAATTCAGCAACCGACTCAATATCCTGCTTTACCCCAAAAAACTGTTTAGGATCTTGTCCAGGCACTGGTCTACTAAATCCAGTAGCTACCGGATCAATAAAAACCAGATCGGTTACATCTAAAAGTGAGTACTGGTTATCCGTCAGCTGAAAAGGCTGGATTGGGCTTCCTTCAGCATTACACATCACCCTTTTAGGTCCAAACGCGCCCATATGAAGCCAAACAGATGAAGAACCCGGTCCTCCATTAAAACAGAAGGTAACAGGTCTTTTCTTAATATCTGTTTCATCAGATTTGGTATAGGCAATATAGAAGATTTGGGCTTTAGGATCTTCCTTACAGTCTTTAATTGTAAGGGTTCCGACAGTTGCTTTATAAGGAATTTTCTTATCTTTGCCTTGCCAGACATGATCGGTTTCTTTGAGGGTGTCTGCCGGCATCGGCTTTTTGTCATCGCACGTAGCTATGGCAGCGGGCGCGGCCGCTGCATCACAGGTAGCATCTAGCGCCAGGCAGTAGGGCATAGAGCCAATAACAGAAAATAAAATAAGAGACTGTAAAAGCTTCATTGAAATACCCTTTTTTTAAATAAGCGCTTAGAACCGGAAGATAGCAAACCTAACCAGTGCTGACAATAGATTTCTAAAAATCGCTTTTGGATATAGTCACTCTCTTCAATAAATTTATCTATAAAAGAGAGTGTAAAAGGAGGGATTAATTAAACTTATGGAACGATTGCCAGAGCCGATTCCTTCGTCTTAAGAGCTAGCTGTCCGCAAGCGGCTGCTATATCCTTGCCTTTGGTATAACGCCAAGTGACAACGATACCTTCGCTTTCAAGGATCTCACGAAATCCTTCTATTGACTCCCTTTCTGGTCTTTGGAGATGAAGACCTTCCACCGGATTATAAGGAATTAAATTAACAGTACAAGGGTGCCCTCTGACAAGCTGCGCAAGCTCTTCAGCATGCTCTGGCTTATCATTGATCCCTTTAAGAAGAGTGTATTCATAGGTGATATCTCTTCCTGTTCTATCTGCATACCGAAGCATGCTCGAAAGAATATCTGCAAGCTCGTACTTTCTAGCAAAAGGGATGATTTTTTTTCGCAAGTGTTGATTGGGAGCGTGGAGGGATAAAACTAGATTTACTTTCATCTCTTCAAAGGAGAGTTTTTCAATCCCTTCTATTATGCCGACAGTCGATACAGTCATTTTTCTTTCAGAGATGTGAAGCCTTAAAGGATCACAGAGTAGTTTTAACGCAGTGAGAACATTGTCATAATTTTCTAAAGGCTCACCCATTCCCATAAATACCACGTGGGAAACTCTTTCCCCTTTTGCAGCTAGGTACTTGTGAATATGATAGACCTGCTCGAAGATTTCAGCCGCAGTAAGAGACCGAATAAGCCCCTCTCTTCCAGAGGCGCAAAATGCGCAACGGGCAGGGCATCCTACCTGAGAAGATACACAAACAGTATGTCTACCGGGAGCTGTAATAAGAACCGATTCTACAAGCTTTTCATCTTCTAGTTGCCATAAGAATTTGATCGTCTGACCGTCGCTAGACTCTTCCGTTTTTACCAGTTGTAAAGAAGAAAGAGTAAAGGTTTCAGCTAAAAGATGTTTTAAAGGCTTATTGAGATTGGTCATCTCATCCCAGGAAGAAACTAGGCTTTGATAGATCCACTCAAAAATTTGGGTCGCACGAAAAGGCTTTTCCCCTTTTTCTACAAACCAGCTTTTAAGCTCTTCTAAAGTCAGACTGTGAATATGCATATAATCTCTTAAATGTTGTTAGAGAGGGTAGCGCCACAAGCTTTTTGCGCAAGCTTGTTGATCCGCTGAATATGAGCTGCCGTATTAGCTTCATTATTTTGTCTTATTAACTCATAGAGTCTTTCCATACATCTTTTAGAAAGTTTAGCTTCTGATCCAATAACTGCCAGAGCTAGATTTTTAATAAATGAAGAGGTCACAGAAACAACACTTGGTTGTATTAGAGCTGACTGCACAATTGATGCAGGCAGATCGAAAAGATCTTGAATTGAAGTTTTTTGTACCATTTCTTCTCCAAAGATTAATTTTTGTTAAATTTTGAAGGTTAGTCTAGCAGAAAGTCAAGAATTCTTCAAAGAATCTCCTTAGCAAGGCTAGCATTTTTTGTTAGATATTTTTTTGAAAGCCTCTCTTTTCAAAATCAAAAAATTAATCACCTAAAAAAGCTAGTTAAGAAAGACCTCTTTTGCTCTGCATCAAGCCATCTTGCGAGTGAATATTTTCCTTGATAGGGATAAAGCAGCATGATAAGTTTTATCCTTCTTGCAAAAACAAGGCAATCATTTAGCTAAAATTCGGAGAAAAACCTATGAAAACAACCATCCAGAAAATCTTTAATAGAACAACCTACCTCCTTGCTGCTTATTCCCTCTTTTCTTCTGGAGATGCTTTTGCAAACTACGCCTATGTGACTAATTCTGGATCGAACTCAGCCCCGGGCAACACTGTCTCTGTCATCGACACCTCGAATTATAACATCGTAGCAACTGTAACTGTCGGGGTGCAACCCCAAGCTGTTGCAATTACCCCAAACGGAGCCTATGCCTATGTGCCCAATTACGGAGTCTCACCTGGTACTCCCGGTACCACAGTCTCAGTGATCGACACCTCCAATTATACTGTCACAGCGACCGTGACTGTGGGGAACTACCCCCTAGCCGTTGCAATTACCCCGAATGGCGCCTATGCCTACGTATCCAATAGCGGCGATACGACAGTTTCGATCATCAGCACCCTCGATAATACCACGCTACCAACGACCGTGACCGTCGGGTTAAACCCCCAAGGCATTGCGATCACCCCCAGTGGCAGTTACGCATATGTAGCTAATTACGGTAATAGCAATGTATCGATAATCGACATCTCCACTAATACCACGCTACCAATAACACTAACTGTAGGAAATAATCCCCAAGCTATAGCAATCTCCCCAAACGGACTTTACGCCTATGTGGCAAATTCAAGCAGCAGCAGCGTATCAGTGATCGACACCGCTGACAATTCTGTTTCAGCAACCATCACGGTTGGGAATGGCTATCCGCAAGGGATTGCGGTCACCCCAGACGGCGCCTATGTCTATGTGGCAGATGGCTACTATGTATGGGTGATCGAAACCTCTACTAATTCTCCGACAGCAAGCCTATCTGTCGGGAGCGGACCTCAAGACGTAGCTATCACTCCAGATGGTATGTATGCCTATGTAACCAATTACGGCGACGGTTCTACCGCAAGCACAGTTGCAGTGATCGACATTGCGAGTAATAAACTCATACAGACCGTAAGTGTGGGGATCGGTCCCTTTGGCGTCGCAATCACCCCCGGGCCACAGTTTCCAGCTAATTTTAGCGGGGGATGTAGGACCAGTTCCCCCGGTGGTTTTCAGATACAGCATTATAATCTTTTGTCCTGGTCTGCATCTCCTGGAGCGGTAGCTTATAATGTCTATAGAGACAATGCATACATAGGTACTACAAGCACTCTTAATTATAAAGACTTTGGAATCTACTGGAAACAAGGCTATACCTATACCGTAAGAGCCGTTGATGCAGTAGGCAATGTAGGCAGCTCTAATGTCTCGGTCTATCTCAAGTACAAAAAAGGAAACGAAAATTAATGCTTTATTATTAGCGACAACACATCACTTTTCCTTGAAATTTGGCTGTAGATGTTAGAAAAGCATGCCCCCTCAGACCAAATCATTAGTAACTGCCTACATACCCATTATGGGATTAAGACGTCTTCGCTTACATCTCTGGCGTTGGGAGCGGATATAAATGCCTCAAAATACAAAGCCCTAGCGCTCAATCAAACCTCTTATTTCATAAAAGTTAAACATGGGCACCATCATGATACAGCCGTTGAAATAGTAGAGCTATTACAGCGCTCTGGTATAGAGGAGATTATTCCCTCTATTTTGACAATTCATGGCAAGCCAATGCAGCTGATCGATAATTCCACTCTTATTATGTACCCATTTATTGAAGGACAAGATGGATTCCATCGCAATCTAACAGAAGATCAATGGACGACACTCGGCAAAGCATTAAAACAGATTCATGAAGTTAAAGTGCCCCTACCAATTCTAAACAGGATCAGAAAAGAGACATACTCCGCAAAATGGCGTGATGCCCTATGCTTAATTTACCCTCACGTTGAAAGCAATCTTATCTCTGATGAAATCGGCTTAAATCTACAAAAATTCATAAAAAAAAATATATCAGACATCCGCCAACTGGTAGATCGCTCTGAGGAGCTAGGAGAAAAACTCCGAAGGGAGTCACTCCCCTTCGTCCTATGCCACTCCGATATTCATGCTGGCAATGTGCTTATGGACGAAAACTCTCATATCTACATCGTGGATTGGGATGAGCCTATCATGGCGCCAAAAGAGCGGGACCTCATGTTTATAGGAGGAGGTGTCGGAAATGTTTGGAATAATCCAATTGAGGAACAACTTTTTTATAAAGGTTATGGGAAAACGGAAATCAATTGGACAGCACTCGCCTATTACCGGCATGAACGAATAGTAGAAGATATCGCCATCTATAGCCAGGAAGTGCTTTTGGGATCAGGAAAAGAAGAGGAAAGATTAGAAATGTATCAACACTTCCTAGCCATGTTTGAACCACATGGCGTGGTGAACATAGCATTTAAAACGGACCAATGACATCACAAACTCTAGGACAATCCGCAATCAGCCAGAAGATGTGCAAGCTCTTGCTAACATCTATTACCACACAATTCATCGGATCAATATTCAACACTATACAGAAGAGCAAGTAAATGTGTGGGCTCCGACTTCCAGTTTAGAAACGGAAGGATGGGCAAAAAAATTTCCTAGAACCAAACCCATCATTGCTCTTGTCGGAGATATTATCGTTGGCTTTGCTGAATTCGAGCCCAGTGGTCATATAGATTGTTTCTATTGCCATCATGAGTGGATTGGTAAAGGGGTGGGCTCAGCTATTATGGAAGAAATCTTTCGCAGAGCAAAGAACTCTCATATACATCACATTTTTTCCGAAGTAAGCATCACCGCAAAGCCGTTTTTTGAAAAACAGGGATTTAAAGTCGTGACCGAACAAACGATGGGTAGAAAGGATATTGCTTTGACAAACTTCAAGATGGAACGAACAATCTAAAGATAGATTTCATGGCAAATTTTCAATTTTGGGATGATCCCTATTCTACGAAGATAGGGATTCGAGCTTAGTTAACCATACATCAAAATGGGAACATTTTTCTCGAATCATAGGAAGGCCTATGGTTTTTAATATTCTTAAGGCATCAACGCTTTTTTGGTAATCGGGATAAAAACGGATTATCCTTTTAGAAGGAGCAGTGGAAGGCCCATCATTTATGAACTCTGGATTAGGCTCCGCTTTCACGATTTTTTCTAAGTCTTTGAGCTTACTTTGTGGATTGTTCAAGCTAAGCATCCGATGAATAATTTCAATATCTGCGAAAAAGAGAGCTTCTAACTCGTAAAGCTGTATGTACGGTATAAACCTTTTGCTAGATATATCTTTTGCAAACGCTTCTTCTAGATACTTAACTTTTTCGTAAGGATTCTCGATTCTCTTAATGGCACTATAACCCGGAAAATCTCTAGGTAAAGCATAGAGGTCAAACATTGTAGTTACAAAACGACCCGAATCTTCCTTTATTAAACTCAGAATATCTTTTTTAACTCGCTCGTATGCGGGCATCCCACCCTTACAATCTTTTTCAGAAGCTCTACGCTTGGTAACAATTTGTCTAGCAAACACCTGGAGATTGGACAAATAAGGACTAATTATTTGACTCGCAATTGCTTCTTCCGATACACCTTCTCCTATGATTCCTAACCTAATCATTTTTCAGAAATGCCTCCGAGTACGTTTTTCTCCCACAATTGCCCCAAAGAATACTCATGCAACCAGCTCTTTAATTTCTCTGGATCAGGCCGATGAAAAAAAGATGCCCCGTTTTGTTGTTCAACAATAATAAGATCAGCCAAATCAAAAGTGTCAATTAGAGTCACAGATTGCGTGGCAATAATCACCTGCGCTCGACTAGCCGCTTTCTTTAATAACCCTGACAAAATGGCAATTGCAAAGGGATGCAACCCAAGTTCAGGCTCATCAATAATAATCGTAGCTGGCAAGTTCGGTTGTAATAGTAATGTAACTAGACAAATAAATCGGAGTATTCCATCTGATAATTGATCAACTCGAAAGGGAAAATCTGAATTGATTGAAGTCCATTCTAAATTTATGAGAGTCGGATTACTTGATAAAGGTTCAAGCTTAAAATCATAAAAAAAGGGAGCTACTTGTTTTATCGCATCTAGAATTGCAAGATAATGGGATGGACTTTCATTTTTTAAGCGGAATAAAAAAGGAGCTAAATTTGCTGCATCGGGACGAAAGTATTGATTATCCTGAATTTGTCCACTTTGTTTTACGGGAGCCGAAGAACTAGTATCATGAAAATGATATACCTTCCAACTTCTGATAGCTTCTCCCATATATTTTACAATTTTCTTAAGACTCTCCTCACTAGGCGTTTGGCGTAAAGCCGTTTCCAAATATCCACCTGTAATTGACAATTGAAAAGGGGAAATTGGAGAACCCGGAGGATGTAAGACTACCCCCTCTTTTACAAACATAAGCTCACCTTTTACAGTAGGCTCTAACTCTAATGTATATGTATCTCCGGAAAATTGAAATTCAGCTTTAATGGACGTAGTTTTTTTTAAACCTTGATAAAGAAAGGAAACAGCCTGCCCCCTTTTGGTGACATACTGTTGCAGGCGACCATCCATCATTTCACTTAGCATAGAAAAAAAACTTATAAAATTACTTTTACCAGATCCGTTTTTTCCTATAAGAACATTAAGCGGATGTAAATCAAGACTTACTGAATCATTAATAGATTTGTATGTGAAACTTCCTTAGTAGACCAAAAAAAAATTAGCAATAGAATGTCTTAAATCGGTCTTAACATCTAAACGACATACCTGTCAATCTAAAGAGAATGATCTTCAAAAGATGAAAAGTCAAGGAATTCTATAATGATTCTTGTAAAAAAAAATTTCAGCTCCCTACCATCGCTACTCGCTTCTTAAAGAAGATTTTTTAAACCTAAACTATTCCACTTTTTATTCCTTTTGGAGCCTAACGCTTAAGACAGTCTTGGAAAAGAAGATTGAGAAAAATCTCCTCCCTTCCTAAAATGCCATCCTATGCTTACATTACAACAAATTATACATTCGCTGAATGAGTTCTGGGCAAAAAGAGGCTGCGTCATCCATCAAGGACATGACGTTGAAGTCGGTGCCGGAACATTTAATCCTGCTACGTTTCTACGCTGTCTCGGTCCTGAACCCTATAAAACGGCTTACGTAGAACCCAGCAGACGTCCCTCAGACGGACGATATGGACAAAATCCGACCTGATATTAAAGAGGTATACCTCGAATCACTCAAAGCTATAGGCCTTGATGTAAAAAAACACGATATCCGTTTTGTCCACGACGACTGGGAAGGTCCTACACTTGGCGCCTGGGGTCTTGGCTGGGAAGTGTGGAGTGATGGGATGGAAGTTACTCAGTTTACCTACTTCCAAGCAGTTGGTAGCATCCCTTTAAATCCGATCCCCGCAGAACTTACCTATGGCCTGGAAAGGCTTGCAATGTTCATCCAAAACGTCGATAGCATCTACGATGTAAAATGGAATGATGAGCTTACCTTAAGAGATATCATTCATACCAATGAAGTGGAATGGAGCTCTTACAACTTTACCGAAGCATCGACAGATATGTGGATGCGCCACTTCGCAGATTTTGAAAAAGAAGCAAGTCAGCTTGTTTCCAAAAATCTCCCGATACCGGCTTATGACTTTGTGTTAAAAGCCTCCCATGCATTCAATATGCTTGATGCAAGAGGAGTCATTTCCGTTACCGAAAGAACCGGTTATATCGCAAGAATCAGAGATCTAGCGCGCCTTGTTGCAACAGAATATCTCGATTCACGGGAAAAGAAGGGGTTCCCCCTTCTTAAAGCTACAAAGAAAAAAGCACTAAAGCTTCCTTCTCTAAAAATCCCTAAAAACTTTAGTGCTAATAAAAAAAGCGACTTTCTCCTAGAAATAGGCTCCGAGCAACTCCCCGCAACCTTTATCACCATTGGCTGCGCAAATCTCGAAAAAGCAATAAAGAAACTCCTAGATGATCATGCTTTAACCTATGACGAGATCAAAATCTTCGGCGCGCCTCAAAGGCTTGCCGCAGAGGTTTTAGGCCTTGCGGAAGGAAGTATGGAGAAAATGACCGAAAAAAGAGGTCCGGCACTAACAGCCGCCTTTGACCAAAACGGCGCTCCTACTCAGCAAGGAGCTGGATTTTTTAGATCGATCGGTCTTACTTCTACCCCTACAAAAGACCAAGTGGAAAAACAAAAGGTACCGGGCCTTGAGCTAAGAGCCATAAAAGAGGTGGACTATCTCTTTTATTCCTCTTCTCAGCCGGGCAAGTCTACCCTTGAGGTGCTCGCAGAGCACCTTCCTAAATTGATCCTAGATCTGGACTTCCCCAAGAAAATGCGATGGGGAGATCTTGATATCTCATATGCAAGACCTCTCCGCTGGATCGTTTCCCTTTTTGGTAGTACCGTGATCCCCTTTATAGTGGGTGACATCATCTCTGGAAGATCAACACAGGGGCATGCACAGCTAAGCCCTAAAAAAGTTTCTATTGCTCGAGCCAAAGACTACCTAGCAGTCCTAAAAAAACACTTCGTTATGGCAGATAGAGAAGAGAGAAAGCAATCTATACAGAAACAACTTTCCGCTATAGAAAAAAAGCTGAAAGTAAAAGCCTTAGAAAAAGATAAAGTGCTAGCACAGGTGACAAACCTTGTCGAATGGCCGAAACTTACCTATGCAGAATTTGATGTAAAATTCTTAAAAGCACCGCAAGAAGTTCTTATCTGTGAAATGGTAGAACACCAAAAGTATTTTCCTTTAGCAACATCGCAAGGGAAGCTAAAAAACCTTTTTGTGATCACAGCTGATAATACGCCAAATACCCTGATTCGCAAAGGAAACCAAAAAGTACTCTCTGCACGACTTTCAGATGGGGTCTTTTTGTACGATCAAGATGTGAGTACTCCCCTAGAATCTTTTAATGAAAAGCTTAAACTAATGACTTTTCAAAAAGACTTAGGATCGATGTATGAAAAAGTGATACGCCTAACAAAACATGCCCTGGTTATAAGCAAGCTGTTACATCTTGGAGACGAGGGTAAAATACAAAAAGCCGCCCTCCTTTGTAAAGCAGATCTAGCCTCAGCCCTAGTCGGTGAGTTCCCTGAACTACAGGGAACGATTGGAAAATATTACGCTCTTGCTCAAGGACAGAACCCAGATGTAGCTCTTGCGATTGAAGAGCATTGGATGCCGAAATCAGAGTCTTCCCCACTACCCAGCTCTCCTTGTGGTATAGTCATAGCTCTTGCAGATAAAATCGATAATCTTCTCGGCTATTTCAGTGTGGGGCTAAAGCCTACCTCCTCAAGTGATCCTTATGCACTACGAAGACAGACCTTCGGTCTTCTTAAAATGCTTATCCAAGAAAAGAAAAAAGTGGACTTAAGAGATTTGCTTACAAAATGTGCAGCAAGCTTCCCTTTTCTTGCTAAAGATAGTAACCTCACAGCAACAACTGTCGATGAGATCCTTCATTTTATTACCAATAGATCTAAAAGCGTTTTAGAAGATCATGGTTTTAAAAAAGAAGAGATTGAAGCGTCTCTACAAGGACACTGCATTGACCCTTACGACCAATTCTGTAAGGTATCAGCTCTTTCCACTTTTAGAAGCACAGAGAAAAAACTCTTCCAAGACTTCCTTGAAGTGCATAAAAGAGCAAGAGGACTATTAGAAAAAGCCCAGCCGCAGCACTTCCAAATGGCTCTTGCCAAAGAGCCTGCAGAAAAAAGGCTAGCTGAGGGACTAGAGTCTATCGGGATAAAAGTAAGGCAAGAAATAGCTGCAGGCAACTATTTGCAAGCATTCCACCACCTTTCAAGTCTCCAGCCTTTGCTTGCAGACTTTTTCGATACGGTAAAAATCGTTGTGGATGATGCGGCTCTAAAACAAAACAGAATAGCACTTCTTCAAAATGTATTTTCTTATTTTGAAAAACTGCTAGATTTCAGCAAGATACAAGACGGGCGCTAATCTACTAATTTGCGCCTTATTCTACCCTAGGAGACAGGCGTGCATCAGAAAATTTTTCCAGTTGTCGATCTTCACTGCGATCTTTTATCCTACCTTATCGAAGGTCCAGGCAGATCACCTCTTGATCCAGCATCAAGAGCGAGCCTTCCCTCTATGAAGCAGGGTAATGTGGCCGTGCAAGTGCTCGCTCTTTTTGTACCGAACAACTCTCACGCTCCTTCTATCTGTAGAAATCAAGTTACACGCTTTATAGAGCTACAAAAGAATCATCCTGAATACATCGAGTCCT
>JAPLSW010000002.1 GCA_026398435.1 Chlamydiota bacterium | reverse complement strand
TTGATGAACATTTGCCTTGAAAATTAACCGTTCTATAAAACATTTTCAGGATGGTTTATAAAACTTGCTTTTTTCACAGGCCTTTCTTACATTGTAGACAGCAAGATATCACTATAGTTTATATGTCTAGAGTACTTACTTTAATTGGAATATCCCTAGTTTTAACCGCTTGTGACAGCGTAAAGAGCACATTAGGAATGGATCATTACCAAGCCGATGAATTTAATATCAAACAAAATGACCCGCTTGATTTGCCACCAAATTACAAGCTAATGCCTCCTCGCACTAAAGATAAAGACGGCAAAAGTGTGCCATTAAGTGCATCTGCTGAAAAAGCTAAGCACGTTGTTGGTGGTGGAGAATCAGAAGCTTCTCTTTCAGAAGCAAGCCAGCAAGACTTAAAAGACAAAGCAGGCTCTGCAGATGATGCTATCCGAAATCAAGTTGACGAAGAATCAAAAGAAGAAGGTGATAGCGCTCTGGATAAAAAGCTTAATGATTGGAAAAAAGAATTCACTCAAAATGCTAAGTCTATAAATGGTCCTGAAAAAAATGCTGATGGTGCTAGTGAGTCTGAGCAAGCTAATAAATAATCAGACATAGCCATGGTGAAAATTGTAAAATCAACAATTCAGGCGCTTGCAAACGTGACAAAAGGTCTATCGTCACGTGGAGTCTTGCGAGCTCTTGTGAAAAGCGTTGCAATCCAATTAGTTATTTCTTTGTCTCTGTTCGCTGACAGCAATCCTCTTGATGGCTTTAATGTTATTGTGAAAGATTTAGTTGTTGCAGGAAAAACTGTGCGAATTTCTCCTTTCAAGGGCATTGGTGTCGTTACTGTTAATCTGTGTTTCAAGAATGCAGGAGACAAACTATCTCCGAAACATAAAGAAGCTCTTGTAGCCCTGCTTTGCAGAGCAATGGGTGAAGCAACTCAATCCAAAACTCGTGAGCAGATGCAAACTTATGCTCGTGAACACAATGTGTACGTATCATTTGGTAGTAGTGATGATAATTTTACTGTTACAGGAAAATGTCCATCCGATAAGCTTTCTGAGCTTTTTCATTTGATTAAAGATATTCTTTTTCATTCACAATTTCACGATTCTGATCTTGCTAGATTTAAAAACGAAGCGGCTGCAGGAATGTTACAGGCAATGCAGTCACCAGATACTCAATTAGACCAATTAATGAAAAAGGTAATTCTTAAAAGTCATCCATATGGCACGTTGAACAAAACTTACCTCGCGAGTTTGAAAAATATTAGTGTCGATGATTTAAAGTCATATATGAGAAAGTGCTTCACTCAAGAAAATATTATCATTTCAGCTTGTGGAGATATTGATGAAGATGGGCTTGCTGTCCATATCACAGATGTGGTTACGGCTTTACCTAAAACTTTCAATGTTTCTTTGCCAGAAAATGTGCAAGTGGTTGGTCCGTATCAAGAACATACTCAAGCATTTCCTGTGCCCCAAACCTTAATTCACTTTTTACATGCCGGTATTAATGCGCATCATCCTGATTTTTTTGCCTTGCAGATTGCAATGGGGTGTTTGTCTAATCCCAATATAGGGGTTTTATGGAAAAAAATTCGTGTAGAAAAAGGCTTAACCTACAATATAGG
>JAPLSW010000006.1:856-1923 GCA_026398435.1 Chlamydiota bacterium | reverse complement strand
ATTGGGTGCCAAAAGTCTCTAATTTCTTCAGAAGAAAGAGAATTCTCCATATTAGCTAGCTTGTTCTATCTGCTTTTTTAACTGATTCTCTCGAGCTAACTGAATTGCAAGCTTTAGTTTTTTTTCCAAAATTTCTTTAGGTGGTAATTCCGTTAAATATTGTGCAACATGAATTCCTGTTTTATCCATTTCCAGGTACTCAATATCGTCACTATCTTTACCTGCACAAAGAATTATACCCATTGGTTTTTCTTCAAAGCCGAATCGCTCATTTTTATCTAGCCAGTTAAGATACCATTCCATTTGCCCTTTGTATGCCGGATCAAAATCATTCAGCTTAAGATCAATCGCAATTAATCGACGAAGTCTGCGATTAAAAAACAATAAGTCCAGATATCGGTCTTTTTTACCAGTACTCATGCGCTTTTGGCGAGCCACAAAACAAAAATCTGAACCTAGCTCCTGCAGAAAATCTGTGATGTTATTAAGAATTAAATTCTCTAGGTCTGCTTCAGAATAAGAGTCGTTGGCACCAATAAAATTAATAAAGTAAGGTTCTTTAAAAGTTAATTCAGGCGTCATCTCGTCTAATTTTTTAAGATTTTCCAGTTGAGACTTAATAACGATTTCTGGTTTCTTGCTAATCAAGGTTCTTTCATAAAGCATACTATCAAGTTGATTCTTGAGCGATCTAACGCTCCAATGCTGAATCCGACACATGTCGGCGTAAAAATCTCGTTTTAACCCATCGTCAATGGCACTTATCAAGACAAAATGAGACCAGGACAATTGTCTCGACAGTGTTGAGACAATTTCACGGTTGGGAAATTGCTTAGCAAACTTAATCATTCTGAAAAGATTGGGACGACTATAACCCTTGCCGTAAGTAAGGCTTAAGTGGTTAGCAAGAGAAATCACAATAGTTTCGCCATATTCAGCACGTTCTAGTTTTAAAATTTCTTCATCAATACGCTTGCCAATAAGCCAGCAAAGTAAAGCTTGAGCTGAGTTATATTCGTGCGCGATATGAGTTCTTGCCTCATCAATAAGCGTGCTGATGTCTTTGA
>JAPLSW010000006.1:0-795 GCA_026398435.1 Chlamydiota bacterium | reverse complement strand
TTTGACGAGCAAGTTAGAAGTATTATCATGGATATTAGGATTAGCTTTACAAATTTTCTTATCGTTACTCATTTTATACAACTTTCAAGTTCTCATTTTGAACAGAGGGAGAACTGTTTGGCCGCAATTAGGCGGCTTTAGATCTTAAACTGTCCTAAAAGTAACCAAAAACCGCATCAGTGACAACTACAAAAGTGAACTAGGAACAAAGTTGGTAAAAAACGGGGTCTACGTACACACCAGGCCTTAAGCAATAAAAACAGAAAAGGGTTCGCGTATCAGGGATTATCATTAGTAGCGGCATCCTGTTTCTCTTGTATTTTCATGGCTTCATGCCTTTTCTATTTTTTTCCTCAACAGCAATATGTTCGTTATGAAATGACTGCTGAACAAGCCAAACAGATGCTGATAGGAAAATCTGTTTTGAGTAATTTCAAGAAACTTAATCAAGAGGCTCAAAAGCTTTTAGTGGATGGAATCGAAACCGATATCAAGAAAATGGAAGGTAATTCTATAAGATGAAGGCTTGAAGAACCATAAGCATGCCAATTCAAGAAAGACAGGAAGGAACAAAGAAATCCTGCTTCTCTGTCCATTAAACTGTTGCAAGATCAAGTGATGCATATCATGACAAAAAACATGCTATATGTGACTGTTCTGTCGCGAGTATTGTCAATGAGCGTTATGTCTAATCCTTTCAGTAATTCACGATCTCAGACGCACCATGCCTCAGTGAAAATCTATTATAGGCATCTAATGTTTCTTGCTTTAATTGGAAAGCACGATGTTCATAGA
>JAPLSW010000017.1 GCA_026398435.1 Chlamydiota bacterium | reverse complement strand
CGTATTAGAAAACCAAAATCCCGGGGAAGTCGTCAAAACCCATTTAAAAAAATGGATGCAGGCTCTTTTCGCTCCGGGAGTGCGAGCAGGTCTTATAGCCCCTTCGGATCTTATAGGATATAGAAAAACACCTGTTTATATAAGGGGCTCTAGACATATACCGCTACCCAAAGAAGCTCTTATTGACACTATGGAAACACTCTTTGCATGTCTTAAAAAAGAAGAGAGCGCGGCAGTCAGAGCCATCCTTGGTCATTATATCTTTGTCTACATACATCCCTATATGGATGGCAATGGAAGGATCGGCCGATTTCTTATGAATACTATGCTCGCCTCAGGAGGATATCCTTGGACAATCATAAGAGTAAAAAATAGAGAGCAGTATTTAAACGCTTTAGAAACGGCTGGAGTAGATGCTAACATTGAGCCATTTGTCCAGTTCATCAAACAAGAAATGCAAGAAAGTTAACAAATGTTTGTATAAGAACTACACTCTTTGCCCGACGGACGCCTTGATCCTGATTCCAAAAGATTGCTTAGAGACCTTGCTACATAGATGCTCTACTATACCAAATTCTTGCTCTAGTCCTCTTATCATCGATTCATAGCGAGAGCCTAAAGCCATTTCAAAACCCTCTACTGAAGATATCCCCTCTTCCGAAGGTGATGCTTCCAAAGATAGTATAGCAGCTTCTGGAAGAACATGCCCCTTAACCTTATCTCCATAGCGAGCTTCATTTCTCTCAGAGGCAGCCCTTTGTAAAAAAGCCGTTTCGTGAGAATCTAAGCCAGATAATTTTAAGGCCGATGCCAATTCCACTAGATTATGAGCGAGATCTCTTTGACCCACAGGACCTATTTTATTTTCATGGGCCGCACATAAGAACTCTTCTGTGATTGTGCAGAGTACAAATCTTGCCTGATTAATATAGAAAGGAAATAACTCAAGTTTAGAAGGATCCGAAAGACAATGCCTGAGATGACGGTAACGATTAAGATTATGGTCTAGAGTTAACTTCCTCATCATGGCACTTTGATAGTCTTCAGAATTTTCTAAAGCCTCTTCAATAACAACTGTTAATCTACCTAAAGGATCCCTAAGTAGACCTGGGACGTAAGGAGTTGCTACAGCTTTTGTGGGTGTCGAAGGAGAAACCTTTTTACTACCGGCTCCAGAAGCTTTAGCTAAAGGTTCAGGGATCAAGGCTCCTACAGTATCAAAGTAAGGAGTAAAATCTATTAGCGATACAGAAGGATTAGAAGAAACCATAGACAGTAGGGATACAAATGATTCTAGCATTCTTTGTCCCTGTGCGCGGGTTTTTCTTTCTTCATCTAAAAGTGCTGTTTCAGCTACTGCTTCTTCATGAGAAAGAAGGGCTAATGTGTTTTCTAATAGAGAGGGAATAGTGTATCTTCTTGGAAGATCGCGAATCGCAAACTCCATTCCTTCCATGTCCCTTAATAAAGATCGAATACTCTCTTGTGGTCTTATTTTAGCGAGTAATAGCCGCCGGATTAAACTATGACCAACTCTCTGGAAATGAGATAAATTATCCTCTTCAGCGGCCATCGACTTGCCAGCTGCCTTGAGAGAGGCTTTTCTACATCTTGCACCTGCAGGTCCAGGATTTGCTTTTTCTAACATGATAGCTGTGAGTAATTGTTCAAGGGCATGAAATCCAGCAAACCCTATATCCATTTGCCCTTGACCAAGAGCCTTGGCAGAGACTCCAAGCCTTGGAGCTTCCGTCAATAGGGTATAAAGAGATTCCACATAATGAAGGGCATTTAGATAAGCATCTCTTGCAGATCCACTAGTAAAGGCTCTATCTGGCACAATCTCTTGGAGGTCTCTACAGAAATCAGCTCCTGAAAGACGGGAGGCTCTAGTAGCTTTTACAGCAGATCCCGCCACCTCTTCGCTTGCACAGGATGGCTCTAGAGATGCGGCCGCGACTCCTTCTGCAACAACATCACGAGAGGGAGGACTTGGAACTCTGAATACTGGAGCTACTCCAGCAGCCCCTCCCATATCGATGATGCCCGACTGATGAAGCTCATGTAAATGCTTGAAATCCGCTAAATAAGTTCTTTCTAGGAGATCATTGGTGCGACTCAATTCTGCATGGAGCTTTGTTAAAAGCCTTCGAACTTGCTTTCGGTATTTTATTGCCTCCAACACCTCTTCATCGGGAAATAAATGAGTCTTTTTATAGTCTAACAGAACTTCTCGATAACCCCTTGTAACAAGTGATCTGAAATCCGCTTTAGCATCATTATGAAACATGATTGCATAGGCAGAAAGATCGGTAGATTCTTCTACCTCCCTTATCGCTGAAATTACCTCTTCTAGATAACTCAGATGCAACTTTCTATCGTCTAGAATTTCCTCATAATGCTCTTTCATCAAAGAGAATTGGATCGATCGTTCAATACTTACTTCATGAGTTGCATTAATCGCTAGGAGTTTATCCCTCATGCTTTTCAAGGTCGCTGCAGAACCATCTACTAAAAGGGAAAATTGAAGGTAGAGACGGTCTAGAGTCCTTTCAGTCCCTGTTATACTCTGATAAAAAGAGAGAAACTGGATATAGGCTGAGATACGCAATTCCGGAGAAATTTTTCTTAAAGCGGGAATCCTGTCAATTAACATTGACAAGTCTTTTCGTCCTATTTTTTGCTGCATTGGAGGGAACATTACAGCCTCAACAGAAATCTCTTTAAGTTTGTCCTTAAGAAAAGCCGCACTTTCATTACCCATTGCATAGGTCATCTCTGCAAGATATTGCGCGGCTTGGCAGCCTTTATCAAGAGCCTCAGTTAAATAAGCTTCATGAACTGCTCTACCCGGCAATGTTATTATTTTTGCGGGTGATGTAGATCCTCTCATCTCTACAGCTTTCGCTGCAAGGGGACATAAAAGATCTATTTGATCTCTTAAATTGATCTCCAATCCATATTGAAAAGCTAAAGTATGATAATCTTTCGATCCAACATTATTTGCTTTCATGCATGCAAGCTGCTCACAAAAAAAAGAAAATAATTCTTTCTTCATTTTCCCTGGATCGGAGATTCCTAAAGCGAATAAGAATTTATCTAATCGACGTAAACAAGGCTTATCACGAGCACCGGAAATAGGGTCTCCCCAACTACTTGCAAATACCATCATCTGGCGAATAATATATAATACAAAGAAGTCTTCACATCCGGAGCCATATTCGGCTCTCATGCGCATATTGAGTAGTTCATGTAGGCGCTCGCGCCTTTCATGTAGGTGCTCGAAAGCGGCTTCATCTGCAACAGGGAAAGCAAGAGCTCTATCTGTCTCTTTAGAAGGACTCAATCTGGCAACTACAGTTGTTGCCGAGGATAAAGATGCAGATGAACATCCGGCCGCAGATAAAACAGAATTGGCAGCCAGAGCCACCGCAGTCGATGTTTCAACTGCAGGCAGCGGCAGTCGTAACCATTCAAGAATCCGTCCTTTGAGACTTGGATCTAAATCGAGTCCAGTTGCGGATCTAAACTCTTTCTGAAGAGCGGCCACCCTAGAAAGAAGAGAGGGGATCTTTGGCCCCCCAACAATTGCTTCGATGTCTCTTTGGATCTCATCCCTTTGACGGAGAGGTGCTGCTGAAATAGAGGATGCCATATGCGCCTTTAAGCCTTAGAGATCCTTATTTAGGAAGGTTTCTCTTCATGAAGTCGAGGCATTTGAGCCACGGGTCTTCCCAAGGGAGCTAGTAGAATAGGACCACTTAGCCTACGAGGAGCTTTAGCTGGAAAAAGAACTGAGGCAGCGGCAGCTGAAGCTCTATCAGGGACTGCAGACTCTACGCGGGCCGCCGCTCTAACTTCGCCTCCAGTAAGATCTTCTTTTGTGGCTGGTGTGGCTTTAGGAACTAAACTATATATTCGAGTAGCTGGATCCCAGGAAACAGGATACGAACTACTTACAGGCTCTCCAGCCCCACTAACTAGCGGTAAAAATGGAGAACTAGATAGAGCACTGGACACACCACTACGGCCAGAATCTATTGGAGAATCTCTCCTATCTACTCCTAGAGAATGCTTAGGAGCTTGATAACGAAGGTTTCCGTACTGTGCAGCTGTTCTAGTAGGTGCTCCATCGGTTGAAAGGGATCTGGAATCTCCAGAATAAGGAGTGAATCCTAAGCTCGATTCAGAAACTGTTCTATCTGTAGTGTCTGTAGCAGTTCTATACGGCGTGCCTGTAGGACTTAGTGGACTAGACATAATTCGCTCCTTGTGGTAATTATTAGATATATTATACAGCATTTTAACATTTATTGCTATTTTCAAATCGCAAACCCACATATTGATTTAATAAGATTATAAACATTAATCAAGAAAACATTGTTTTAATAAATAATTTTTTTAATACAGAATGCTTTTTCTCAATTGCAACAAAGAACCATCACGCAAATGTAAGCTGATATTATTTCAATTTTCAGCATCAGAAGACTCAAAAAATTATTTCACTAAAAAACAAACTGCCTTCTGTGGTAAAATTATGCTATAATAAATGGCTTACATTGGGAGTCTGATGGAAAAATCCCCCGTTGAAATACACAAAACTGCCCCTATTGAATTTGCTCCTAAAGTAGAAGTTGCTGCATGCTATCTAGAAATTCAAGGAAAACTCCTTATCCTACAAAGAGCTGGGAATTTAGAGACCGGAAAATGGGGTGTTCCTGCTGGAAAACTAGAAAAAAATGAATCTCCTCTTCAGGCTGCAATAAGAGAGCTCTTTGAAGAAACCGGTATTTCAAGCAGTGAGGTAAGCCAGATTCAAGATTTAGGAATGCTCTACATGCGCAAGCCCGAAATCGATTACACCTACCATATGTTTGCATTTCACTTAAACGAAATGCCCAAAGTTTCCCTATCTGCAAGAGAGCACCAAAATTTTACATGGGCATCTCAAGAAGACCTGGAAAGGATCCCATTAATGGCAGGAGCTAAGGAAGCTCTAGATCACTACAAAATTTCCTTAGAACAGTCAGGAAAACTATGATCACCAAAAAAGAATTCTATTTTGTCAGACACGGACAAACCGATCATAATGTAATGGAAGGGAAAGATAAGGGAGATCATCCAGCAGATATCCCCCTAAATGCCACAGGAAGAAATCAAGCCTTGTCTATCGAGCCAATAATCTTCCTCCTACCTGTGCAAACCATCTGCGCGAGCCCGCTCAAACGAGTGCAAGAAACCAAAGAAATTGCAGCGGCACGTTTACAGCTACCACACTACAATATAGAAAATTTAGGGGAATGTAGCGCAGCGATTTGGAAGGAAATGAGCGTCCACGGCATGTATGCCCCACTTCCAGAAAATGGAGAGGCTCGCCTTTTTATGGATAGAGTACGTGATGGCTTAAATCAAGCTCTATCTCTACCCGGCCCCTGTCTCATCGTAGCCCATGGTGGTGTCCACTGGGCTACCTGCTGCTTGATGGGCCTAAAGGAACATAATTGGTCCGCAAACAACTGCGATATCGTCCATTTTTTCCTTTGCGAACAAGGGAACTGGGTAGCTCGCAAGCTCACTTAAAATACAAAGGTAAATTTTTAAATAAAAAAGCTTTAAAGGAACCCTTTAAGCTCATATAATGATAACTTCACCGGGGACCTCTTGGAACAAGACGGCCCGAACCAGGTCAGGACCGGAAGGTAGCAGCCATAAGGATTTGGATTGTGCCTTTAGTCATCTCCGGTGTTCTTTTAGAAGTCAAAATTCATTCCCGCTAAAATTCCGTGAATAATTACATATCTCGTATGGTTAAAGCGCTCCTGCAGTGGATTAACGCTATAACTTGGTTCATTAGGGGCAAGAGCCAGGCCCGATGCATAAAACATCTGATAACCCACATGAAAGTTCATCGCAGGTACGACCTCGTAGGCAAGTTTCATTTCCACATCGGCAAAGACGATATTTTGCGCATGATCCTTAGTGAACTCTCTTATAATATCAGTATTATTTACATCTCCTAAAAAGACACTTTCATACGCTCTATTAAAGCCGAGGCCTCCAAGGGCAAGTATATCGAAGTTAAAATGGCTATAAGGGTTCATCTGAAAATCAAATCCCCCCTGTATGCCAATAGCATCATTGAGCGTCTTAGCCCGGTAATTACTCTGCGAGGTTCCACTATAAGTATAGTTAAGAAAGGAGATATTGAATTTTTCTTTGATTTGAAAAAATCTAAGACCAAACACACCAGAAATAACAAAGTAGTCCTTATTCCTTACTCCGGAATTTCTCCAGTAGTTAAGATCAAAAGTGTAAAACTTTTCGTGGAACTCCAGGGCCAGACATACATAAATCTAGCTGCATAGATCGACTTAGTATCCGGTCGATACGCAAGGCCAAGTCTTCCTCCACTTTCCCAGTCAAAGCTATTGAGAAGGTCTTTAGAAGTTAAAACAACTGTTGTGGGGCAGCAATGGGAGATATGACGCTTTGCTGAATCCTTTACAAGAGGGCGGGGGCTGATTTCATCTCTTTTAAGATATACATACTCTGCAAGGAAGCTCCAATGCTTATCAATCTCATAATTTGCAGGAAAGACCCCGGACGAAATAAGAGACATTGCACCCAGTGGCAACCATTTACTTGTAAATCTCATGCTTAAACCTTTCTGTTACAGAAAGGCTAGATTAGTGAACACAAAAAATTTAGTACACAAAAAAACTTCAATTTTTGGCTAATTGGATATCCTCTAGAACATTTTCTACTTCAATAACTACTCACGACCGAATTCCAGCAGCTCTTGAACAACCTTCTGCTCTTCCCAGAAAGCTTCACTAGTACCTGCAAAAGAAAAGCGGCATACGGGAGTAACGGCTGTCGGAGGCGATAGGTCTATCGAAAAATCATCTTCCAAAATACAAGCCATTGAATATGGTGATTTATTATGCATAACAGGATTAGCAGCTATCCTCAAAGATAGACATTCATTAAAAATATCCATAAACTTTGCAGCGATAATTAACATATCTACAGGGTAGCTAAGGGATGCCTCTGGTAGAAAGCAATGTCGTTTTTCAAGATCAACTACAGCTTCACAGCAAATTGATTTCATCAACTCCGAGGCCGATCCCCTAATTTTAATAACTCGAACTACTGCATCTATCGCTCGATTCTCTCTATCCCATCTACTTATGAATCGAGACAGCGGTCCCCGACACTCAGCTTCAAAATGCCAACCAGGATCGGAAAAAGGGTTAGTTAAAGGGATCATCTTATTAACTACGTCCTAGAAATTGTTTCTCTAATTGGGTAAGAGATCGTCTCATAGCAGTTTCTGCATCGAGACCATTTTGCTCTGCCTGCCAAACAAGGTGAAGAAACTCCTCTCCGAGGTCCTTTTCTGAATACACTTTTTTGAGTCTATCTCCAAATAAAGGAAAAGAAGATTTTTTCACGATGTTAAGGATCTTTTGCGCTTTGGCAACAAGAGGCATAGTCGGTGGGATCCCTTCAAAGGCATGGGCTCTTTTTTCTTTCCCTTTCTCTGTGCTTTTGATCTTTTCCCAGTTTTTTTCTAGCTCTTCCTCAGTTTCAATCTTCTCATCTCCAAATACATGGGGATGCCTTCTAACGAGCTTTTCTATGACACCCTGCAAGATCTCCTCCATTCCAAAGCGCCCCTGTTTTTGCGCTACCTTGGCATAGAAAATCACTGTATAGAAAAGATCTCCCAGCTCTTCGATAATTTTTTCATCTACATCGCTGTCTACCGCTTCCAATACTTCATGAGCCTCTTCAAGAACATACGGCTGCAGACTGGTAAAGGTTTGCTTCTGGTCCCAAGCGCATCCTTCCGGGCCATTTAAAATCGCTGCAACTTCTAGTAGCTCATCGAACTTTTTCATAAAAAAAACCAAGCGTGAAATAAAAGGCGGGAGCTTACCATAGGGCAAGAGTTTAGCTCTAGATTTAAAGCCATAGGTTTACATAAGAAAAAACAGGAATTTACAGCCTAGAAAGAGAAAAGCCTTAAGCTTGACGCTTAAGGCTTGACACCGATCGGAAACTCCCGATCCATTTATAGAAATAATGGTACAAGACTCTCAAAAAAATTAATCCGTATTTTTTTCTATAGACATACCACCTTCTTTAACCTATAGTATCTTTCCTATGGAAAAACACTTTACAGCTACATCTTACATCCTCAAAGAAGATAAGACCCTTCTTATCTACCACAAGAAATTGCAAAAATGGCTTCCTCCCGGCGGTCATGTCGAAGAAAATGAGACACCGGTCGAAGCTGCAAAAAGAGAAGCTCTGGAAGAGACCGGACTCGAAATCGAAATCATCAAAGATGAGCATCTCTGGATTATATCTCCAAATGCCTCAAGCTTCGAAAGACCCTACCTCTGCCTTATAGAAAACATACCACCCTACGGAAATAAACCGGCCCATCAACATGTAGATCTGATCTATATCGCAACTCCCTCCGGTGGCAAAGAGCTTCCAGATCTCTTGGCAAGCGGAGAGCTAAAATGGTTTACAGAAGAAGATCTTCTCTCCTTAAAACCTGAAGAGGAAATTTTTTCAGATACGCTAGAAACTCTTACCCACCTTTTTTCTACAGTAAAAGTTTAACCTCGCCAAGATCCCTTTCTATGCTATATATGTAGGATTGAAAGGGGAAGAGGATCTATGGGTAAAGGCTTTTTTGTAGCATCTACAGGACAAAATGTCGGCAAAACAACAACGAGCCTTGGCCTTATAGCAGGTCTTCTTAAAAGGAAGATCCATGCAGGCTTCATGAAACCGGTTGGCCAAGAGCACGTAAAGCTATCCTCTGGCGAATTTGTCGATAAAGACGTCATCCTTTTCAAAGAACATTTTAAGCTTAAAGATTCCTATGAACATATGAGCCCCGTTCTCATCCCCTCGGGGTTTACCAAAGACTTTCTCGATCAAAAAATCCATACCCAAGATCTTAAAAACAAGATTGAAGAAAGCTATAAGAAACTGTCCAAAAAAAATGAGTTTATGGTTGTTGAAGGGACAGGTCATGTGGGAGTGGGATCGATCATTCAACTCAACAATGCCCAGGTCGCCCAAGTACTAAATCTCCCCGTCATACTGATAGCCTCGGGGGGCCTTGGATCCTCTTTCGATGAACTAACACTTAATAAGACACTCTGCGATCATTATCGAATCAAAGTAATGGGAGTCATATTAAATAGGGTGAAAGAAGAAAAAAGGGAAATGATCACCCACTACATGGGTAAAGCCTTAAAAAAATGGAATGTTCCCCTACTTGGATGCATCCCCTACGATGCATTTTTAAGTAACCCTACGATGCAAGACCTGGAAATTCTTTTTGAAACTTCTTTGATTACCGCTGAGCAGCATAGACTCCGACACTTTGAAACTATAAGACTTGTTGCAACATCTGTCGATGTCTTTAGAGAGATGATCCTCCCCCACCAGATTATCATCACCCCTGCAAATCGAGAGGATATTATCTTAGCAACCCTTACTAAGCAGTGGGAAATTAAACAAAACAACCAAAATGATGACCTGGGAGCCGGGCTCGTTCTTACCGGTGAGCATCCCCCTAGACACTTTATCATCGAGCAGATAAAAAAAGCCCAAATACCCATGCTATATACTGGCGTTCATAGCCATATAGCAGCGCAGATGCTGTCTAATTTCACAGCCAAGATCCGATTAGAAGATAGAGAAAAGATTAATGAAGCAATAGATATCGTCCAGTCTCACATAGATTTTGACACCCTACTGCGACTTACAGATGCTCACTCCACCGAGTAAATTCTTCTACTATTAGATTTACAGGCAGATCTTTGATGCACGCTCCTGTTTTGCAGGTCCTTAAAATCTTACAGCGCCGTGCAAAATCCCTGCCATAAGGGCAAGACCCCTGAATAGCTACATGCATGGATCCAAGCGGCTTATACACCTTTGAAGAAGAAGGACCAAATAAGCTGAATGTTGGAGTACCAGCTGACTGCGCTAAATGTAGAGCTGCCGAATCCATCGATATTACCCCATCCATTTCTGTCATAAGGGCCTGCCAAAAGGGCAGGCTCATATCCCCTATCGCCATAGAATTGGCAGGGAATTTTTCAGCCAGTCTTTCAGCTAAATGTTTTTCTTCTTCAGTAGAATAGACGAAAGCAAAGCTATTTTCCTGCTGAATAGAAGAAAGAAATTCTTCTACTTGGCACTCAGAAAGACGTTTATTTTCCCAATTAGAACCAAGTGCGACCATGAGCCAGTGCTTTTCTTTGCACGGCCTTGCATCTACTATGGAGGTTAGCCTTTTCTGCTCGAGCTCAGAAATCTTTAGTCTTACCCCTTTTGGCTGAAATACAGAGGTATCTTGTAGATAATCTTGCGCCAGCTTTAAATAAGCCTCATATACACTTTGGGCAGGATCTACCTCAATTTTATGGTCGGTGAAAAAAAGGTTCAGCCACTCGTGCATGGGGGCTTTACCAAAGCCGACTTTGTGTTTAGAGATCGAAAAAAAATCGACGATTCCCGATTTTGTATTCCCCTGAAAATCAAATACTACATCATAAGACACCTTCCGCAAATCTTCTAAAAATAAGCGGATCTCTCCACGCTCAGACTTACCAAAAAAGTTTTTTCTCCACTTCTTACTATCTATGATCTTTACCCCATCAAGTAAGGGGTGAGCGAGCAAAAGGCTCGCAGAGCCTTTTTCCACGACCCAATCGATCCGAGCGTTTGGAAATCTGGTGCGAAGATATTCAAGTGCGCCGAATGTTTGCACCACATCACCGATGGCAGATGTTTTTACAATAAGGATAGAATCCATAAAAACCTTCAAAGATAAAAAAAAATCATACCCTATTACTGAGTAAATTGGTAAGTTTCAAATTAAGACTACAATAATAAGGAATCTTCTATGGCTAAAAAAATTTTAGACGCCGCTCATCCTAAAGAGATGTATCTACTGGCCCTTACAGAAATGTGCCAGCGATTTGCCTTTTGGGGCGTTGGCAATCTCTTGGTATTATATCTAGTACAGACGCAACATTTTTTGGATAAGGATGCAGATAACTTATTTGGTATTTTTACGGGAGTAGCCTTTGTGCTGCCCGTACTTGGAGGATATATTGCAGATAAACTGGGCTATAAAATGCCGGTGATCTGGGGATCTATTTCTACAGCTATCGGATGCTTTTTACTAGCTACCGGCGTGCTACCTCTTGTTTATGCGGCTCTGGTATTTATCGCAATTGGCGGAGCTATCTTTACTCCTAGCGTCTATGCCATACTCGGCCAAATTTACAGACACAAGCAAAGCCTTAGAGATGGGGGTTTTTCCATCTACTATGCCTCTGTAAATATCGGAGTATTTCTAGCAATGATCCTCCTTGGCCTCTTTGGTCAGGAAAAACATTGGAACATCGCTTTTATTCTTGCAGGAACAATTCAGCTAGTAGGACTACTCCCCTTTCGCGCTGTGAGTAAATCGATCTATTTAACCGATCTCGGGGCCCAACTCGAAACCAGAAACTCCGCCACAAAAAAAGCAAAACTCCATCCCAAGGAAAGAGCAAGGATTTATGTCATTTCTATCCTAGCCTTTTTCTCTATCGTCTTTTGGATGTCCTACAACCAAGGTGGCTCATCCATGACGCTGTTTGCCCTTCGTTATACCGATAGGCAGCTTTTCGGCTTTCAAATGCCCCCTTCCTGGCTACTTTCTGCCGAGAGCATCTATCTTATTGCGCTAGCCTTCCCCCTAGCCTTAGGCTATAAATATTTAGCCAAAAGAAAAAAAGATCCCAGCACGCCGATGAAATGCGCCCTTAGTCTATTTGCTATCGGGCTCTGTTTTGCTATCATGACACTTGGGTCATTAAAGATTCCCGTAGGAGCTACAACCGGCTACCTAAGCCCGTGGTATCTCCTGACTGCCTATGGATTTATGGCTCTAGGTGAAATGCTCATCTGTCCCATCGGTCTGTCTCTAATTACCCACCTATCGCCCCATAGATATACAGCGATGCTCGTTGGCGTTTGGTATTTCTGTATTGGTGTAGCATTTTATCTTGGAGGGCAACTTGCCGGATTTATGTCAGCATTTAAACTTAGCGAATTCTTTAATATTTTTGTCTTCGCTTCGTTTATCTCAGCCATCATCTTGCTACTGATTGTCAAAAAGTTAGACCAGATGAGACATGCCGATTCGATGTAATTTTTGACTATGCTCTAAGGGAGTGTAGTCAAAATATTTAATTGAAATTAGATTCAACCTAAAAAAAATGCTTACATATTGCAACGTCTATTAGCGCTAAGAAATACGTGCGCGCACGTATTTCTTAGCGTATTTTTTTGTGCGGCCCTCGTAAAACAAGCCTTTTTTTCTTTTAGGTTCGATAATCCCATTGCTTTTGATTATAAAAAAGCTAGATCAGATGAGTCAGGGTGATGCAATGCAACTATTCTCATCTATTTAAGGTTCAATAAGATGCTTCATTTTTCGACTAAGTTCTACCGATGAATAGAATAAGATTTGATGGTATTAGGCGACTGATT
>JAPLSW010000043.1 GCA_026398435.1 Chlamydiota bacterium | reverse complement strand
AGCAAGAGCTAAAAGCTTTCGGTCTGGAGCTACTGTTTCTTGTTTCATTGCACCATAGACATTAGCCCATAGCTGCGCTGCCATCGATGTTCTTACAGCATGCATTTTGCCGTGGATAGAGCGAGGGAGTGTGGTTGTTTCCTCCGCTGCTAGTTTATAAGCGGCATAAGAGGGGAACTCTCTGCCCCAAAAAGGTCTATCAACGAAATGTTTAACCCCTGTAGCATCTATATAGCTCGGCCTTTCAGCAAGAAGTCTTCCGTAGGAGGGGAGTATAGTTTCTTGTAAGAGACGCCCGATGGCTTCCTGCTCGGTTTTAAATCCCTTGATCTTTTCTTGGATGTGAGCTCCTCTCATCATTCTGTCAGTTTCAAGCGCATGTGCTATTTGGAAAGGAAATACTCTAACGCCGCATCGATGTAAAAGAGCGCTTGCTCTAGCAGCATCTTCTTCACTCACAAAAGCGGCTTGAAGATCTTTGCCAAAATCAACTCTTCCTTTGATGAATACTTCATCAGTCGATGTTTCCCTAGGCGCTACTTCCCGCGTCGGAATAGGGGAGAAATTTGTTGAAGCAAACATAATAGGAATTGGATGGGAGATGAGATCTCTATCAGATTCATTTAAGGGGGATTTAATTTTAACTGTAAGAGCTTGTTCAAGCTCTTGTAAATAGGCCTTATGCAATATGGGAGTGGTAGGACTTGCAAGAGTCTCTGTTACGTTCATAAGAAGAGGAGTCAGATATTCTCCATGGTAGGGATCCCACGCTCTAAGCCGAAGAATATCTGTGTAGCACTGCTGAAGATTTCTTTGAGATTTTCTTTCCGGACCGAAAATAGATGTGCCGATGTATCCCCAATTTACCCGGTTTTTCGATGCCTCGAAATCAAAACCTGTTTCCACATTTCCAAAGCCTGAAATTTGCTTTGCATAAACTTCAGAGATAAGCATCGGAGTTGGTACATTTTGTAGTCTATGAGTTACGTTAAGATCATCCCAATCTCTAGCTGGTTTTACGCAAGAAATATGCTCTTTATTATGAGATTTTTTAGATCCAAATTGCTCTCCTGAAAATTGGATGGTAGCTCCCTGTGCATCATCAACCATCATCCCCGCAGGAATAAGAGCCCTTTCTTTAACCATATCAGGAACAAGTTTTGTTCCGTGGACACAACTTACGTGTTTATCTCTCCAAAAACTGTCGGCATTGAACTCTGCGACATATTTTAGAAGATTGCTACGAACAATTTGGAAGTTAGCTGAGCGGGTTGTAGCATTTAAGGTGCTTATTAGATTTAAGGCTCCATCGCTTACAAGTCCTGCTACTGGATGCCAAAGATTAAATAGGGCTACTACACGATGGGATAAAGACGGTATTGCAGAAGCTGCAACTACAGCCGCCGCGCCCGCCGGCCCAGTTGATGGATTTACATAGCTGCGTAATTCTTGGCTTACTTGTCTTAGTTTAGAAAGGAGGTAATGATTTGTTACTAAATAGTTATACTCACAAGAAAATGATTGGTAGGTCTCTCTCAAAGATGCATCTTCCGGGTGGGCAGCTAAGCACTTTTTACCTTCCTTTTTTAAGGATCGTATACCTTCAAGCTCTTTAAAGTCTTCAATGAGAGGATTTCCTGTATATCTTCGCAGGAGTTGATTTATTATGGTTTTAGCACTGGACATTGCTACGATCAAAGAATCCCTGGATCCTACAGGAGCTGGCGGCGCTCCTAAACATTTGATCTCCTCAGCAGAGGCTTTTCCTTGTTCAATAAGCAGCTTGATAACTGTTTGCTCATACTCAGGATGCTCCCCGAGCTCTAATTTCATTTTTTCGACTACGCGAGGTGTAAGTTTTGCCCCGTTTTCAAAAAGATATAGGCCAAATTTTTTCACTTCAGGATCATCATTTAGGTAAAGAGTTTCTCCAATACTAGAGGGCATTCCAGAAGTTCCTTCGATGATTAACTCAGGATCTAATCCATACCTCAATAATAAAATAAAAATTTCTTTCTTATTTGCTAGTTCTTGATGTGTAATAGGTATGTAAAAATAATCTCGTTTAAGTAAAAGCTGTTTAATAATATTCACTCCAGCCTTTTTTCCTAGATCCGATCCTGCATCTAAAAAAGCTTGTACGCATCTAGTATCACCCGATGTAAAAGCCGAATAGAAGGCATTAGGAAAATAATTGTAATGCTGTAATTTTTGAGAATCTAAGAAGTCAAGCCTGAATTCTTTTTTTTGTGCAATTTCAGGGTTTTTTAAGAATGGAAAATTTGTGAGAAGAAATGAAATCGCTTCAGGATTTTTAGATTTTACCGCTTGGTCAAGAGCTGTTAATATAATGACCTGTACTTCATAAGAAGAAATGTCAGATGCAGCACTTGCGTGAGAGTCTCCAACGTTACTTGTAAAACTTTGGAGCACGGAAAAAAGGGATCTCCATGCTTGTTCATCTATTGGATGGTGGAAAACGGGAAGTAAATTTTCTATTTTTGATAGATCGGGCTTTAAATCCTCCGCTACTTTTTTAAAAGCGAGGTCTGTTAATGAACTTATCTTCTTCAAGTCGGCTAATAAACGTAAGTATTTATAAAGGATCCCTTTATCCTCTTTTTGTATCTGAGGTAGAATGGCATCGAGGGTCTTTTCAGGATCTTCTACTTTTAGTAGTTTTTCAAAAAAAGATTCTAATCGGTGTTTTAAATCATCTATAAAGATGATATGTACAAGCTCTCCCGAGGAAGTTCTATGGGAAAATTTAATTGAAATGAGATCTTTTAGCCCGGTAGCTTCTGAGATAAGTTGGAACTCTTCTGGAGTCGTCGCTCTAGGCATGAAACTAGCTACACTATA
Organism: Chlamydiota bacterium; assembly: GCA_026398435.1. Taxonomy (GTDB): domain Bacteria; phylum Chlamydiota; class Chlamydiia; order Chlamydiales; family Rhabdochlamydiaceae; genus VGMB01. The sequence goes on along the minus strand of JAPLSW010000043.1, from coordinate 42,539 downwards.
AAGGGGATCTACCCTGCCTGCAAGAGAAGCTGCAGAAGCAGTAGGGGTTATTAGTCCCGGTCTACTTGTAAAGAAACCAGGAGGGCTGCTAGGTGGGCTGCCGGGGATATCGTTAGTGGGAGTGCCATGAGGACTCATTCTTGTTATTGTATAAGAGCTCATGTAATATCCTTATTTTCACGAATAATTTAAATTGTATAATATCATGATTGAATGGATATTTACTAAGTGAAATAAATTAAATCATGAAATTTATTTCTTATTGAAGTTTTTTTATAAATTCCCTCTTTCTATAATTAAAAATTAACTTACTGGAAGTAATTAGCGTAAAAGAGGGGATTTTAACCCATAGATAAAATCCCCTAGGCTAGCATTTTATAATTACACCAGCCCCAGCCTTAATTTTCTAAAATGGAGGTAACACCCTCCAAAGGCGCGTCTGTGATTTGGGTAAGTTCTTCTGCCAAAAACTTCTTAAGGGTGGGAAGCTGTCCCTTACCTGTTACATATTTTAGGATCTTTAGTACTTCAGTGTAGTAGTCTATAGAAGGGGTGTACTCGAGAAGCATTTTAAGCTCTGGTTTTTCTGTCATCTCAATAAAATCTCCCCACTCTCGCACTATTTGCTGTAGATCTGTTTCTATCTCGGAGATTTTCCCTTGAGCTTCTAGAAGAGCCGCATCATCTCCTGCGGGAACTTTAGCAAGAGCTTGCTGTTTAGATTCTTCCCATACCGAAAGAGCTGCAAGCTCAGAGCTTTGGAAATCATTCCTATTACGTAGCACACGCATAATTTCTAGAACATCGGCATCGTGTACAAGACGCTGCACATCAGAGATAAAGCAAGAGCTAAAAGCTTTCGGTCTGGAGCTACTGTTTCTTGTTTCATTGCACCATAGACATTAGCCCATAGCTGCGCTGCCATCGATGTTCTTACAGCATGCATTTTGCCGTGGATAGAGCGAGGGAGTGTGGTTGTTTCTTCAATAGCTTGTTTATAATCGGTATAGGATCGGAATTCCGTGCCCCAAAAAGGTCTATCAACGAAATTTTCAACTCCTGTAGCATCTATATAGCTTGGTCTTTCAGCAAGAGGCCTTCCATAAGCTGGTAGTATATCTTCTTGCAAGAGAATCCCAAGCGTTGCTTGATCGCTTATTAAGGATTGACTCCTTTCTTGAATATGCGCTCCTCTCATCATTCTATCAGTCTCAAGCGCATGCGCTATTTGGAACGGAAATACTCTAAGGCCATGTGGCTGTAAAAGAGCTCTTGCTCTATCAATAAGGTCTTCATCTACAAAAGAAGCTTGAAGATCTTTGCCAAAATTAGCTCTTCCTTTAATGAATACTTCATCAGTCTGCGTTTCCCAATCCATTACTTGCGACGTCGGAATAGGGGGAAAGTTTGTTGAAGCAAACATAATAGGAATTGGATGGGAGATGAGATCTCTATCCGATGCATCTAAGGGGAATTTGATTCTTACCGTAAGAGCTTGTGCAAGCTCTTGTAAAGCTTCCAATTGCCATGGAGGGGTTGTAGCACTTTCAAGAGCCTCTGTTACTTTTGTAAGTAGAGGGGTTAGATATTCTCCATGGGAGGGATCCCATGCTCTAAGTCGCAAAATATGTGTGCAGCACTGCTGAAGAGATCTTTCAGATATCGTATCATCACCGAAAACAGCTGCGGCGATGTATCCCCAATTTGCCCGGTTTTTTGATGCCTCGAAATCAAAACCCGTTTCTACCCTTCCATATCCTGAGATTTGCTTTGCATAGACCTCTGAGATAAGCATTGGAGTTGGTACGCCTTGTAATCTATGAGTTTCCTCTAAATCACCCCAATCTTTAGCTGGTCTTACGCAAGAAATATGCTCTTTATTATGAAGCTTTTTAGATCCACATTGCTCTCCTGAAAATTGGACGGTAGCCCCCTCAGCATCATCAGCCATCATCCCCGCAGGAATAAGAGCCCTTTCTTTAACCATATCAGGAACAAGTTTTGTTCCGTGGACACAACTTACGTGTTTGTCTCTCCAAAAACTCTCGGCATTGAACTCCGCGACATATTTTAGAAGATTGCTTCGAATAATTTGGAAGTTAGCTGAGCGGGTTGTAGCATCTAGGGAGCTTATTAATTTTAAGGCTCCATCGCCTGTAAGTGGCGCTACTGGATGCCAAAGGTTAAATAGAGCTACTACACGGCGGGATAAAGAAGTCTTTGCAGAAGCTGTAGCTCCAGCGGCGGCTCCAGCCTGTCCAGAGGTCGGATTTACGTAGCCACGTAATTCTTGGCTTACTTGTCTTAGTTTAGAAAGGAGGTAATGATTTGTTACTAAAGCATCATATTCAAAAGAAAATGATTGGTAGAGACCTCTTAAGGATTCATCTTCTGGGTGGGCTGCTATGCACTTTTTCACTTCTTTTTTTAAAGCTCTTATCCCTTCAAGCTCTTTAAAGTCTTCAATGAGAGGATTTCCTGTATATCTTCGCAGGAGTTGATTAATTATGGTTTTAGCACTGGACATTGCTCCCATTAAAGCATCCCTGGATCCTATAGGAGCTGGTAGCGCCATTAAACATCTTATTTCGTCCACAGAGGCTTTTCGTTGTTCAATAAGCAGCCTGATAACTGTTTGCTCATACTCAGGATGCTCCCCGAGCTCTAATTTCATTTTTTCGACGACGCGAGGTGTAAGTTTTGCCCCGTTTTCAAAAAGATATAGACCAAATTTTTTCACTTCAGGGTCAGCATCTAAGAAAAGAGTTTCTCCCATAGTGGACTGCATGCCAGAAGTTCCTTCGATATTTAACTCAGGATCTAATCCATGCGTCAATAATAATTGGAAGATAGCCATTTTATTTGCTAGATCTTCCTCTGTGAATGGTATTTTTCTTGTAGTAGGTATATAACAATATTTTCGCGTAAGCAAAAGCTCTTTAATAATACCGGCTCCAGCCTTTTTTCTTAGATCCCATCCTGCAAGTAAAAAAGCTTCTACGCATCTGAGATCACCTGATTTGCAAGCCGAATAGAAGGGATTATCAAAACTATTGTAGTGCTGTATTTTTTCAGAATCGACAAAGTTAAGACTGAAATACTTTTCTTGTGCAATTACAGGGTTTTTTATGAAAGGAAAGGTTGTGAGAAGAAAAGAAATTGCTTCAGGATTTTTGGATTTTACCGCTTGGTTAAGAGCTGTTAATATAACGACCTGTACTTCAAAAGAGGGAATGTCAGATGCAGCACTTGCGCGAGATTCTCCACCGCTACTTGCAAATTTTTGGAGTAGGGGAAAGAGGTGTCTCCATTCTTGTTGATCTATAGGGTACTTAAAAATGGGAAGTAAATTTTCTATTTTTGTTAGATCAGGATTTAAATTATCTTTGATTTTTTTAAAAACTAGATCTTCTATCGAACCTATCTTCTCGCAACTCTTTTTATCCAAGTATTTATAAAAGATCCATTTGTCCTCTTCTTGTATATGAGGCAGAATGGCATCGAGGGTTTTTTCAGGATTTTTTACTGATTGAAGGAAATCTACAAATGACTCTAGGCGTATAATTAATAAATATAAAGAGGGTAGATATATGTCTTCACCTGAGGGTGTTCTAGAATTAAATTGAACTGAAATAAGATCTTTTAACTCGGTAGCTGTTCCTATAAGTTGTTCCTCTTCTGGAGTCTGCGCTTGAGGAACGAAACTAGATTCACTATAAAGGGGATCTACTCTGCCTGCAAGAGAAGCTGCTGAAGCGGTAGGGGCTATTAGTTCTGCCCTACCTGTAAAGAAATCTCTAGCGGGAGCTAGGGGGGGGCCGGCCGGAGGGCTGCTGGGGATATCGGTAGGTGGAGCGGTGGGGGGACTCATGCCTGTTATTGTATAAGAGCTCATATAATGCCATTATTTTTTATTAATAATTTAATGAGATTATAACAAAATTAAGTTTTTAATATCAAGTTAAAATTTAAATACAAGCTTGATGTTAATTTTTTTATGTGATTAATAGTTATGGATTTATAGTGTTATAAAGATGAAAGAAAAAAAGAGGGATAGGGCTATTCACTAACGAATGGCCCTATCCCTCTTATTATGAAAAGTAACGACTACTATTTTTTGTCTTCGCTATCGAGGATTTCTACTTCAGCTTCTTCCATATCAGGCTTGCTAGATCCTGATTGAGGATTTGGGGCCCCTTGTGGCGCCTCACCTTGAGCTGATTGCATAGCTTCGCCGATTTTCTGCATGTGCGTATTAAGCTCTTCTTTAGCTGCATTGATCTGGGCGGTATTTGTCCCTTTAAGAGCCTCTTTTAGTGCATTGATTTTTTGCTCAATGTCACTTACTACGTTTGCTGGGAGCTTGTCTTTATATTCAGCTAAGGATTTTTCTGCTCTGAAGGCCAGGGAATCGGCTTCATTGCGGGACTCTACTTCTTCCTTGCGAATACGGTCTTCTTCCGCATGTTCATCAGCGTCTTTTAGCATACGCTTGATCTCTGCTTCATTAAGACCTGATTTCACTTCAATCTTGATCTTCTGCTCTTTGCCAGATTTCAGGTCTTTAGCAGAAACATGAAGAATACCATCTGCATCGATATCAAAGGCTACTTCGATCTGCGGCATGCCTCTTGGGGAAGGAGGGATGTCTGATAGATCAAAACGGCCGATCTCTTTGTTGTCCTTCGCCATTTTTCTTTCCCCTTGGAGAACAACAATGGTGACTGCCGGCTGGTTATCTGCAGCCGTGGAAAACACTTGCTTTTTCTGCGTTGGAATCGTTGTATTACGCTCAACAATTGGTGTCAAAACACCACCGAGGGTTTCAATACCGAGAGTAAGTGGGATGACGTCAAGAAGAAGTACATCTTTTACATCACCTGAGAGGACAGCGCCCTGGATTGCAGCACCGATTGCAACAACTTCGTCTGGGTTTACCCCTTTATGAGGCTCTCTGCCAAAGATCTGTTTTACTTTCTGTTCAACAGCTGGCATACGAGTCATACCACCAACGAGGATCACTTCATTGATCTGCTCTTTAGTGAGGCCAGAATCTTTTAGTGCTTTTAGGCAAGGCTCTGTTGTTCTTTCGATCAAATCATGAACGAGTGACTCAAATTTTGCGCGAGTAAGTGTTAGAGCAAGGTGTTTTGGGCCACTTGCATCCATTGTGATAAAGGGCTGATTGATCTCTGTTGTCTGTGTGCCAGAGAGCTCGATTTTTGCTTTCTCTGCAGCATCTCTTAGACGTTGGAGGGCCATCTTATCTTTACTTAGGTCAATGCTTGTATCCTTTTTAAACTCGTCGAGGAGCCAGTGTAGGATTGCATTGTCAAAGTCATCGCCACCAAGGTGTGTATCTCCGTTTGTTGAGAGAACTTCAAATACTCCATCGCCAATTTCTAGAACGGAGATATCAAAGGTTCCTCCACCAAGGTCAAATACGGCAATTTTTTTGTCGTGTTGCTTATCAAAACCATAGGCTAAAGCGGCAGCTGTTGGCTCTGGAATGATCCTTTTTACTTCAAGACCTGCGATCCGCCCCGCATCTTTTGTCGACTGTCTTTGAGAGTCGTTAAAGTAGGCAGGAACTGTGATTACAGCTTCTGTGATTTTTTCTCCAAGATAGGCTTCTGCAGTTTCTTTCATTTTAAGAAGAACTTGAGCTGCTACTTCCTCAGGAGTTAGCCCCTTGCCATCGATTTCAAAAATGGCGTCGCCATTGGCATTTGAGATAACTGTATAAGGGACAGTCTTAATTTCAGACTGTACTTCAGTGAATTTTCTTCCGATAAAACGTTTTGCAGAGAAAATCGTTTTTTCAGGATTTGTGATCGACTGTCTTTTTGCAGGAACGCCGACGAGTCTTTCGCTACCTTTATAAGAAACTACGGAAGGAGTGGTTCTTGCCCCTTCAGCATTGGCAATCACTTTAGGAACTCCACCTTCCATGATGGCAACGCATGAGTTTGTTGTTCCTAGGTCGATACCGATGATTTTACTTTTCTTTTGTTGAGTCATAAGTACTCCAAAAATTTAGGTTAGTTTGTTGTTTCTTCTTTGTTATTGCTCGGCGCTTTAGCCACTTTTACGCGGGCTGGCCTTAGTATTCTTTGTGTAGACTTGTAGCCCTTTACAAATTCTTGGAGAACTTGTCCTTCGGGGAAGTCTGTAGTTTCCTCTATTTCTACCGCTTCGTGCATATGGGGATCGAAAGTGCCGCCCACTGAATCAAAGCTTGTAACTCCATGACCTGATAATGCTTCTTTCAGCTGCCCAAGGATCATCTCAAAGCCTCTAGCCCAGTTGCGGGTCTCTTCTGACATTTGCTGCGCAAATTTCAGCGCATTTTCTAAGTTGTCAATAGGGGCTAGAAAATCTGTGATCACATTTTCAATGCCAAAGCGGGTCATTTCCAGCTTTTCTTTAAGGAGCCTTTTTCTGCTATTTTCCATTTCGGCAAGTAATCGCAGGTGCTTTTCATGGCATTCTTTCACTTCTTGTTCGAGCTGCGTTACTCGGTCTACTGGCTCATTTGTTCCTTCTGGAGCTATATTTTCAGCTACTTCAGGTGGGGGCAGTTCATCTGTCATGGGTTTGTCCCGGTGTTTTATCTTCGAGGAGATGGGGTGTAGACTCCTCTGAAGAAAAGTTTTTTTGTTGGTTTTGTAGATAAGGGGTTAGAGGCTGGCGAAAAGAGATCTTAAATTTATACAGACTCTTTGTAAGGCTCAGTCCAATTGCCTCCGATGCTGTTTTAAGGACGGCAAAAAGGTGTTTGTAGGGTAGTCTGCTTGGGCCCAGCAGACCAATTGCTCCGGCAATTGTTTGGTTGATTTTATAGGGGAAAATAAACACCGCGCAAGAGGGGGTCTGAGAGGAGGTGGATAGGGGGATGAGGTCATCTCCAATCCAGTATTTAAGATCTCCCTCTTTGCAGCTCTCTCCAAGCATGAGTCTGAGGGCTTCATTATTCTCAAAGAAGGAGAGCCCTGACGCCAGGCCCGATGCATCTTCTGTAAAATCGGGGTAAGTGAGCAGTTTAGAAAATCCAGTTTTTAAGATGTCGATGCTAGAGAAGTGGTTATAACTGACGATATGTCTTAGCATGACTTCATTATAGAACTTGGAGGCGAGATCTTCTTCCTCTTTATTCATTTCAGGTTTTTCTTTACCGGTGATCCTGGATTGAAAATATTGCTCCATTCTCTTTAAGCTAAAATTGCTCAGTTTTATCTCTGTGTAAAGAACCTCTGTTTTGATCACCCCAAAATCTGTTACTAGCACGCATAGGCAGCGGGAGTTATCAATCCCGATCATTTTGATATCTAGGATGAAATCTTGGTCAAATCGCGGGGAGGATAAGAAAACGGCAGTCTGTGTTTTTTCGCTAAGGAGCTCTGCGCATCTTTGTAGGTAGGTGTTAACTTCCCGGGTCTCCGCGCTTAATAGGGAGTGGAGCTGAGCCTGTTCCTTTTCTTCCAAAGAGTGGCTATCTCTAACAGTATCTGCGTAGAGTTTATAAGCTGCATTCGTCGGAATCCTACCACCGGAGGAGTGTTGCTGCTTGAGAAATCCTGCCTCTTCAAGTTTACCGAAATAGTTACGGATGGTAGCTGAGCTAAGATCTTCAAAGCCATTTTCTCTAAGGGTGTTAGAGCCGACGGGTTTGCCGTATTGCAGGTAGATCTCTACAAGTCCTAAAAGGATGATCTTCTCTCTTTGGTCTTTGGCTGGCTTTTTAGGTAGTATGGCTTTCAAGGTAGCACTCTTGTGTTTCGGATGCTAATTTTTCTATATTATCCATTATGATAGCAAATTGGATTCTGGATTGCAAACGAAATTTAGCACTTGAGTTGGCTGATTGCTGATTTCTTGCTTAAGCTATTGGTAGTTAGGTGTTAAAAATTTTTAAAAAGGAGTAATCCTGAGAGTGCATTAGGGATACGGGGGGCACCAGCCTAAGTTTTACTCTTCCGTTAGTGGGTAAAAAACAGGTTGTTTAAATGGGCTAAGAATCTCCTAAATGGGGTAAAATGAGCTCCAAATTACCCCATTTAAGCCTTGGCTACCCTATTTAGGATGACTTCTACTCAATCCAAGTATGTAAAATCCCCCTCAGATTCCAAACTGAATAACAAGGGTAAAAAAAATCTGGCAGAATCTGGCAGAATCTGGCAGAATCTGGCAGTAGAACATGATTTCAAGAGGTGTCTTGTGCCAGATATTGTAAAATTGCTTTCGATGCCAGAGGGAAAAACCTTAGAATTTAAGAGAGACCTTACTTCCTTACAGCCTATTTTAAAAACTTTGGTGGCTTTTGCAAACACTGCAGGAGGAGTGCTTATCATTGGAAGGGATGATGAAGGCAATGTTATAGGAATAGACGATGTTTTTAAGGCTGAAGAAAAGCTTGCAAGCGCGATAGCTGATAGCATTCATCCCCCTTTGATGCCAGAAATTGAAACTATGTCTGTTGGAGGAAAATCTCTCCTTGTGGTCTGTGTGGCTCATTGGTGGGGCCCTTTTTATTTAAAGGCTAAAGGCCCACAAGAGGGTGTTTTTGTACGGCTTGGGTCGACGAGTAGACCTGCAGGAGAAGAGCTCTTAGATGAATTGAATCGGTATAGGTCTAAAGTGTCATTCGACCAAATGCCGTGTCCCGATATAGATATTTCAGGATTAGATAACAGCCGGATTCAAAAGGTCTTTTCAAAGGTGGAAAAAGAAGTGGATGAAAATAAACTCATCTCCTTGGGTGTTTTAGTTCCCTATGGTAAAAAAATGGTTTGTTCTAATGGGGGTGTTATTTTATTTGGACAAGACGCTCTTCGTGAGAAATATTTTTCGAATACCCAAGTAAGATGCGCAAGATTTCTAGGAACGGAAAAATCTGAATTTCTAGATCAATATGACATAGAGGGGAGTATTTTAGATGCTATAGAGGAAATTCCTAAATTCATCAGGAAAAATACACGAATGGCTTCCAAATTTGGTGAGATCCAAAGAGAAGATATCCCTGAATATTCCCCAGTAGCTGTTCGTGAGATTTTAGTGAATGCATTAGTTCATGCAGATTATTCCATTCGAGGGATGAATCCTCGTGTTGCTATTTTTTCTGATCGGATGGAAATTGAAAGTCCGGGAATGCTACCTTTTGGCTATACATTAGATGATTTTATTTCAGGTGTAAGTCACGTGAGAAATAAGGTTATTGCAAGAGTATTTAGAGAGCTTCGGATGATGGAAGAGTGGGGGAGCGGCTATAAAAGAATTTCCGAAGATTCTCTGAAGGGAAGGTATGATATTCCCCTTTGGGAAGAATTAGGAACGGCTTTAAGAGTTACCCTCTTCCCTTGTTCTATCCATGAAATAAAACCTAAATTAGAAAAATCACTCCTTTTACCCAGACAAAAAGAGATTTTGGCATTATTTCAAAAGAAGGGGCAGCTTACAGCTAAAGAAATCCATGCAGAATTACAACAAGATATTTCAGAAAGACTTTTACGATCCGATTTATTAGAGCTTAAAAAAAGAGGTTTAGTAAAAACTGTAGGAAAAGGCCCAGGAACTTCTTGGATGATTACTTAATTAAATTAAACATTAACTTGCAGTCCTCAAAATCACCTATTTCCCTTTTGCTCTAAATTGAGTATAATTTATCTTTGGAGATTTTTATGAAAAAAGACCTTCCTATTGGAATCAGCGATTTTAAAGAATTGATTGAAGGGGGCTATGCCTATGTCGATAAAACCCTTTTCATCCAAGAAATTATAGAAAAAGGGACTAAGGTTGCTCTTATTCCTCGTCCTCGCCGTTTTGGCAAGACGCTGAATCTTTCAATGCTCCGTTATTTCTTTGAAAAGGGGAAAGCAGATACTAGTCATTTGTTCAAGGGTTTAAATATTTGGAAAGATGAGAACTGTAGAGCTATGCAAGGACAGTTCCCTGTCGTTTTCATCTCCCTCAAGGATGTGAAGCATTCCTCACTCGAAAAAACACTAGGCTCCCTGCGAGGGTTAATAGCAAAAGAATACGAACGGCATGGATATCTCCTAGACGGGGAGCTCTTAACATTAAGAGAAAAAGGTCTCTATCATAAAATCCTTTATGAAGAAGGGGATGGGCTGCTGTTTGAAGAGAGTCTTTTTCTTCTCTCAGAATGGTTGCATCGCTACCACAAGAAACGAGTTATTCTTCTAGTCGATGAATATGACACCCCAGCTCACGCTGCCTATGTGGGAAACTACTACGGTTCGATGATCGATATTTTGCGAAATTGGATATCAAAAGGCTTTAAAGATAATATTCACTTAGAGAGGGGCGTGCTTACGGGAATTTTGCGTATTGCTAAAGAAAGCATTTTTTCTGGAGCGAATAACATTAGTACTTTTACGATCTTGAGTGAAGAATTTGGGGATAAATTTGGGTTATTAGAATCGGAAGTAAGTGCCCTTTTGGAAGATAATGGTCTCATTAATAAGCTATCTGAAGTGGGTCAGTGGTATGATGGTTACCGTATTGGATCAACCGGAGGAATTTATAATCCGTGGTCTGTTCTAAAATGTATCGCTGGGGATGGTGCTTTATCTCCTTATTGGGTGAACACCAGTGACAATGTTCTAATGAAGCAGCTGATTGCTAAAGGGACAGACGATCTAAAAGCCGATATTGAACAGCTTCTCAGAGGCGGTATCGTAGAAAAAACAATCGAAGAAGGAATCATATTGACTGACCTCGAAAAAAGCCCCAATGCGATATGGGCTTTGCTCCTATATAGTGGGTATGTGACAATTGATACGACTCCCTTTTATGGAACTCCTTGCCGGTTGCGTATTCCCAATATTGAAGTTGGAGAGCTTTATAAAACGATGATTTTGGATTGGTTTAAAAGTAGCATCCATGAACACAAATACCGACTTCTGTTAAGTAGTCTGACCTGCGGCGATATCGACACTTTTTCTCAGCTTTTTAAAGAGTTTATGATCTCATCTGTAAGTGTTTTTGATGTGCCTTCCGAAGAATCAGAGAAAATTTACCACGCCTTTGTTCTAGGACTGTTGATAGGTCTTAAAGATCAGTATGAGGTTAAGTCTAATCGTGAAAGTGGCCTGGGAAGATACGATGTTATGCTTATTCCTAAAAATCCAAACGATCTGGGGATTGTCATGGAATTTAAAAAGGTAGGTCGTTTCGAAAAAATCGACTTAGAAAACGCTGTAACTTCCGCTCTTAAACAAATCGAAGACAGGAAGTATGCTCAAGAGCTTCTTGATCGTGGCGTAAAGCGCATTTTATATCTCGGTTTTGCCTTTGAAGGGAAAGAAGTCCTCATTCGCTCAAAATTTAGAACCTAGCAGAGCTGTAAAATTAAGGATTTATTCCTTATATCGTCGGCCCCACAATCAATGGATCTTTACTGATTAGAGGTAGGACATCGATCACCTTCGGTGACCAGTCAAGACCTCTATGATAGACGAGTCTTGAGGCTATGTGACAGGCGATGATCGCCTTTTTGTGGATGTCAGGTACCTCTTTGAGGATCCTACTTTGGTATTTTTCTCTCAGTAGGGGAGGACAGTAGTTGATGAGCGCTTGGATCAGGGGATCTTTAGGATCATCAGAGAGTTTAATCGTCTGAAAATAATCTAAAAACTCATACATGAAATCATTGATCTTTTGGGATATCTCTTCAGAGATATCGGTGAGAAATTTCCCGGTTTCTTTATGGGTTCTCAGTAAGAGTTTTGCTTCATCACGAGCTTGAGCCTTAATGATCTCTAGGATTTGCTCTACAAGAACCTTTTTCTCTAGTAAAAATTCTTCTTCAGAAAGGCAGAGGCTAGATAGCACTTCAAAAGAAGAGCAAGTAACGCCCCCTTTATTGGCCGAGCTGTCTTTAATAATAAGAACTCCAAGTTCTTCTAAAATCCTTCTAGCTTGGGGAGTGAGGTAGAGATTTGCCCCTTCTACGATGGCTTTTGCAGTCGGCGCTCCATGTTCATCGAGGAAGTCCTTTACGCTTGTTTCATTAAGGGTGCGGGGACGCCCGCCACCGATGACTTTTCCGTTTTGCTTTTTATAGCATAAGGTTTCCTGAGCATAGGAGGATTGCTCTTTTTTAGTTTTAGTATCGAGCAGAAACCCTCCTTCAGAAAGCTTTTCAGGTGGATAAAAGCGGATGGGCTTTTGCTCTTTAAATAAGGTGAAGAGTGTCTCTAGATCGAGTCCTGCTGGATCGTAAATGGTCCCTGATACATCAATTGTTGCTAGGAGCTTTGCAGTTTTAGGAAAGAGGTTGTATAGATTTGCCATCTGGTTGCCAGCGACATCTCCATCGGGGCCTCCAGTCATCTTTATGGTGAATTTATCCTTAGTGGGATCAATACCTAGATACCGAAGCACTTCTTCCATATATACATTAACCCCAAGAGATGTCACTCCAAATTCTTTGTGGTTGATACCCACTCCCGGCTTGCTTGAAATAAACGCGCCACCCGGTTTATATCCGTAGTACTTGCTATAGGAAGCTATCCACTCAATCATGTTGTTATGCATGTTTTCATCAGGACCTAAATAGACGTATTCGGGTTTTTTCCAGTAGTCAACGATGTGTTTGGCTTTAAGCGTCCCGTCACTTTCACAGTTGAGTAAAGTGATAAAGCTCTCGATATAGGAGCGCTGCGCTTGGTACATGTGCTCGAGCTTTTGCTCTTTACCAAAGATCGATACATTTTCTTGGATCTGTGGTTCTGGTAGGCCCGCTTCTTCGAGCTCTTTTTGATAAATCTCTGTTTCTGTTTGGAGTTTGGCATAAGGCTCAACAAAGATCACAGCCTTAGCGCCCCCTTCTGGGATGTCCTTGTTTTTCTTTTGCTGGGTATAGGCAAGGCCGTAGCACTCAGCAAAGACGTTATTTCTCTCTGAGAGCATTTGCTCTATTCTTTCGGGAACGACAGTTCTAAGTCCACCGCGCGCGAGATCTTTAAATCGTATATGGAACCCTAAATAATGAAATCCCTTCGTAAAAAAGATCGCAAAGGGAAGTTCAGGGAACTTTTCTTTTCTGTCATAGGGGACATTATCAAGATAGAGGGGATCGAGTCTAAAGCAGTGGGCTGTTTTATTATTCCGGTAGAAATTTGTCTTGAGGGTGTGCTCTACAAAGCTCAGTGCTTGTTTTAAGATATTTTTGCGACGCGCATCATTGGTTTGATTGCCGGTGTCTAGATTGTCAATGAGGCTTAAGACGCTTACCTTCAGCTTTTGGTAGGCAGGTAGATCCGTTTTGTCCGGGCGGAATTTTAGCTCAAATGCTTGCAGTATTTGGATGAAGAGCTCCGGATGTCTGCATATCCCTTCTTCAATTTGGGGTAGTGCATACATATTGGCGTCGGCATGAACCAGTACCTGATGGATGAAATAGGTCATCGACTTGATTAAGTTACCAAGGTTCCCGCTTACAAGCCCTGTATCAACAAAGGTTGATTCAATGGTAGCCATCCCTTCAAAATATCTAAGGGTAACAAGTTCTTTGAGAAAATCAGCGATATCGGCTTCTTCCCAAGAGGCCTTGCCATTTTTGCCGTGGATACCGAGGGACATAATTAAGATGTTTTGTTTGCTATACGGGTCAATATAGATGGCATTGGCCCTTTTTAGGTTTAAGTTATGCCGATGGATCGTTTTAGCAACTCTATATAAAAAGTTGTTTTTAGGGACATTTCTCCAGGCAAAAACCACTTGCATTGAAGGGGTGTCTTTTTTGCTTTCCCAGTCCTCATTAAAACGGATCTCATACTGGCAGTTGTCTCTTTGTCTAGCTCTAAAAAACATATCGAGGGCAACGGTGAGTCTTTCACCGGTAATTGAACGAAGAAAGCTTGCATTAAGCTGATTAATCAGCTGATGAAAATCTTTCTCATTGACGTTTGGATTTCTTTTTTTAAGGAGATTAAAAACTTCCTCTTGGTTTTTTTTGGGAAAGACCTCTTCGATCTTTTCAATTTTTTTAGTGAATTCAGTAAGGCCGAGTATGGTTATTCTTAAGGGGGATTTAGCTTTAGGAAAGGGAGGCGCTTCATTAGAGATATAGGTTCTATAGTTTTTAATCCCGTAGTTCTGGTATTGCTTTAATACCTTCAAGTCCGCTTCGGGGCTATCGAGACAAAGAGCAAAGGCTCTATGTTTTACATGAATATGGGAGAAGAAATCCTGGAGATCGAAACCCATAAGGCTATGGGTAATTAAAAGGATGTTGTCATAGTCTACCTCCTCAAAAAAAGCCGGTGGCATGTGCTTTTCTAGCCAAAGATAGGTATTTTCAAAATTCTTTCTCTCTCTTTCTATCCCTTCCTGGAGCTTTTCTTTAGAGTGTTCGGAAGATGACATGGCTATACCCCTAGTTCTATTAATCCAAATTCTACTCATAATGAAATAGTATTTATATTTCAATAAATCATGTAATTATTATTGGTTAATTGTTTTATTGACTGATTTACTGGAAGGCTAGTTTGAGTGGGTAAACGAGATATGGAGTGTAGGGGAGGCACGGCTCCCCTTTAAGAATTGGTTCAAAACTTTAGTAAATCCTCTAACGTAACTACGTTTTGGATCAATTCTTCTGACCAAATGCTGGGTTTAAGACCGATAGTTGTTATTAAGGCCACTAAAGTTTGCTTTTTTATCGGAACGTTTTTTTCGAAAACTTCCATTTTATTTATTATATTTTTGGCTTCAGCCTTGTCTAATACAAAGGGCTTTTCTGAATACTTAATTTCGCAAAGAGAGATGATCCCATCTTCTCTATCGAAAAGCAAATCGATCTGCGCTCCCGAATCTTTGCTTCCTTTGAGAGGAGTGAATTTCCAGCTTCCAATTTCACAGGAAATGGCTTGGAGCTCTAGAGCTTTACGGATCTGGTCGATATGTTTGAAGCATATGTTTTCAAAAGCATATCCTGCCCAAGTAATAGCAGCCCCAGTTTTGCCCTTTGTTTGCCAATATTCTTTACTAGCGCCTATCCCTTGTTTCTTAAAAGGCTCTATCCAACGTAAATAGAAATAACAGTATTCATCGATAACTCGGTAGTAATGGTTTTTTATCTTATAACCATAAGGAACATAGCTTTGAATAAATCCGGCGGATTCAAGTTCTCCTAAACGTTTATTTAATGTTCCCCCGGAAGAAATTCCAGTGGACTTAATAAGGTCTTCTCTTGAAATGCCATACTGAAATTTCGAAATTGCTTTGATGATAGCCAAGCTATCTTCAGCATTTGAAAACAATGATCGAAATAATCGATCAAATTCATCGTAAAGTAGGCCATCTGCCTCAAAACAGACTTTATTGATAATTTGTAGTGCAGATTTGCCCTTTTCTACTTGTTTAAGATAGTGAGGAATACCCCCAAATACCATGTAAAGATCTAGGATTTGCTTATGGTTTAAATGGATGTTGCGGTAGCCCAAAAACTGCTGAACTCCTTTTAAGTTATAAGGTTTCAATAGTATCGTTTTGGTCAGGCGATTATGCAGGCCCCCTTTAGCATTGATCAGGTTATCGAGCATCCATGATGCTGCTGAACCGCAAACAACAACCATTAATTTAGAGCGGCGGCTCCAGAACCTATTCCAATAATAATCTAAGGCTTGGAGCATTCCTGATCTTTTGGTTGCAAGCCAAGGGAGCTCATCAAAAAAAAGGACAACATGTTGAGATTTAGGGATTTTGTCGATTTCTTTCGTTAATAATTCAAAGGCCGCTTTCCAGCTAGAAGGGGTGCGAAGAGGTAGATTGTTAAAAAAAGCTTTGGATAGTATTTTACTGAAATTTTCTCGCTGCTCTTGTGGGCTTGCATCTTTTTGGCCAGTAATCTCAAAATACACACATTTTTTCTTTAAGAAGTATTCCCGGATCAAATACGTTTTTCCGACTCTTCGACGTCCATATATAGCTAAGAATTCAGCTTCAGAGGATTTCCAGAGATTGTCTAGAATTTGTATTTCGGTTTCTCTACCAAAAATCGTCTCTTTCGTCATTGTTTTACCTGATTTGGCTGGATATAGCTTTATTATAACCAGCCAAATCTTTTCGGTCTAGGTAGATTTGGCTGGGTATCGCATTGCTATATCCAGCCAAATCTCTTTGTTCTAGATCGATTTGGCTGATTATAGGGTTGCTATACTCAGCCAAATCTCTTGAATGGAAAATCTAAGTAATTAATCCTAAAGAAGAACTTGAATCGGCGCTTTGTAAATGGTTAAAAAACCCCGGTCAATTTCCTACAAAGGATTTCTTATTGCATAGGGAAAATCTGTATTCCAATTTTGATATACTTCGATATAGCAATTTTTGAACTATTGATATAGTCCATTATATCAATATTGCAAATTCTTGAATTGCAGACGTTTGCAAATGGATTTTTTTGTGATCAAAAGTGAAAGATCTTGGATCTTAGGATCTTCTAAGCAACCGAAGGGAGTTTAGTCCTACAAGAACGGTCCCCCCTTCATGGAGAATGACCGCTGCCCAAAGGGGAACCCAACCGAGAAGTGCTGGAGTTGTGGCAAATAGAATCACAAACAGGGCAAGGGCAAGGTTTTGTTTGATGATCACAACGGTATGATGTGATTTTTTGATCAGCCAGTCAAGGTGGGCTAGGTCATCTTGTAGAAAGACGACATCCGAGGCGTCAATAGCTGTTGCACTTCCAATTTTCCCCATGGAAATTCCTACAGTGGCTCTTGTGAGAGCCGGCGCGTCGTTCACCCCATCACCGATCATAATAAGACCTTTTTCCTGGGAGAGACTTGCGACCTTTTGGAGTTTGTCCTCTGGCCTGAGACTTGCGAAGATATGATCGATGCCAATTTTTTTCCCGACCGATTCTGCATTTTCTTTGTGGTCTCCCGTGAGCATACAAACATCCATGCCAAGATCTTCTTTAAGCCTTTTGACAATGGCTGCAGAGTCGAGCTTGATTTCATCGATAAAGACAGCCGTGAATAGCTCATCGCCAATTAAGATATAGCTCATCACCCGTCCTTCGAGAGACGGTGGCCTGCTATAGCCTTGTAGTTTTTTTCGTAGATTTTCAGAAAATTCAGAGGCAACAAAATCAAAGTGGCCGATGTAGACAGTTTCTTTTTTACCATTGATCTTAGCTGAGGCTTTAACTCCAAATCCTGCTATCGAGGTAAAATCTTCCACGTCATTAAGTGCGATGCCCTGGCTTTTTGCATAGGCAATCATAGCATCGGCAATAGGATGGACTACATGTTGCTCAACACTTGCAGCGATTGCAAGTGCCAGGCTTGGATTAGATGTAGCAACAATTGCCTCAAAACTTTCACATTTGAGTTTACCCGTTGTTAGGGTCCCCGTTTTATCGAAGGCGACACCTTTGCATTTTGCAAGGGCATCTAAGATGATCCCCCCTTTAAGAAGGATCCCTTTTTTAGCGCAGCTGCTGATAGCGCTTAAATAAGCCGTCGGTGTTGCTATCACTAAAGCGCAAGGGGACGCTGCAATTAAAAAGGTAAGAGCTCTATATATAGAGCCTTCCTTACCAAGATAGGGGAGAGCGGGAAAAATCCAAGGGAGTGATAGAGCAAAAAGTAAAGATAGGCTCATGATACTAAGTGCGTATTTTTCACCGAACCTGTCAAGGAATTTTTGTAGCTGAGGTTTTGCCTCTTGCGCGTGAGTAATCAGCTGCACGATGTGGGCAAGGGTAGAATCGGAACTTATTCTTGTTACTTCGAGAGTAAGGGTACCATCGAGGTTTCTAGCTCCCGCTTGGACCTCATCACCTATGGTTTTAGCAAGAGGAAGGCTTTCACCAGTTAGATGGCTTAAGTTAACAAAAGAAGATCCTCTAATTACCTTGCCATCAAGTGGGACAATTTCCCCAGCTTTCACGAGGATTTGGCAGCCGACCGTAATATCTTTAACCGAGCGCTCTTTCATTTCTCCGCTACCTGTGATGATAAAAGCTCTACTTGGAGAGAGTTTATTCAAATGGGAGAGAGCCCCTTTGGTCTTTTGGGTAACGGTATTTTCCATAGCAGCAGATAGCTCAAAAAGTACGAGCAGAAGAGCCCCTTCAAAGCCGCTGCCGATAATTACCGAAAGAAGAGCGGCGAGGGTCATGAGGACATCGATATTTATCTCAAAGCTTTTTAGATCTTCAATAGAGTCGATAAGAGCGGGCGTTCCGACTAAAAAGTATACGACAAGGAGGATCAGATGGGATAGGTCAGGAACAAAGGAATAGATACCAAAGGCTATAGCCAGTAGAACAGCTGCTCCCAGAGACACTTTGAGAGAGAGGCTTTTGCTCCATCTGCGAGAAGAAGAGGTGAGAAAAGGGCTTATACTCTCTTCTTTACCTGAGGCAAAAAATTCATCAAAAACAAAAGGCTGGCTGCTAGTTGACAAGAGTGTTCCGCCTTTAGATAAATAGTTTACTGATTATGTAGCTGGCTCCTGCCACTGATCCGGCAACGGCTAGTTGCCAGACAAGCCCAGAGGTCTTCTTGTTTTTTTCGAGTTTTGCAGAAACAGTAGCTGCAAAAAATAGCAGGAGCGCTGCCACTACAGGAAGAGCATAGGTAGGGGAGAGCCAGAAAGACACGATAAGCAAGGTCGATGCTAGGATGACGCCAACAGCGGCTCCGACTGCCTGTTTGAGTGGATGCTCGTGGATTTCAAGGGTGAGCCCTAGCTCTTCTTCGAGCATGATCTGCAGTAGTCTGTTGTCATCTGACATGAGCACGTCGATGACATCTTCTAGTAATTTTCCCGTAAAACCCTTGGCTCTATACATCTCTGTCAGTTCGAGCTTTTCTTGCTCTCTATTATGCTGAATTTCCCATTGTTCTTCGTCTATGAGCCTGTGGAGCCTCTCAAGTCTTCCCCAGCCAAGCAGAGCGCTACGAGCATGCGTCTAAGACAGACAGTTGTAGGAAATAGCACAAGACTTGCCGACCAAATGACGAGTAGGGCCATCGAGGTGTCTTTCACCGTATCTGCAAAGGCCGCTATATGGCCCGGCATCTCCATGCCATGGACCTCAGAGGAGGCGATCATTCCTTTGAGCCGAGCCTCTTTGAGGTGCTCTGCAGCTTCTTTACCATCAAAATGATCTGTAGAGTGAGTCATGAATATTTCCTACGATAGTTCGTTTTTTAGTACATGGGTTAGGAAAACACAGAGATCGATGTAGTCCTGAGAGCAAAGGACCTCTCTACAAGAATGCATAGAAAGTTGAGGACATCCTATGTCGACTGTTTTTATTCCCATTTGATGAGCGGTAATAGGTCCGACCGTACTTCCACAGCCCATATCAGAACGGGTAGTAAAGTTTTGGTAGGGGAGGCGAAGGTCATGGAGGTGTTTTACAATAAAAGAGGCTCCACATCCGTCTGTGGCATATTTATGATCTGCATTGTACTTAATGGTAATACCTTTACCTAAAAGGGGTCTGTGGCTCGGCTCATATTTGCTTTCGTAGTTAGGATTAAAGCCATGAGCCATATCCATAGATAGACAGAGAGATTTGGATTTGGCAATCACCCTATCTTCTTCATTCATCTTCTGGCTTGCAAAGATCCTTGTCATCACGTCCTCTAGGAATGTGCTATAGGCGCCTTCCTCTGTCTTAGAGCCGATCTCTTCGTGATCTGAAAAGAGGGCCATCTGCAAGGTGAATTTTGGGCTCTCTGTATTATTGCCAAGTGCCGTTATTGCTGCGTGACAGCTCACTAGGTTATCAATTCTATAAGAGGCCAAAAGCTCGCCCGAGGCTCCAATGAATTTAGCAGGCTCTATCGGAACAAGAAAAAGATCGAAAGAGACAAGGGTATGAAAG
Source organism: Chlamydiota bacterium (assembly GCA_026398435.1). GTDB lineage: Bacteria > Chlamydiota > Chlamydiia > Chlamydiales > Rhabdochlamydiaceae > VGMB01. The sequence goes on along the minus strand of JAPLSW010000043.1, from coordinate 22,666 downwards.
GAAAGGGATCTTCTTAGCAGAGTTTCTAAAACTTTCTCTTTAGGCAGATCGATTCCGACAAGAGCCCGAAGGTGATCTTGTTTATTCAGCACCAGTCCCTTTTCATTCACCTCTCTATCGAGGTGGATGGCTAGCTGCGGTATGCAGACAATTGCATCATCGATCATAACGAGCTTTTCTTCTATTTTTCCGTCTTTATCTGCAACTAGGACTTTTCCGGCAATGGCCAGATCTCGATTGAGCCAGGAAGAAAGTAGCGGGCCTCCGTAGACTTCAGTGGCCAGGAGCGTCATATTGTCTTTAACAATTTCGGGATTCGGTTTGATTTTTAGCGCCGGGCTATCAGTATGGGCTGCCATGATGAGACATTTTTCGATCTCTTTACTAGGCAATTTAAATGCGCAGAAGGAGCCGTTTCTTGAAACAAAATACTTCTTTCCCTTTTCCAACGACCATTTTTCCGATTCCTGCAGCGGAGTATAGTCATGCAGAGCAAGTCGGAGGCCCATCTGGGATGCAGCATGCCAGCTAGTGGGTGAGTTATCTAAAAAATTCTTAAGATCTTCTATAGCAAGCGACATAAAAGCCCCTTAACATACCGGCTTGAGTATGTTGATTCCATTCATATATTTGTGAAGCACTTCGGGGAGGATTACAGATCCATCCGCCTGTTGATTATTTTCTAACAGAGAAACCATTAATCGCGAAGTGGCAAGTCCAGATCCGTTCAAAGTATGTATGAGTTCTGGCTTATCTTCTTTTTTTCTGTAGCGTATTTGCGATCTGCGAGACTGAAAGTCTGTGCAGTTGGAAACAGAGGAAACCTCGTAGTAGCGATTTTGTCCGGGAAGCCAAGCTTCGACATCAACGGTTTTTGCAGCAGCAAAGGACATATCTCCAGTGACAAGAAGCATGCTTCTATAATGCAGGCCGAGACCATGAAGAATAGATTCCGCAGATGCTTGCATATCAGCAAAAATGGTCTCACTTTGCTCAGGCGTTGTGAAGCAGAACATCTCTACTTTGTTAAATTGGTGGACCCGAATCAGACCCCGCTCTTGCGAGCCGGCAGCGCCGGCTTCCCTTCTAAAGCAAGGGGAGTAGCAGCAGTATTTTTTAGGGAGGTCTTCTTCTTTAAAGATCTCATCTTTATGTAGACCGTTGAGTGCTACCTCTGATGTCGGTATAAGGTATAGCTCATAATCTTCATCATGGATTTTAAAGAGTTGTTTTTCAAATTTAGGAAGTTGTCCGGATCCAAACATGATTTCCGGTCTTACTAGGTGTGGTACCATCCACATCTCAAATCCATTAGATACGTGAGTGTCTAGCATATAGTTGATGAGTGCCCACTCAAGACGGGCTCCAAGTCCTTTATATGTTGGCCAGCCGCTACCGGAGATTTTAGCTCCTCGTTGAAAATCAAAGAGTTGGAGTCTTTCATTGAGCTCTACGTGATTTTTTGGAGTAAAGGAAAACTCCCTTTTTTCTCCCACCGTTTTAATACATACATTTTCTTTAGGATCAAGGGCGACTTTTATCCCCTCCATAGGAAGGTTCGGGCAAGAGGCAAGTTTATGTGTCAGATCTTTTTCAAGTTCTACAAGTTCATGGTCTAGAATAGAGATTTTATCTCCGAGGCCAGCCACCTCAGCCATTAGCTCAGTGGTGTCTTCCTTATTCCGTTTTTTTTCACCGATCTCTTTAGAGGCACTATTGCGTGTGGCTTTGAGCTCTTCGACAGTTACCTTAATTACACGGATTCTCTCATCAAGAGCCACAATGGGGGAGAGATTCACTTCTGGGTCTTTTGTCTTAAGGCTTGCTTCTACAGCGTCTTTATCTTTACGTATTAGTCTAATATCTAGCATTTCAGGGCTCCGAGGGGGAAGGTTTACAGGAGGGTAAATAGTTTTATTTATAGTTTCCCAAAATAGTAAAAGCTCTAGAGCAAAAAGTCAATAAGCTGTTTGAGGTGTTTTTCCTTATCTGATTTTGAGTAATTTTTTTTTATGAAATAGGGACACTCAAAAACCTACAAAAGTTGTTAAATTGTTAATTATAGGTGACGGTGTTAAGGGAATCAGTAGTTGAAGTTTCTTCAGTAAGCAGAGCTTCTTCTTCCACAATCATATAATGCCTCTACCAAATTCGCCCTAATACTTGTTGAGGTGCTATCATCTACATTTGCAAAAGCTATAGGAACTTCCGTTTTAACATCTATGCCATACATTCTTCTGTTAGCAAATATTTCAGCAACAGCTTCAGTAATCCCATTTTGTCTTGAGTCATCATCAGTTAAAGGATGTCTATTAAGACATGAAACTAGATCTTCCTGGGAGGGGAAATGCATAAACCGTATGTGATTTGCAACTTCATCAAAGAAGGTACTATTGTGAAATATTGTTAAAATATTAGTTACGAAGGTGGATATTCTATGGACAATTGGGTGAACAACTTTTTCGCCAATAATTTCAGCAGGGGTCTTTGTGATAATATAGATTGAACCGTTACTATCTTGGATGAGTCTGCTAGTGCCAATGCGGGTGAGATTCCGATCATTCGATTCTTCTGGATTTTGCGCGAAAATAGAAGGGTAAATTTGATGGTTTGAAGAGCTGGTATAATTTATTTGTGAAGATACTGTCATTTTTTCCTTTAATAGTAATTTAAAAAATACCTTTATATCACTATAGATTCTCAGGTTTATTTTTATCCGGTTAAATATTAATTATAATTTATTTTTATTATTATTGATATTGAAATAATTATTTCAGGGTCTTCCTGTTAGCTTCATATCTTTTGTTCGGACTTTCAGAAGGGAGTTTAGGGGGTGGGGGTAAATTTTTTTGCCATTACAAATAAAGAGATCGTAAAAAACTTAAGCCCTGCTGGACTTCAATGCCTTCTTCTAGTCTTTCCCGTTTTAATTCTTTGACAACTTGCACTGCAGGTGTTTCAAGTTTTTCATGAAAATATTTAAGCCCTGTGCCAATAGAAGAGTTTGCATGTTTTACTTCAATAATTTTTTCCACTTTTTGGTCATTAACTAGAGCAAAGTCTACTTCATGATGTTCTTTTGTTTGGAGATAGTGTAGGGAGTAAATTTCTGCCTGGTAATCGATTTTTGCATAGGTGTGTTTTAATAGGCATGTTGCTACTAAATTTTCAAAGATAATCCCTGCATCCCCTTTGACAAGGCCATTATCAAAAAAATAAATTTTAGGTTCTTTAAGCAAACTACGCGCAATATTTCGTGAAAAAGGAGTTACTCTAAAAACGATGTAAAGAGCTTCTAAGATTTGGATGTATTTTTTGGCCGTGTTTGGAGCTATGGCGACATCTCTAGCTATTGATGCGTAGGAGATGGGGGAGCCAACTCTTTCTCGAAGGAGCTCAAAAACAAGTCGAATGGCATTTACATTTTGGATATTTTCAAAGTCGAGCACATCTTCTCTAAGTAGGCTGTCTATATATTGGAGTCTCCAGCGACTGGCATCGACTAGATCTTCTGTGAGAAAAGGCTCAGGAAATCCCCCTCTTTCTAAAAAACGATCCAGTGTATATTTTTCTTGTACTTTGTCACATTCAGCGGGGGATAGGGGCAAAAGCCTGTGTAAAAAATACCTTCCAGCCAGAGAATCGCCCACTTGGGTAAAAACCTCAAGTCGAGCGCTCCCGGTTACTAAAATTTTTTGGTGAGGAAGTTTAGTGTCATATATCCCTTTGAGATAGTTTTTCCACTCAGGCATCTTGTGGATTTCATCCAAGATGATAAGTTCAACAGAAGGAAGCCAGGATTCCCCTAGGATAATTTTGCGGTCTTCTAAGCGATCATAGCTTAGATACATAGAAGAGGTGAATTCTTTAGCAATATCTTTAGATAAGGTGGTTTTTCCCACCTGGCGAGGGCCGAAGAGAAGCACCATCTTTTTTTCTAAATCACGTAAAATAGCAGCTTTTTGGTGCCTTTCCATGACGACTATTATGCAGTGGAATGCAGAATAGTCGAGACTTTTCTGCAAACCGTTGCAGAAAAGTCAGGTTTCTTGTTCAAGATGAGTCCAATAGGGCTTTTGGATTATTGCTATTTAGATCATTTGGGTTTATATTGGGCTCTATTAAACAAATAGCCAAGATATGCATCTTTTTCCTCTATTACTTACCGTTTTTATCGATAGTTTGGGATTTGGCCTGGTAATGCCCCTTTTAGGGCCTCTGCTTATGGACTGCTCTTCTTCTTTTTTTCTATCGCAGGAGGCTTCTCCTGAAGCTCGTGGGTGGGTATATAGTCTGGTCAGTTTTTTGGAAGTCCGGTACTTGGGGCTATTTCCGATAGGCTAGGAAGGAAGAAGGTTCTGCTCTCGACGGTAGCGCTTGCCTTTTTTGGGTATTTGCTAGGATCTGCAAGTGTTGCTTTCTTAAGTGTTGCAGGTCTTTTTGCTTCAAGACTCATGGCGGGAGTGGCAGCGGGTAACTACGCCATAGCCCAGTCTTATGTCGCCGATGAAACGGAGGGTAAGAGCAAAGCTAAAACTTTTGGACTCCTCGGTATGGCCTGGGGAACTGGATTTATTATAGGTCCCTACGTTGGGGGCAGATGTGTAGATGGGAATATTTGCAGCCTTTTTAGCTGGCAAACACCCTTTTATGTAGCAGCCCTTCTTTGTTTGGTAAATTTCTTTCTTGTGATTGCTTTTCTAAAAGATAGTAGTTTTATACCAAATGTCAGAAAGATTTCTTTGGTTGCGGGATTTCTCGATATCAAAAGAGCTTTTCAACATCCAAAACTTAGGACCCTTTTTCAGGTAATGTTTATCTTTTCTTTTGGATGGGGCTTTTTTACCGAGTTTGCTCCCTTATTTCTTATCCAAAAGCTCTCGTTTGAGGTGGAAGATATCGCGAACTTTTTTGCCTGTATTGGTCTTTGGGTCGCTGTTTGTCAGGGGTTTTTGATACGCCCTTTTTTAAAATATTTTTCCTCTCAAACCCTTTTAGCTTCAGCTCTTTTTGTGTTCGGTTTTCTTTTGATTGGAACAACTTTTGTCAAAACTCCGTTTCAACTTTTTTTTATACTTCCGTTTCTAGCTTTTGTTGAGTCGATTATTTTCCCCTCGGCTGCATCGCTTATTTCCAACCTTACCTCTAAGGAAAATCAAGGGGAGGTCCTGGGGATCTATAATTCGGTTCAATGGGCCGCAATTGGCCTGACTCCCTTAGTTTCCGGCTCTTTTATCATAAAATATCCCAATCTGCCGCTTACGGTCTCTGCGTTTTGTATGTTTCTGGGCTTCAGTGTGTTCGTCTGGTTTTGGTTTCGAAGTAAAGAAAAGTTTTTATCTGATACCGCTACATAGTGTAAAAGAATTTATTTGCCCTTGAACTAGGCGTTTAACTATGTTAGTCTATACTAACTCTTTTGTAAGGAAAAATCATGAATAAGCCGTATCCACAAGCGCAAAATCCGCTACTTCTCCGCTTCCATCGTTTAATGGACGCATTTGCTAAATCCGATGACGAACGGGACTTTTACCTCGATAAGGTTGAAGGATTTATTGTTTTTGCCGACTTAGACAAGGGGTCTAAAGAACTTGAAGATCTAGAAAAAGAAATTATCGAGCACCAAGATCGCTATTGTATCCTGCCGAAAATGACATTCTATGAAACAAAAAAGTTCATGGAAGGATTTGTCAATGAAAAGGTCTATGATATCGATACGAAAGAAAAACTTCTCGATATCATCCAATCTAAGGAAGCTAGAGATCACTTCATTGAATTTATCTACGACCATTTGACAGAACTTGAAAAATGGCAGCAATATTACTCAGAACGCTCAAGAATTCGGATCATCGAGTGGCTACGTAGCCAGTCGATCCAATTCGTTTTTGAAGAAGATCTTGATTTGACAAAGAGTGTCATGGAGAAGGTCAAGCGTCATTTATTTGATGTTAAAGTCCCTAAAGATGTGGTAATCGCAAGAGAAGCTCTTTCTCTAAAAGCTAAGACGTACTATTCCAACGAAGCTCTGAATCCTCGTCCTAAAAGAGGTCGCCCACCTAAACAAGTCATTAAAATTGAAACAGAGCCTCAGATAACTGGTGACATGTATACAACGGTTCCTCTACCGGCGCTCCTATTTCTTTATTTACCCGATATTACAAGTGCGACATCGGTTACGTTCTCAGCTAGATTTGATACGGAAGCTCAGCTTCTTGCAAGTCTTCGTGGAAGCTCGAGAGTTAAGGTGGATTCGAAATTGGAAGCCCTTTCAGAAAGACTTGAGTCTCTTCGTCATCTTTCTAGCAGACTTACCGATATTAAGGATATCACGGGCCTCGATAAAGAATCTAAGTTGATTAAAGCTGTAAGCAAGGATGTTCCATCCTTTGAAGAAGAGGATGAAGATCATCCTAAAAAGACTAAAATCATGGATGTTGTCAAAGGACTGCTTCCTAAGAAAAGAGAAGCTAGGGTCCCTTTAAAAGAAGGGGAAGTAGCCCCTGTAAAGCCCGAAGCTAAAACCGTATCACATATCCAAAAGAAACATAAGAAATAATATGGCTATATACACACACACAGCAGATCTTCAGGAAGCCACTGGCCGCAAGCAAAAATGCTTGCAGCTTTTGGAAGCTATGTACATCACTCGCTTAGCTGATGAAAAGATGAGCAAGCTTGTACGCCAAAATAAAGGCGGCACATTTCATCTTTCTGTGTGTGGTCATGAAATGATCGGCTGCGCCTTTGGGCTAGCGCTCACTTCAGGTAAAGATTGGGGTCTTCCTTACTACAGAGATAGAGCCTTTGCTATAGGTCTTGGATGCGGACTTGTCGATCTTTTTGGATCTTTTCTGGCAAGAGATGTAGAGCATCACTCCGGTGGAAGGATGATGCCTGAGCATTTTTCTCATAAAGAAATGCGCCTTACCTGCCAATCCAGCGTTGTAGGTTCTCAGTTTTTGCAAGCAGTCGGTGTTGCAAAAGGGATCCAAATCCAAGGGAAAGACGAAGTTGTCTATGTTTCAGCGGGAGATGGAGCTACCTCTCAAGGGGATTTTCATGAAGCTCTTAATTTTGCATCCATTCATAAGCTAGGCGTTGTTTTTGTTATTCAAGATAATGGTTGGGCAATTTCCGTGCCTGTTGAGCAGCAGACAGCCGGCGGCAGTATCGTTCCTATAGCGCGCGGTTATGCAGGCTTAAGTGTTCATGACATTGATGGTTGTAATTACAGCCAAGTAACAAGTGCAATTAATGAGTCGATTGAAAAAGCAAGATCTGGTCAGGGTCCGTCTTTAGTAGTTGCTAAGGTTCCCCGTATCGGCGCTCATAGTAGCAGTGATGACCCGGGAAAATACAAAGACAAAGATACCGTTGATGAAGAGATCTCAAGAGATCCTATTCCTCTTTTTGAGTCATGGATCCTTTCTCAATCCTTAAGCTCAGAGTCAGAGCTTGCAGAACTGAAAGCTGCTTGTTTTGCGAAAGTGGAAAATGCTGCGCTAGAGGCAGACCAGATTCCTTTTCCAGAGGTCGCTTCTGCTGACACCAAAATATTTAAAGATTACCTTATCGAAGAGGTTTCTTATGAAGCAGATGAATCTTCCTCTGGGCAAGATGCTGTTGTCATGGTCGATGCTCTGAATCATGGTCTTGATGAAGCGATGCAGAAAGATTCATCGGTGGTCACCTTTGGTCAGGATGTCGCCTATGGAAAAGGGGGAGTCTTTGGTGTTACACGAAATCTTACTTCTAAGTATGGAATAGAAAGATGTTTTAATACCCCTCTTGCAGAATCAACAATTATAGGCCTTGCCATCGGTATGTCCTTTACTGGAATAAAGCCAGTGGCTGAAGTGCAATTTGCCGACTACATATGGACGGGGATGAATCAACTTGTCAATGAGCTTGCAAATATTCACTATCGCTCTAACGGAGAGTGGAATTGCCCAGTGGTTATTCGGATGCCTTATGGTGGATATATTCAGGGAGGCCCTTACCATTCCCAAAGTATCGAAGCCTTTTTATCCCACTGTCCAGGGCTCAAAATCGTTATTCCTAGCAATGCATCCGATGCTAAGAAATTACTAAAAGCAGCGATTGCTGATCCGAATCCTGTGATTTTCTTAGAGCATAAAGCTCTCTATCGTCAGAGAGTATTTTGCGCAAGAAAAGAGCCTAAGGAAGAGGAAATCATCCCTCTTGGTAAAGCTAAGATTGTTAGATCGGGATCTCATGTTACCGTTGTTTGCTGGGGGATGCTCGTTTTCCTCGCATCACAGGTAGCTGATACCCTTGCAAATGAAGGGATCTCTGTCGAAGTCATAGATCTTAGATCAATTGTTCCTCTTGATATGGATACAGTGATCACCTCAGTTAAAAAGACAGGCAAGTGTTTGGTAGCTCATGAAGCACCGGGCCATGTAGGTCTTGGAGCGGAGATTTCAGCAAGAGTTATGGAAGAGGCGTTTGCCTATCTCGATGCGCCAGTGCAAAGAGTGACTGGCAAAAACTGTATGGTGCCTTACTGCAAGATACTTGAAGATGAAGTGCTTCCTCAGCTGAAAGATGTAGAAAAAGCCATTCGCGATTTAGCTAATTTTTAGGCCCTTTCTATTTTTACCAATACGCGGTCTTTTTTGGTGTTTATGAGAAGAAGAAATCTCGGTAGTTATACTTTCTATGAAGGAAGCATTCAGCTCGCCAAATTTTTTTAGTTTAGCTTGTATCTCGCTTGTTTGTTTCTCTCGAAGTTTTTTCCTTTCTTCATCTTTGATTAGATCATTCATGTGCATAAATCTTGCAAGAAGACTTTCTTGTGTTTTATGCATTGCATGAATTTCTGTCTCGCTCAAATCACTTGGTAGTACATCGCTAACTATTTCAATATTTATAAGTAATTGATTTAATGTGGAATCAAGTTCCGCTAAAATCTCTTCCTTTGATCGTAACATAATTTAGCCTGCATTATTTGTGATAAATTTGTTTTTCGTTGTTTTAACAAATCTAAATTCACTTATAAGACATTGCTTATCTAACTTGTCAATATAATATTAATTTTACGTGAAAATATTGGAATTTTTTAAATTTAGTATTTACGAATAGATCTGGTTGTGGGATTTTTTAATTATAAATATTTAGTGTTTGTTTGTATTTTAGAACGGTTTTTAGGTAGGATTTCACTTCTGGATTTGATGGATTTGTAAAGAAGGTATTAGTTGAAGAATGCTCTACAATTTCACCTCCAGCCATAAATACCATTTCCTCTGCGATCTTGCTTAAAAAGGGGAGATGATGGCTTACAAGAATAAACGAAGTGCCTTCTTCTTTCAGCTCAAAGAGAAGATCAAGAACTTCCGATGTCATAACAGGATCAAGGGCGGATGTTGGTTCATCGAGGAGGAGTAAGCCTGGTTTGTGGGCTAGAGCTCTCAAGATAGCCACTCTTTGGCTTTGTCCCCCGGACAGTTGTGAGGTCCTCTTATTCGCATGGTCAAGGAGCTGAAAGCGCTCGAGTAACTCGGAAGCTCTTTCATAGGCATCTTGCTCTTTAAGTCCATGAGCTACTTCGAGTGGAAGCATGATGTTTTTAATGGCACTAAGATGGGGAAAGAGGTTGTAAGACTGAAATACGATACCTAGAGATTTGCGGTGGCTTTGGAGCTCTTTTCCTTCCCTTTGGGGGACCTTATTTCCCTCTACATGTATTGTCCCGCTATCTGGCATGCTGAGACCTGCAATCATCCTTAAAAGGGAAGATTTTCCGCTGCCAGAAGGACCCACAAGTCCAAGTACTCTTGCCTTAGTTGATAAAGAAAGACCTGCAAAAAGATTTTGCATTCCATGCTTTTTGCAGAGGTGGTTGATCTCAAGATTCATATTTAAACCTTTTTTCTAGGTATTTGCTGAGTTGAGAAATAGGCAAAGTAAGAATAAGGTACCCAAAAGCTAAAGGAAAATAGCACTCTAATGTGCTGTAGGTTGCGCTACTGATTTGCTCTGCGCTATAGGTAAGCTCACTGATCCCAATAATTGACAGAAGGGAAGAGTCCTTAATAATCGAGGCAAATTGCCCAGTTAGTGGAGGGAGGCACTGTCTAAAGGCAAGAGGAAAGATCACAAACCGGTAGGTTTGTGTTTTTGTCATGCCGATCGCTTTTGCAGCGTCAAGATGAGACGCCCGAATGCTATCGATCCCTGAGCGGACTATTTCTGCGATATAAGCGCCGCTAAAAAGGGAGAGAGTAAAAATGCCGATGAGAAAGCGATTTTCTACATGAAGGTAGCTTGCTATCACATAGAAAAAAAGAAGCAGCTGAACAAGTAGTGGGGTGCCGCGGATGAGCTCCACATAGAGGTTGGCTATATATCGTAGAATAAGAATGTTGGACCTGCGCAAAAGAGCAGAAAGCGTTCCCAGAATAAGGCTTAAGATAAGGCTGCAAAGAGAAATCGCGCAAGTAGTCATCCATCCGGTAAAAAATACAGAGCGGTACGCAAAGACGGCTTTCCAGTCATAGACTTGGAAAGAAAATATAGCGCTGCAAGCAATCGATACAGCCAAAAATAGTAGAGCAATATTTAGAGCCACTGCAGAATACGATTTTTTTGTCATGTTTTTGGGACAACATATGAAGAGGTCTTTAAGCTCCACTTAAAGGCTCCTTACTTTGCGGTGAGAAAATAAGAGGTATACCCATCTCTTTAAATATTTCCTCAGGATTTTCTAGGTATTTCTTTTTAAGAGTTTCAAAGCCTCCTCTTTTTGTAAATTCACTAAGAAAGATATTGATTGAGTCTTTAAGTGCCACATCCTCTTTTCTAAGGCCGATCGCCCAATTATCTGTGACAAGGGGTGTGAGGTTAACTTTGGTTTTTTCAGGGTATTTTTGCCAGTTTGCAAGGACCGAGAGCTGATCATACAAAAAAGCAGAGGCCTTTCCTTGGAGAACTTCGGTAATACAGCTAGAAGCTTGCTCTAAAGCTAATATCTCTGCATCTGGAAAAATTCTTCTAGCATATTGCTGGCCTGTTGTTCCCGTTTTTACCACAATCTTATACGTCTTTTGGTTGAGCTCTTTAGCATCGGATCCTTTTACTTCTTTATTAATCAAAAGACAAAGACCTATCGAAAGATAGGCATTAGAGAAGGCAATAGATTCCTCCCTTTGGAAAGTCGGTGTCATCGAAGAGAGGATGATATCGATCTTTTTAGCTTTTAAAGAGGGGATAAGTCCTACAAACGGGATGTTTTTAATGGTAATATCTCTTCCAAGCCATAGGCCAAGCTCTTTTGCAATATCAACGCTTACACCAAAAGGCGTCCCCGAAGTGTCTACTGTTTCAAAGGGAGGATTAGATAGCTCCATGCCTATTACCAGGGGCTTTTCTTTGCCGCTGATAGCTGTATGCCCTAATAAACAAAGGACAGCTAAGAGTAAAGGTGCAAGTAGACGGAAAAAATAATTACGCATGATCGCAACGATGCCTAAATATGATATGGAATTCAAGAAAATCTTGAAGGTTAAGCTTAAAGATTCGATGGGAGATTTTTGTCTGATGCCTTGTTTGCTATTGAAGATGTTTATTACTAAGCATAGAATACTGCGATTTTTACAAACCGAGATTTATGAAAGGATTCTGTCCGCTAGCTTCCGGCTCCAAAGGAAACTGTCTTTATATTGGAACGGAAAATACCAAGCTTCTTATAGATGCAGGCCTTAGTGCTAAGTCGATCATAAAAAAACTTGAAGAGATTCAGGTGGATATCGCAGATATCGATGCGATCTTAGTGACCCATGAACATATCGATCATGTTAGAGGTCTTCATGTGCTTGCAAATAAAATGAACATCCCAGTTTTTGCCAATAGCGATACAGCTAAAGCGATTTATTCTTTAAGCTCTCAAGTTTTGAAATTTAAAATTTTCTCGACAGGAGAAAGCTTTGAATATGGAGATATTGAGATCCATCCGTTTAGCATCCAACATGACGCAGCAGATCCTGTGGCTTTCACCTTCTCTTTTGATGGGATAAAAGTGGGTGTATGTGCAGATTTGGGCTTTGCTACAACACTTGTAGAAGCTCAGTTAAAAGATTGTGACTACCTGTATATAGAAGCCAATCACCAGCCGGAAATGGTCCACGCTTCAGCGCGTCCTATGGTATATAAGCAAAGGGTTCTCGGACGGCAGGGGCACCTTTCCAATGAAGCGTGTGCAAATCTTGTTCGCTCTATTGCTCATAAAGACCTTAAGCATATTTATCTGGCCCATCTTTCCTCTGAGTGCAACTCTCCGGATCTTGCCTTAGATATTGTAAGACGTATGCTGCAGGAGTGTAATATGGGAGCTGATGTGTCTATCGCTTACCAAGAAAAAATAAGCCATACCGTTTTGTTCTGAATGTAATTGTTTACTTTGTTTGGTGTTTTTTCCATTTCCTGGATTTTTTGGAAAGAAGATCTTCAAGCAGGTCAAGATCAGGAGATAGGGAAAAGAAGATATCTAGAGTAACAAGAAGGATATCTACGGCTTCTTTTTCAATGGAAAGGGATTTGAGGGCTTTGTATTGCGACCCGGAAGTTTTTTTATGGATGAGGACAGCTTCTGCAAGCTCTCCTACTTCTTCTTGGAGCTTAATGGTTTTTTCCAGAAGGCCTTTTTTCTCTTTCAGGGAAAGGGTTTTTATCTCGGCAAGTAACGCTTCATAGCGGGATAAACATTCCGTCATACGCCATCCTTATGCGACATTTGTGGTTTATATCATCCATCACATCGAGGTGGAGCTGACTTTTTTGCAGAAGGTCCTGGTCTGTATGGTCATAAGGAATGAGGCATTAGAAACCGAAGAATGGCCCCAGCCTTCCCGGTTTTTGTATTCTTCAGGAGTGTACTGCGCCTCATGGATCATGATATCGCAGCCCTTAAAAAAATCGATAAAGGGTTTATAGGCGGTGAGCAGGTCTTTGTCTTTAGCGATATTTTTAGGGCTTTTATGGTAGCCCATTAAAAATTCATTATCGGTAACGTACCCGATCACTTTCCCGGCGATATGGATCTTAAAACTAAGGGTTGATCCCGGATGAAAGGCGTAGTGTGTGTAGATATCGATCTTGCCAAAGGATACCTTTTCTGAGTCGCGCAGATCCTCAAAGACGATTTTGGATTTTATATCCTGCAAAGCCACCGGAAAGTAGGCATAGGCAAGCATATCTGAGAAGAGTTCTTTTGTGGTTCTATCAAACCCGACAGGGGCCCATAGGTGGATCTCTGAGTTAGGATGGTAGATCGGACGAAAGAAGGGAAAGCCAAGTAGGTGATCCCAGTGGGTATGGCTAAAGAGGATATGATAGGGTTTGTCTGAAGTTTCCTTTAAAATCCCCCCAAGCGTTCTGATGCCAGTGCCGGCATCGATGATCACTAGATCATCACCATGACGCACCTCCAGGCAGCAGGTATTTCCCCCAAAGCGGATATATTCAGGGCCTGATACCGGATTCGATCCCCTGGTTCCCCAGAATTTCAAATAGCATGCATGGGAATGCTTTATGGGCACGTAGGTAAAATCTTTTTCTTCTTTATGTTCTTTATTTTCAGGAGAAGGCTCAGGATGAAGTGTCCCCTTAAAAAAGCTGTTAATATGGGTAAATAGCTTCTTTAGACTGCATGGCTTTTCTATGTAGTAATTAGCCCCCATCTTAATAGCTACATGGTAGTTTTGTACCATGCTATGGAAGGAGGTAATGATAACGCCTGTTTTTTTTAGCAGGGGAGCTTCTCTAACATCTTTTAAGATTTCTATTCCATGGATGCCGGGGAGAACGAAATCGACAATAATTAGTTCCGGCTGGAATTTTTGGATTTTGGTAAGGCATTCTTTGCCACTTGATGCCGTTTCAAGAAGATAATTTTTGGCTTCTTTTGAGCTCTTTATTGCCCGGAGTGTTTCTTTACATCCGTCAGCGATCAATATACGATGTTTTTTTATCTTCATGAAGAGGCCCTTGGAGGCTGAAAGCCTCTTTTCCTCAAGTAATGACAACAAATTATTATATTGTCAATCAATTTGTCTTTAAACTACCGATTCTTATAAAGAATATGCCCTTTTTTCCATGAAGTAAAAAGACAAAATAAGCCAAGGGATCCAAAAATTAGAGAAACGCAGTAAAAGTTTAAGATTTCTTCAGGAGTTGCTATTTTAGCAATGTCACTTTCTATTTCTTCTATTTCTAAAGATAGCCACCCCGTTTGTTTTTCTGTGTCAGGAATAAAATTATCGATAGTAGGTAAGGGATGAACGTAAAAGGCATAGGCAAGAGAGCAAGCGCTAAAAAATATTAATAACCCGCCAAGAAAGGAAAGGCGTGTGATAAGTTGCTTTTCTATAAGAAGTTGATGTGCAGTTTTGTGTTTCAGTTTCATAGATCGCCCTCAAATGTTGCCTCTGAATCGGAATAAGCAGCCTTTTTGCCCTCTAAAGCATCTGCTATGATCCTTCGGGGTTTACTTCCTTCTTGCGGACCAATAATCCCATTCTGTTCTAGCTCATCCATAAGTGATGCAGCCCTTGCATACCCAATTTTGAGCTTTCTTTGCAAGTAGGTAGTGGAGGCATTTTTTGTTGCGATGACAATGCTTTTTGCCTCCTCATACATGCTGTCTTTGGGCTCTGAATCAAGAGCATCTTCTTTTTTCATCTTATCAAAGGATTCAATTAGGTATCTAGGAGGAGCTTGCTCACAGATAAAGGCGATGACTCTGTTGATATCTTCATCGCTTATATAGGCGCCTTGAGCTCTCATCAGCTGCGATGTACCGGGAGGAAGAAATAGCATATCACCATTGCCAAGGAGGGATTCAGCGCCCGTTTCATCTAAGATGATCTGTGAGTTGATACGGCTAGCGACTTTAAAGGAGATCCTTGTGGGAAAGTTAGCTTTAATAAGTCCTGTGATCACTTCACGTGATGGTCTTTGTGTCGCAAGGATAAGGTGAATTCCTACAGCTCGTGCCATCTGGGCTATACGGGCAATTGGGGTTTCTAGATCGGAACTAGAGACCATCATAAGATCGGCAAATTCGTCGATGATAGCGACAATTGTTGGCATCCGATCAGGTATGGGGATGCTTAGAGATGATTCGAGTTCTTTGTTCGGAGTTCTTCCGTTAAATGCATTGATATTGCGAACGCCTAGCTGTCTTAAGATCTCATAGCGCACTTCCATCTCTTTTACAAGCCATTGGAGTGCGGAATAGGCGCCATGCGCCTCTGTGATGACGGGAGCTATCAGGTGGGGAAGCTTTGTATAGGCGCTGAGCTCGACTTTTTTCGGATCGATTAAAACAAGTTTAATCTCATCAGGGCGGGCGTTCATTACAATCGACATAACAAGGGTATTTATACATACCGACTTTCCAGATCCAGTAGCCCCTGCGATGATGCAGTGGGGCATTTTAGTAAGGTCTGTGATTACATTATCGCCACTGACACTTTTACCTAGAAGCACAGGCACATGGAATTTTTTCTGTTGCTGTTGGTAGGAGACAAGCATCTCTTTAAAGCCCACTTCTTGAGGGAACATCGAGGGGATTTCGACTCCAACGGCCGCTTTTCCAGGAATGGGAGCGATGATACGTATTGATTTGCATTGCAGGTTAAGGGCTATGTCATTTTCCAGGGCCTTGATCTTTTGTACTTTGACACCGATTGCAGGATGAACCTCAAAGGAGGTGATAGTCGGCCCTGAGTTGATATCTCCAACCTTAGCTTCGATTCCAAAGCTTAGAAGGGTCTCTTCCAAAATTTCCGCTTGTCTTTTTAGCTCTTTTTTCAAGGAAGGCTGATCTACTTTTTTTGCATTGGTAAGTAGAGAGGGGGGAGGTAATTTATATCCTTCAAAATCCCCGTTATAGACTTTCTGCATGGCAATAGCTGCAAGCTTCTTCTTGGCCGCAGAAAATCCTTCCGGATTTTCTCTTATGGGTGTGGCTTGCTCTTGTGGCACATCAGAAAGAGTGCGTATGATCATCTCCGGGCTTTTAGCAGGTTTGGTATATAGAGGCTTCGGAAAAGGTTTTGTCAGTGACTGCTCGATCTCATCAATGCTGGCATTTAGTGTAGAAGAAACGAAGAGATCGTCTTTTGCGGCTTTCTGCTTTTCAATAATTGCTGCCTGCAACTCTTTAATTTTCGCTACGCACTTTTTAATCAGAGGAAGGAGGCGTATTTCTGTTGTGAGGAAAAAGCTAGTGCATAAAGCAATGGAGAAGGTGAGGCTAACGCCTACATCGCTTAGCATTCTTTGAAGATTAAATGTGCTTAAGTCCTTATAGATAAAGTACGCTGGCACCCCTCCCATATTGTGTCTTGTAAGTCTATGGGGGAAGGGGATATCAAAAAATAACGATTCGCTATAGACCTTGGCTGTTAAAGCATTGGGAAAGGGGAAATTATTTTCTGCTAGGAGGTTAAGGACTGTGGAAAGGGAAAAAATAAACACCCCAAAAAATATTGTCTTCACAGTAAAATTCACAAGAGTTTCTTCCGACAGGAGTTTCCACCCTGCCCATAGAAAATAGCCTATGACAAGATAAGAGGTGAGACCAAAAAGGAAGTTACACCCCCATGCAATGCCATGCCCTACAAGGCCGAGCCAATTTTTTGAAGGGTCATCAATGCTAAAGCTTATAAGGCATAGCATAATGAATAAAGAAGAGGCGATCAGTGTTAGGCCCTTAGCTTCTGGATGGGCGATTTTACTTTTACTATCAGTTTGTTTGGCCACTTAAATTAACCTCTCCCAAAATAAAATAGAGCAAACGTCCCAAGTGCTGCGCAGTAAAAGGCAAAGGGGCGTAAATTGCCTTTCTCTAAAATCTTCATAGCAACACCTACCATAATCAGTCCAACTATAAGTGAAGTGATGAATGCTATTAAGCAGCCTTGCATGGGGATAGCTATCTGCCCAGGTTCCTTAGAAAAGGCTATCTTAGCAATTTCTAGCATATTGCCCCCGAGGATTGTCGGAATAGAGAGTAAAAAAGAAAATCGGACAGCATCATTTGCCTGCCAGCCCAGAACGCTTGCGCAAGCAATTGTCGATGCGCTTCTTGAGATCCCCGGAATCAAAGCCGCCGTCTGCATCGCCCCGATGCAAAGGGCGTCTTTAAGATCCCTCTTGCTCGTCCCTTGATTTTTCCTCGGCAGACGAAGATAGTGCCCTAAAAATAAAATGAGCGCCGTTCCCAGTAAGCAATAGCCTAGGTACTCAGTTTTTGAGGCAAATTCTCTTAGGGGTTTGAGTAAAAAATAAGCGGGAACAAGAGGGATAAGAGCGATAAAAAGAAGAAACATCTTCTTATGGTCCCTACTTAAAATAGTCGCGATTTCTTTTTTCAAAAAGTATAGTACTGCAATGAGAGTTCCTAGATGGCAACTTAAATCAAACAAAACTGATCCTTGCACGTCTTCTATGCCAAGAAAGAGTTTCATGATTTTTAAATGAGCCGATGAGCTTACAGGAAAAAATTCAGTTAGGGCTTGAATAAGTCCTAATATAAAGGCGTGAAGTAGTGTCATATATGAGCTATAAGGGATGTTTTTTGTCTTACAACCTTATTACCATATACTAGGATAAGAAAGAAGAGTGAAAATGGGGCGATCGACGGGGCTCGAACCCGCGACATCTGGAACCACAATCCAGTGCTCTAACCAACTGAGCTACGATCGCCATAGAAATACTAAAAACGGTAAACGTCTTTTAATAAACAGGGAGTATAGGCTAAGGGGAAAATAAATAGCAAATTGAAATGAGGAAGATCGCGGAGTAGCGCAATTCGTAGTGAAAGGGCCATTGCTCTAAATTCCTTTTTTTCTATGGAATAAAGCATAGGGAAGCATGAGATCTTAAAGGCTTTGCAGTCAATTTCTACAGATTAATAGTGTTCATACTTTGCAGCTTTAAAAGGACCTCTAGAAAAAACTGGTGCTGTTAAATCGTGTTAATATGTTTATTGTAAATGACTTGCTATCATGTTGCAATCCTAAGATGGCTGAGAAGCTTAAAGGTTGGCTTGGCCTTTATTGGCATAAAGGATCTTTCCTAGCAATAGATAGCCTAGTCAAAGAGATCAGTACGAATGCCCCTCTTTTAAAGCATTTATCGTTATTACCCAAAAAAATGCCATTTTTAATTTATTTATTGACAATTCTTTTATTTTGGTACAATATTACGGATATAGTTGAAAGTAACCGTGGATTTGTACCGTGACGAAAAAGTCGAAGCTTGATTTGGCAGTTGCAGTTTTTAGAGAGCATGGAGGCGTTCTTACGATGTCGGAAGCTATGGCATTGGGTATACATCGCCGAGAGCTATATGCCCTTCGAGATAGGGGCTATTTAGAAGTTATTAGTAGAGGAGTATATCGACTTATTGAAATGCCGGAGCCTTCTTTGCCGGATTTTATACCGATAGCTAAAAAAATACCGAAGGGAGTCATATGCCTTATTTCTGCTTTGGCTTTCCATGAGATTACAACGCAAATTCCTCATTTTGTTTATGTTGCTTTGCCAACTACTGCACATAGACCGAAAATTTCTCATCCTCCTATCCGATGTTTTTGGTACTCTAATAAATTGCTAACTACAGGGATAGAAGAACATACGATTGATGGGTGTACTGTCAGGATTTTTGGTGTTGAAAAAACTCTTGTTGATTGCGTTAAGTTTCGTAATAAAATAGGAATGGATGTTGTTCTTGAAGCTTTAAAGATGTACTGGAGGAGCCGAAAAATTAATTTGGATAAATTGTTTGAGCTTGCTAAGTTGTTTCGCGTAGAAAAGATTTTAAAGTCGATTATGGAGGTCATTGTAAGTGGATAGGACAATTGAAAAGCCCCCAAAAAATCTTGGAGAGTCCATACGTCAGAGACTAAAGAACCTTTCAAAAGAAAGAAATAGACCTTTTGATGAGATTCTTCGTTACTATGCAATGGAACGATTTTTATACCGTCTTAGTATCAGCTCTTACGTAGAGAGATTTTTTCTCAAAGGGGGCTTGATGCTGAAGGTTTGGGATGCAATGGATCATCGAGCTACTATGGATATTGACTTGCTTGGACGCACGTCTAACCAAATAGAAAATTTACATCGTATAATTTCTGAAGTTGCTGCAATCGTATGTGAAGAAGATGCAATTATGTATGACACGCAGAACTTAATCCTTCGTAACACGCAAACGGCAGGGGATTATAATGGAATAAGCGCTAGTTTTTCTGCCAAATTATTTACAACAAAAATGCCGCTGCTTATTGACATTGGATTTAATGATCTCATCATTCCGGAACCTCAAAAAATCCAATATCCTACACTGCTTGGGATGTCTAAGCTGAATTTATTCGGATACACTCCCGAAACCGTTATAGCGGAAAAACTGGAATCTATTGTGAAACTTGCTTTGGTAAATACTCGACTGAAAGATTTTTATGATTTATGGACAATTTTGGGAACTCACGAAATAAAAACTGACAAGCTAAAGAAGGCTGTTATAGAGGTATTTGAAAATAGAAAAACGCCGTTTAAACGCCCTATCGCTTTTACATCAGTCTTTTTTGATGCTAAAGAGACTAGGAAACGATGGGATAATTTTCTTTCTTCTATAGGAAAAGAGCCGGTTCTTTTTGAAGATGTAATTCGAGATCTCGCAACACATCTTGATCCTCTTTTTTAAAGATGGGTTATTAAAAACTCCACTCAAAGCGTAGATTTCCGCTCTGGATCATGTAGGTGCCATTGAACTCGGCCTGGTATTTCATGATGAGAATGAGTCCTGAATTAAAATTCACACTAAAATCAAAGCCCGGAGAGAAGAGACTCCACATTTTGGGGAAGCTATGCACTATGAAGCTACTTGGAAGCCCTACAAAGTTAGATTCATAGTTGATATCGCTAAAAGAATAGATGTTGATGTAGCTCAGCCAAAGGCTCGGTGACCAGCATCCCTTAGAAAATGTCATGCTGCGGCTGAGCTGGACACCCAGCTGGCTCCGAACGAATTGGGAGTCTTTTGCATAGACATTCAGATCGAGTATGCCCGCTCCTTTTTCCTTAAAACCGGTTTCTGAAAGTCTGAAATAATCGAAGTTCACAAACGGTCTCATATACACCGAAGGTGTTTGCGACTGCCATGTGCGTATGGGGAAGTCATATCCTGTGCCAAGGTGAACATCGTATTCCCATGCGGCATGTTTACTCTTAGCATTTGCACTAAAGCCCGGATAGAAAATATGCCTTGTGACTGCGAAGTGGTCTTTTGCCCCTATTGCTGAAGCATATAGAGAAAAGGGGCCCTCTATCCAGTCGGAATATACCCCGGCAAACACGCTATGCATCGTAGATTTCCCTGCCTCTCCAAACCAGTTAAGGTCGGTATGGCTATAGCCAGAAGCTAGGCCAATAGCAACTCCGGAGGAGAAGCAATGATCCGCGCCGATGGCAACACCGGCTGTATTGGCATTAAACCCTTTTTGCAGACCTTCCGTATCTATGCGCAGGAACTGATCATAGGGCTCCACCCAAAGAGCTGTCGGCGCGCAAACAGGGGCTGTTTCCAGCCTTTGGCAGCAGAGTTCCTCTGCTCGATAAGAGAACATCTGCGTGATCATAGATGCCTGACTCTGTCTTACCTGCCGTATCGCGCCCATTTGTGCCGGATGCATGGTGTTGAGCGCGTCTGTGAGCTGCTCGGAATCTAGCTGCGCTAGGTCAGTCAGGATATCTATAAAAGGGGTGTCAGATCCTGGTACATTAAAGTCTAGGTAGTTGGCTGTAGAATTAGGATTAAATCCTTTAATATCTCTTCCAAAGAAGATGTTATTTTCTAAGACAACAAGATTTGCTTCAAAAGGTAGGTACTGAATGCCAAAGTTTACCGGTAATAGGCTTAAATTATTAGAATCCCAAGTTCCCAATAGACCGGTCGCTCCTGAGACAATGGTGAATGTCTGTCCTTTGAGGTAGGTGCCGGGAAGAGGGGTGACGGCTAAAAGTCCGGCAAGGTTGGCCGTGCCACTTGCAGCAATAAGGTCGGCCGTAATGCTATCTACTTCAATATCGAGCACTCCTGTACTTGTTTGACTGTAGTTGCCGGCTACTACAATGGTTCCAATCGAGTTGCCGGGGGATACTGTTCCTAGGTTTTGAAGATTTCCTACGGTGCCTGAGCCACTTAGTATCCCAGCTACTTGAACATTAACGTTTCCTAAAAGGCTTGCATTATTAACTAAGTCGATCTCTCCTCGGGTAATGTTCAGTGTCCCGCTGTAGCCTGTGCTTTGGCCTGAGAGTGTGATTGTTTGGCTTCCTTTTTTGATAAGGGTGCCAGCACCAGTAAAGGAGCCCGAAAAAGTTGTAGGCAAATAGTCAGATCCAAAGCTCAGCTGCTGGTTTCCTATGATGACGCTACCGGATCCACTTAAGGCATCGATTGTTTGAGAAGAATTAGCCCCTGAGATATCCAAGGATCCCGGAAGAGATATAGCTACTGGCGTATTAGGTATTAATCCATTTGCATTAACCGCGATCTTTCCGGCTTGGATGAGGGTAGCTCCACTATAGGTGTTTATACCTTGAAAGGTAAAGGTTCCGGTACCTGCTTTATATAAAGAGCCTGCTCCACTGATTACGCTAGAATCAATTACATTAAACCCTTGGGTATCTATTGTGCAGGCCCCGGTAAGGGAGATCGGATGGGTGCTTAAAGTAAAAGATCCTATGGCCTGGAGTCTGCCTCCATTCAAGGCGAGGGTTGTTCCGTCAGCACCTAAATTATTATTAGCTTCGATCTGCAAGGCACTCGAAATGATTTGCGTCCCTCCGTTATAGGTATTGGCACCCGTTAGAGTAAGAATTCCTCCTTTCGCATTTATTAAAGGACCCGTTCCTTGGAGGGTTCCTTGAATGGTAAGTTGAGGAGCTAAGATACGGATAGTATTGGATCCTGCAAGGGTGACTGTTTGACTTGCTGTAAGTATTGAAGTTTGGAGTACATTAAGGGTTGTATTTACTCCTAAGTTAAGATTGCCAACAGTGCCGTCATTGATAGCAAGTGTTCCTTGATTCACAGTGGTAGAGGCTAATTGGTTACTTGTGGACAGTGTTAGAGTGCCAGCTCCATTTTTATTCAGTGCCTGATTGCCTGTTATCGGATGTACAAGCGTTAAAGAGTAGGGTTGTGTATCAATTGTAGCTGTGCCATTTAAGGCAACTTGAATATTGGTTCCGCTCAAGGGGACGATATTAGCACTTATTTGTAATGTGGTACTCGTGCCAAGCAAAACTCCTGGAGCTGTCCCTAAGTTGTTAGTTCGAGAAATTTGCAGTAGCCCACCTGTCACAGTTGTTGTTCCGCTGTAGGTGTTGCTATTTGTCAGGATCAAGCTGCCGCTACCTATTTTGGTAAAACCGCTTCCGCTGATAACTCCTGTTATTTCCTCTGCATAGGCTTGGGTATCGATCGAGCAGACGGGATTTGTAGTAAGAATCGGAGTATAAAAAGCAATACCGTATCTGCCGAATTGCAGTGTGGAAGAATTGTTAAGAATGACCCCCTTTACCAGACTATTATTTACTATCAGGGTGCTTGTTGCATTTACCGTAATTATCGTGTT
>JAPLSW010000065.1 GCA_026398435.1 Chlamydiota bacterium | reverse complement strand
GCTGTTATGAATTATTACGCGGTTGGCACGTATGATTATGCTGAGAACTTTTAGATTGTCCGAAATATATATTAGGAATCGGCTTTAAAGAGGTTGTCTAAGGTAATGACCTGATCGAAATAGTGACGAGCTAGGAGGGTATCGCTTGCTCCCTCTGTTGTAACTAACACCTTTTGGATCGTTTTTCTTTTTTGATTAGGGAATAATTCAATCTTCCTTTCAAACTCTTCAATGATACCTACCCCAATTTTTCCTTGAGAATATTTCATCTCACAGAGGGTAATGACTTGATCATCACGATCAAAAGCTAAATCAATTTGAAATCCAGGCTCAGTTTTTTGGGTGCTTCTATTAAAAAAAGCACCTGCGCTGGAGTGAAGCCCTTGGAATCCTAAAATTTTTGCAATCAGCTTGTGGCGATGTCTACAAAATCGTTCAAATGCATATCCAAGCCATTTTTGATAAGACTCCATTTTAATAGCAAGGCTTGGGTTCTCTTCATAGGTGCCTTTCTTAATTTCGTTGATTTCTGATTTAATAAATTTGTAATAAAACTGCAGGTAGTGATCTGCGATGCAATACCGAGACAAAAGGCTTTCTTCGTTAAGATTATAGGGTGTATATTTCTCAATAAATCCACAAAGCTCTATATCTTGTAAAATGGCAGTTATAGAGCCGCTAGAAGATAGTTTTAAAGCTTTAAGGATTTCTTCTCTCGTTGCAAACCGAACGGATGCTAAAAATTCAATAATTTTTTTATAATGCTTGTTTTCTGCAAGGGAACTGACGAAAATTCGCTCAAACTCTGTTGAGAAGAAACTATCGGGCAGGAAAGCATTTTTACAGAGACTAGAGAATACGGAAGAGGATGTTTTGCACCATTTTAGGTATTCAGGGATTCCTCCAATTGTGAGATAAGCATCCATGACCTCACGATTGGATTTAGGAGATAAAAACTCTTTGGTTTCCGCAAGACCAAACTCTCTTAAATGAAGCTCACTCTGTGAACGATTATACAGTGATTTTGAAAAAATCACCTGATTCACAATAAAGGAGGGGGATGATCCACATAAAATTACTAACCAATTTTCTCGGTAACGAAAATAGTTGTCCCAGGCAAACTTTAACTCAGAGATAAAATCCTCTTTATAATCAGCAAGCCATTGTAGTTCCTCAAAATAAATAGTCCATGTTCCATCAGGAAGACTGTCATGAATTAATTTAAAAATCTCGATCCACGAAGTTGTTTTTACTTTTGCAATTAAAGGATTTTGAAGATATTCCGATAGTTGCCATAAGACGTGATCTCTTTGTGATTCTTGCGATTTCCCTCTGATCCCTTCAAACTTTAAGATATTGCGATCTGCATAGACTTGTTCTAAAAGTTCTGTTTTTCCAATCCTTCTGCGTCCGTAAACAACGAGAATAGAGGGGGCTTTGTTTTTTCCTAAGTCAGACAGGCGTGTCCATTCAATTTCACGACCTACAAAGGTTTCCATTTTTTTGACTTTTTTTGGAATAATCATCCCATACCTCTTCAAGTAAACTTCGCCAATTATCCTCTAAATTATATTTATTTGGCGGAAAGTGCAAGAGGGAAATTCGCCAAATACCCCCTAAAATACATGTAATTGGCGGGAAATGTAGGGTGAAATTTCGCCAATTAGCCCTTAATAAGGGGGTATTTGGCGTTTTTAATTTTCTAGCATGTTAATACTAAGCTGTTTGAGAATTTCGTGCTTGGGTTAGTCAGTAATTTTAATTTTCTAGCTTTTGCGCAAGGCTCCTTGCCATTTTCCCAAAAATGAAAAAATGAAAGGGGAGCATGGTATACCAATAGAGCCTTCCCCATATCCCTTTGGGACGGAAGGTCGCTGTTTGGTGAAGAACATCTTCTAGGATCTTGAATTCAAGCCATGCTTCTCCGGGGAGTTTCATTTCCGCATAGAGAATTAGGTGGCCATTTTCTTTATCTGCTTTGACAACCCTCCAAAAGTCGATAGAGTCGCCGACCTCTATTTCAGTGGGATGCCTTCTTCCTCGGTTAAGACCGGCTCCACCGACAAATTTATCCAGTAGTCCCCGTATCTTCCATGCCCAGTTAAGACCATACCAGCCATTTTTTCCTCCAATGCTCCAAATCCTTTGGATCACTTCTTCTTTCGGAAGACTTAGAGGGATTTTTTTTAAATCCTTAAGGCAACCTTCCTCGGGCACCTGTATGAAGTTACTGATGTCGGGATTGCTAGAATCAATAAGCCAGGAATCCATCCATGTGGAGAGAACTTCATTTTGTGAAATTTTTAAAAAGGCTCTTTTTAGAGCTTCTTCATAGCTGATGCATGCATGAGGGAGTACTGTTTGTATTTTTTTGTCATGGCAGAAGCTATTGTGTTTCATGCTCTCTACAAGATAGGAACATAGTGTGAAACGGACAGAGCTTATAAAAACAAGCCAATAGCTAGAAAGGCGAGGTGTGAGACAGGGTACCTCGATGATCCATCTTTTTAATTTTCGGAAAGCGGCATATCGAAGGAGAACTTCTTTAAAACTCATTACCTCAGGTCCGCCTATATCATACGTATTTCCATACATTTCTTCTTTAAGAAGAGATCCTGAAAGATAGAAAAGCACATCGATAATAGAAAGGGGCTGGCATTTGGTTTTCACCCATTTAGGAGCTATCATAAGGGGGAGTTTTTCAACTAAGTCTCGTATGATTTCAAAGGAGGCGCTTCCAGCGCCTATGATGATGCTCGCTCTTAGTATTGTTAAAGAGGCTTTGGATTTGCGTAGGATCTGTTCCACTTTAAGTCTTGAAGCAAGATGGGCTGATAGTGCGGCTGTCTCATCGACGATGCCGCCAAGATAGATGATTTGTTTACAGGAGGTTTTATCGATCGCCTTAACAAAATTTTCAGCTGCGTTACTTTCATGGCTCATCAAATTATCTGCTTTTTCTGCCATGGAGTGGATCAGATAGTAGGCAACGTCGATGTCTTCAGGAATAGGATCCATTTTATCGAGGTAGCCAAGATCTCCCCATATTGTGTGGAGACGGGGACTTTTGATATGTCCGACTGGAATACCACGTATTCTAGAAAGTGCATATACCTCATGACCTTGTTCGATCAATTGATAAATGAGCCTTTTGCCGATAAAACCGGTAGATCCTGTGACTAAAACTTTACTCATGAAGACTCCTGAGGAATAGTTCCCCTTTTTTCATTAGCTCTGTATCAGAGGCTTTCTTTTTTGCCATTTCACAAAGCATGTTAAGTCGAGGCTGCTTTGCAAAGAATGCCTTATGCTTATTCATGAAACGCCAAAAAAGACTGTCCCATATCTCTGTCCACGGCCCTTTTGGGTAGTTGCTCATCTTTAAGATATAATTTGAGCCACTGATATAGGGTTTGGTTGTCATAAGACCACCATCAGCATATTGACTCATCCCATAAACATTGGGAACCATTACCCAATCATAGGAATCGATAAATAGCTCCATAAACCATTTGTATATGTCAGAAGGATTTATTTCGCATAACAGAAAAAAGTTGCCAAGGACCATCAGTCTTTCTATATGATGGCAATAAGCATTTGAAAGTGCATTTTTGATGCAGTGATCGACTGGTATAATCCCTGTAGTTGCTGTATAAAAAGCACTTGGCATTTTTTTAGTATGATGGAAAAAGTTGCTGTTTCTTTGCCTTAGACCCACTGTATGATAGATCCCTCTTATATATTCCCTCCACCCGATCACTTGCCGAAGAAACCCTTCAAGAGCATTTAGGGGGATTTTAAATTCCTTGGCATATTCAAGGGTTTCATCGATGACTTCTTGTGGTGTTATAAGCCCTGAGTTTAATAGGGGGGAAAGAACGGAATGGAATAAAACAGGCTCCTCTACAACCATCGCGTCTTCGTAGGTGCCAAAATGCTCTAGCTTATTTTCTAAAAAATAGCGCAAGCTTGTTTTTGCCTCAGAGTGAGTCGTTGGGTAGTTGAAGCCTTGTAGATTGCCTAAGTGTGAGGGAAAATGTAGTTCTGTATAAGACAGAGCTTCTTTAACCGCATTTGTTTGGGAAGCCTTCCAAGGACTCGGAAAACAAAGTCCTTTGGGAGCTTTTTTGCGATTTTCTCCATCAAAGCTCCATTTGCCACCGATAGGCTTTAGCCTATCATCGACAAGGATTCCAAGTCTTTTTCTTTGCTCTATATAGAATGTATGAAAGAAGTAGGGGGATTTATCATGTAGCATTTCTTTATATAAGGTGATTGGCGTCAAAAACTGAGGAGATGGATGGATAGATAAAGAGATTTGGAGCTTTTCGAGCATCACTTTCAGTCTTTTTTCTAATAGAAAGTCATCCGACTCTGCTATGTGAATTATTTTAGGATGTAACTTTCTTAAACAGGCAAGATAATCTGCCGGCTTTTTAATCCGGTGGGCATCTAGGTACTGTGTATTATATCCTTTTTGCTCTAGTTGGGAGCAAAAATGCTTCATCGAGGCCCTATGGAAGGCAATCTTTTGTTTGTGAAACAGAGTCGGGTACGTGTCATCAGAAAAAAACAGAGGATCTTCGACAAAACAAATAAGCCGCGCTTTGTCAAGAGCTGGGTGTTTCTTAAATAGATGGTGAGGGAAAATAAGAACTACTTCTTCCACAAAATATGTCCCAGTTAACAAGTGCCTATCCGCAGGTTATCGCTCTCTTTATTTTTTTACTACTTACGAATTCTTAGACTGACAAATATAAAAATATTTGTAAAAAAAAGGGGTTTTATGTAAAAAAAAGAATGTAAGAACAAAGGAGTTTTTATGAAAACATTAGATATGATTGTAGCTATTTTATTAGTTGTTGGCGGATTAAACTGGGGCCTGGTTGGTCTTTTTGATTTTGATCTAGTAGCGACTATTTTTGGAAAAGGGGCTGTACTTTCTCGTGTGGTATATTCTCTAGTCGGCTTTTGCGCTGTATACCAAATCCTTCAGTGGAAAGCGATCCAGAAGCGTTGGTAATAGGCTAACTGCCAATTTTTCGATTCTTTAAAGCTCTTGGGTCTCCCAAGGGCTTTTTTTGTAGTCTTTTCAACCAGTATTGGAATCTATCTTTCTTCCAGAATAATCATTGGAAAATGTCAAAACGATTGGAACTGGGGCTATTTCTGGAAAAATGATTGGATTTAGACCTGTTAATATACTCATATTTCCCATAGAGTCATTAAATTATTTTTTAATAAATACGAGTAAAGCACTTAATTAAAAACCGCAAAGTATTAAATCACTAGAAGAGGTGAAAATAATGCATTTTTAATCTATTTTATAGTATAATTTAATTAATTAAATGCATTATTGGAGAAAGCTGTGGCGGTTTTATCAGAAGTTTATAATAGGACATCGGTTGTAAGCATGGCTCCACAGAGCTCTGAGCAAATATACCCTGATAAAATAGCAAAATGCTTCAATGATATTGCTATCCTAGGGGGTAGTGATATTCTTTCTTTGAAAGTGAATCAAAATGGGCATCTAGAGGTGAAATCTCTAAAGGAAAGAATTTGCTACTACTTTTTTGGGAATCAAACGGAAGATCTAAAATTAAAATCGTTCATCAGCAGGGTCGTAAATTGCTATAGCAAACATATGATAAAACCTGAAATTGAGGCGAGTCATCTAACTGCAAAAACTTTCAATAAATTCATTTTTGAAAAAATGGCTTCTTTGGATAGCAAATTTTTCGATAGAAGCTCTTTATTTAACGGCCTTGAAAAAACAGAGAGGAAAGAGGTCCAAAATATCCTTTCCAGTGAACTTAGAGCTGTAAGAGATGAGATTAGGCTCTTTAAAAGACTAGATGTTGAACTGAGCAAAAATGTAGATGGGTCATGGAAAAAACCTGAAGTACCAATAGAGCACCTACCACCTGGCAGCGATCTGAAATGCAGAAGCAGAATGGCTAAAGCAACGCTTGCCTTAAGGCTTGGAGTAACACCGATAATATCAGAAATTCAAGGTGTGAAATTTTTCGAAGATGCACGTTCTTGCATTTCCCTTTCTGAAAAAACTCATTGGACAGAAAAAGCTCTAAGTTTTATTCAGAGTTTTGGAGTTTTTTTTGCTGTGGTTTTAAGAAAGGTTATCCTTTTTTTTCAAGGAGTAGATCCTCAGATTGATTCTTTAACCAATACTAACACCTGTCCTTTAGAGAAAAAAAGACTAGTTGTTTGCATACATGGGCTGCATAGCAATCCTTCTTCGTTTCAATCGATTGTGAATGAAATGAAGAGACTGGATCTTACTGAAACCGATATTTTTATCCCTCATGTTCTTCAAAAAGGAAATGCCAAGTTAGATGACATGGTAAGACCGATTCTTGCAGAGATTGCAAAATGGGCAAAAACTTCTCAGGAAAAAGAATTGGTTTTAATTGGAGTGTCTAATGGGGGAAGAATTGCACGGGCAATTGAGGCTGAAATTGCAAAATCGGAAAGTTTTCCAAGCATCAAAAAATTGAGGTTTGTATCAATTGTAGGAGCTTGTAGGGGGTCTTCTTTAGCAGGTCTTGTTAATAAAGTAGGGTTGTCTTGGTTAATATCAAAAAATATTTCTGAAGAGATGCCCCTTGATTCTCCACGTAACCGTCGGTTGGATCAAGATTGGATGGAAGGTTTATCTAAAGGGCCTGCACGTGAATATACATTTTTTGCTTCCCCTCATGACTCACATGTTCCAGATTACGCGTCTTCTTTAATGGATGTTCAAGGTAACCTGGCTCGTTATGCAATCGTCCCTGGTTATGGACATATAGGTATACAAGATGGTGTAGCAAAACCCGTTGCCGAAATAGTGCTAACCTAGCTTGACGCATTCTCCTCAGACTTCCTTTTTCTCCATCCATGCACTTTTTCTCTAAGGGCTTCTACGTAGGTATAGGTCACGGGTGTCAGGTAGAGGGTCAAGATCTGGGAGATGATAAGACCTCCGACGATCACTACACCTAGCGGCTTTCTAGAGGCGGCAGACATGCCGCCAACGCCCAGAGCAATAGGTACAGCTCCCATGAGAGCTGCAACCGTTGTCATCATGATAGGGCGGAATCTAATAAGACAGGCCTCAAGTATCGCATCATGGATGCTCATTCCTTCTTTCTCCCGTCTTTCATTTGCAAAGTCGATCATGATAATACCATTTTTCATAACGATACCAAGCAGCATGATGAGTCCAACGATTGCATAAAGAGATAGGGTGTCTCGGCAGATAAGAAGGCTTAAAAGGCCGCCGAGGGCCGCCGGTGGCAGTGTCGACATCACGGTAATAGGAGGAAAGAAGTTTTCATAGAGGATCCCAAGTATTACATAGATAATGAAGAAGGTAATAATCAGTAAGTAGTAAAGGTTTGCAAACGATTCTTTAAAGACGTTTGCTGACCCTTGAACGCTACCGGTGACATCAGGGGGGAGAACATCTCTTGCAAGCTGTTCAAGCGAGGCTATACCTGCATCGAGGGGGATGTCTTTGATGTTAAAGGATACGGTGGCAGAGGGGAGCCCATCGAGGTGGTTGATTGTTAAGGGCCCAAGTGTCTCCTTCATCTTAACAATGGAAGACAGGGGCACGAGCTTACTTGTTTTTTGTGAGGTGAGCCATAGCTGGGAGAGCATCTGGGGATTTCTGTAGTATTTGGGGAGCACTTCCATGATCACATAGTACTGGTTGCTCGGCTCATTGATCGGGGAGAGGTTGATATCGGCAAAGGCTAGACTTAAGGAATTTTCTATTTGCCGGGCCGTGATGCCGAGCATCGAGGCCTTATCTCTTAAGATCTCTATAGCCAGCTGGGGCTGGGTGATATCAAGATCTGAGCTGACAGATGAAAAGCCGTTTAGGGATTTCATCTTTTCTTCCATCATCGGAGCGTATTTATAAAGCTCTGTTTCGCTCAGCGACTGCATGGTATATTGGTAGTCAGCTTTGCTCGTTGTTGTACCCACTTGGAGGTTAATAAGGGGCAAGGGTTTTAGGAAGACAGTAACTCCGGGCAAGATATTGAGCTGTTTCATAAGCTCGGGAACAACAATCCCCATGGGAGGTCTTTCTTTGATGTTCTTTAGTCTTAGAAACATAATCCCTTGGTTATCCTGAGGGCTGGCGCCTATGGCTACAACTGACTCAACACTTGGATGTTTACTTGCAATGGTAGCAAGAGCCTCTTGGTTTGCGGCCAGCTGAAAGGGAGAGGTTCCATCAGAGGTAATGGTAAACCCTTCGACAAAGCCGATATCATCGCCTGGAATAAAATCTTTGGGCAGAGAGATGGCAAGAAATAGGGTGAGCCCAAAGCTTGCAAAGCCGGCTAAAAACAGGGTCTTTCTGTGTCTTAGAGCCCACTCAAGTGATGGTTTATAAAGTCCTAGTAAGAAGTGGTTGAGCTTTTCTGAAAGGCGCTCTACGTAGCTTTTTTTGCGATTAGGATTTCTCTCTTGGATAAATCTACTGCAAAGCAGCGGCGTTAGGGTCAGAGAGATTACTCCGGATATCAATACAGTAGAAACGATGGTAACGGCGAATTCATGCAAGATCCTTCCTATGATCCCGTCCATAAAGATAAGGGGGATAAATACTGTACAGAGGCAAAGAGTCATAGAAAGTATCGTAAAGCAAATCTCTTTAGAGCCTTCAAGAGCTGCCTCTTTGGGTTTTTTACCCATCTCCACATGCCTTACGATATTTTCTAGTACGACGATAGCGTCGTCGACAAGAAATCCAACAGATAGAGTGATTGCAAGAAGAGAGAGGATGTCGATTGTAAATTTCATATAATACATAACGATGAACGTCCCTAATATAGACATCGGTATGGCAATTGCTGGAATGATGGTATCTACAAAGGTTCCGAGGTAAAAGAAGATCACCAAAATAACAAGGACCATAGCAAGGAGGAGTGTAAGCTTTACATCGAATACAGATTCTAAGATGAACTCAGACTGGTCATACATGGTATACATTGAAAGGGCAGCCGGTAGCTGCTTTTGCAGCTGCGGTAGCAGCTTTTTTACATCTTCGATGACAGCTAAAGTATTGGCTCCTGGTTGCTTTTGGATGCCGAGCGCTACCATATCTTCCGAGATCCCATTTTCGAAAAATTTTACATAGATCTTGTCATTTTGCACGCTATCGAAAGCATGGCCTACATCACAGAGTCTGGTGATTGCTCCATTTTCTGATTTCATAACAAGGGGGTTGTATTTATCCCCTTCGAAGATCTGTCCATCGACAGCAATGGTATATTCTTTCTTTTCGCTATACAGGGTGCCGACAGGGAGGTAGACGTTAGCATCTTTAATGGTCTGCCCTATTTGATCGATCCCGATATTTCTTGCTACAAGTTTTTGAGGGTCTACTTGCACACGCACTGCAAAGGGCTGACCATAGGTCTGCACTTGGGAGACTCCGTTTACAATATTTAGTCTTTCTCCAACGACCGAGTGGGCATAGTCATAGAGCTCACCGAGCGTTAATGTGCTCGATTTCAAGCAGAGGAATAAAATAGGGGTAGCTGTTGGATTCACCTTCTGGTAGGTGGGGGCGTAGGGTAGGTCTTTAGGGAGCTGGGGATTTGCTGCATTGATTGCCGCTTGTACATCGGGGGCTGCAAGGTCGATATTCTTTTCTAGAACAAACTGCAACACGACATTGGCACTTCCTGTATAACTTGTAGAGGAGATCGATTTAATGCCGCTGATGGTCGTAAATTGTTGCTCAAGGGGTACTACGACGTTATTGGCAATCGTGGCAGGGGATGCTCCCGGGTAAGAGATATTCACCTGAATGGTTGGGTAGTCCACATCGGGAAGATCACTCACAGGCAGGGCCTGGTAGGTGAGCACTCCAAAAAATGCAAGGGCAAGCATGACAAGTGTTGTCATCACCCTGCGGTTGATAAAGAGTGCCGATAGGTTCATGACCCACTCCTGTCAGTAAGATTAAGGGTCGGTCTAGATCTATATCCACCGAGAAGTTTTTTTGGGGAAGAAACCTCCGTTACCGAGTCGTTATCTGGGGCTGTCGGCACGGTGTCCGTTTCCTGGATAATGACCTTCGCTCCGGGATATAAATTGAGCTGACCTTCTAATACGACTCTATCGGTCACAGATAGACCTTCTTCGATTACGATCATATTTTTTTGTATCTGCCCTGTTTTGACTTTTTTAACGGATGTTACATTGTCTTGATCGACCGTGAATACAAAGTGGCCCTGCTGGCCGAGCTGGATGGCTTGGGTAGGTAGCAGTATTGCATCCTTGATCTCTGTTAAGATGATCCGTATGTCGATAAATTCACCCGGCCACAGCTCCTTGTTGTCATTACAGAGTGTTGCCTTCATAAAAATCGTTCCGGTACTTTCATCGACTTGGTTATCGATCAGGGTAAGCTTTCCTTCAAAGGGGTGATTTGTA
Organism: Chlamydiota bacterium; assembly: GCA_026398435.1. Taxonomy (GTDB): domain Bacteria; phylum Chlamydiota; class Chlamydiia; order Chlamydiales; family Rhabdochlamydiaceae; genus VGMB01. The sequence continues at coordinate 20,091 of JAPLSW010000065.1, read as the reverse complement.
TCTTGGTTTAAGAAGACATGGGCTTTGAGCTCTCCACTTGTTTGGTATTTTTGGATGATAGGAAGATCTACATCAGGGGCGAAGAAACTAGCAAATACTGGATTGATCTGATTTAAAACAATAAGAGAGGGGTTTTCAGCGGGGGTAATGTAGTTGCCTACATCGATCTGCTTTTTTCCCGCAACGGCGGATATCGGTGAGTAGATCGTTGTGTAGCCAAGATTGAGCCTTGCTGTTTCTACTTCCGCTTCATTGGCCTCGACAGAGGCCTGTTCTACAAGGACATTTGTCAGATATTGATCGTATTGCAAAAGGGCGACATATTCCTGCTGTACAAGCTTTGAATATCTTCTCGCTGTTTCTTCTGCATACTTCATTGAAGCGATACTTTGGGCAAGAGATGCCTCCGCTTTATCAAGCGCTGCGATATAGGGGCGGGAGTCAATGGTAAAGAGAACTTCTCCTTCTTTCACCTCAGTCCCTTCTTCAAAATACATCCCTGTTAGCTCGCCGGCGATCTGGGACTGTACATCGATTGTCTTGTAGGCCTCTACATGGCCTGCATAGTCTAGGTAGAGGGGCACATCCTGCACGACCGGTGTTGTAAGGATAACGACAGGAAGTCTAGGCGCCGGCGGCACCTGTTTCGAGCAGCTACTAAGACATATAATAGGTAGTAATATAGAAAGAACATGTCTCATGGAAACTCCTCTTGGATGCTTACAGGAGGCAGGACCGCCGCCCCTATGGCATAGGTTAGGTCAGCTAAGGCTGTAAACCAGCCCTGGATTGTTTTTGCAAGTCGCGCCCTGGCATTTGCAAGCGCGCTTTGTGCAGATACTACTGTGAGGATATCGGTGGTTCCCGCTTTATATTCAGCTAAGGCTACAGCATATTGTTTGGTAGCCGATGCAAGGTACTGCTTGGCAAAGGTGAGAGCATCGAAAGATACTTGTATATTGTACCTGGCAGTAGTTACCTCTTGCACAAGCGCAAGTTCTAGGCTTTTAAGTTTAGCTTCTGCCTCATCTCTTAAAGCCTCTGCAATCTTTATATTATTGCGATAAAAATAGCCGCGAAATATCGGCATGGACAGATTTACAGCGCTTGTATAGTCGTACTGGTCGTTGAGACCACCATTATAGTAGGTCTTGCCAAAGTCGAGTAAATAGTCGAGGGAAGGATATACTTCTCTTTTAGCGGCTTTAACCGACCACTCCTTACTTCTTAAAGCCGCTCCCCCCGCTAAAAAGTCGGGGCGACTTTGCATCGCGACAGAAATGAGCTCTTCAAGACCTGGGATGTCTTCGCTCGCTGGATTGATGTCCGGCATTTCCTCGAGCTTTAGTGGCAGACTTGCCGGCAGGCCCATGTCGCTTAAAAGCTGAGATACACTTACTACAACCTCTTGTTTTTGCTCTACATAATCGATTTCATATTGCAGAAGCTGCGTTTGTGATTGGAGCAGATCAGAGAGGTTCTTCACCCCTGTTGAGAGGCCAAGATTTGCTGCATCAAGGGTTGTTTGGGCTGTGACTACATCAGCTGCAAGGGCCTCTAGCAATTGCTTTTGGTACAAGGCGCTATAATAGGATGTGGTCACATCTTGCAGTACGGTCTGTATTTCTCTGTTGTGGGAGAAGTCGGCAAAGAATAATGCTTGCCTTGCAGATTCACTTGTAGCGCTCCGCTTTCCAAAATCAAAGAGATTGTAAGTTAGGTGGAGCTGCGGGCCCCACTGGCTAAATGTCGTTACAAAGATTTGGTTGGCAGAGGACGGGCTGTTACTCGAGGTGCCGGAGCTTGTTCCAGAATTAGCGCCAGTTGCACTGCCACCGGCTGATTGCCCTGCAAAAAAAGAGGAGGCTCTCGTTTTGAAATATTCGAAGTTTCCTGTAATTTGAGGAACGGCTGAGCTCTGACTTTGTCCATACCGAGCGGCCATTTCTTTAGCCTGGGCCCAGCTCATCTGCGTACTTGAATTGTTCGTTAGAGCAATATTTAGGATCTCTGCAAGGTTTAAGGGCTCAGCATCTGAGGGGACGATCCTTTCTAGGGGGACAATCGTGCGAACGGATAACGCTTTTTTCGAGGGAGTCCAATAATCTGCTTGTGAGTCGGGGCTATATTCATCCGACCATGGCTGTACCATGGCCTTGTTCATATAACAGCCACTAGAGAGCAGTAAAACCGCAAAACAGGTCGGAATACGATAAGAATAATCCATGCGCTCCAGGGTAGAGGGAGACCCGGCAATAGGGCACCCCTAGAGCGCAGTATACTTATTGGAGTTTCTTTGTCAAAATTTCATTTACTATTGTTGGAGATGCCTTGTCTTTACAGAGCTTGATCACTTAACCGTTTGTTCAATAATAAAAATGTTTCTTCTGACACAAAAAATGTTTCTTTTTATAAAAATAATAATACAATTTGCTCCAAAAAACATTTGGTTGTCTTGTGGATTTAGACGAATACCTTTTTCGTAAAAGGATTACTCAAACGGACTTTGCAGTGAATTTGGGTATTTCTCGCAATCATCTGGGAGAAATACTCCGTGGCAGGAGAACTCCTAGTGTAAAGCTAGCCAAAAAAATTGAGGAGCTTACGCATAGAGAAGTGACTCGTGAGCAAGCCATGTTTCCAAAGGGTAGGGAATAATATGCTATTAGAAGAACTACAAAAACTGGTTGCATCTGGTGAGTCTGAAAATCTGGAGTTTAAAAAAACAACAGGACAACGAACTGAAGCTGTTAAAACAGTTTGTGCATTACTTAATGGTCTGGGAGGATTTCTTCTTTTTGGTGTATCTGAAAGGGGAAGATAGAAGGTCAGCAAATAACTGCAAAAACTCTAGAGGATATATCTCTTGAATTGCGCAGAATTGAACCCCCAGCGTTTCCAGAAATTGAAACAGTTTCCATAGGAAACGATAAAGCGGTTATTGTTATATGTGTGTCTGGAAAAATGGGTTCCTACTGTTATGATGGACGCCCCTATCTCCGACATGGTCCAACAACGCAGATTATGCCCCGCTCAGAGTATGAAAAGCGTGTTTTAGTGAAGTTTCATGCTCACAGACGATGGGAAAATGAACTTGCTCCCGATTGGGTAACCATAGCTGATTTGGATGAAGATGAAATTCAAGCAACTCTCCAAAATGCCGTTGCATTAGGTCGCATGAAAAAACCAGCTCATACCGATGCTGAATCTATTCTTCGAGGATTAGGTCTTTTTGATGATGGGCATCTCATAAATGCCGCCGTTGCTTTATATGGGAAAAGTGAAAGGCTTTTTGCCAGCTATCCTCAGCTATCTATCAGGCTGGCTAGATTTAGAGGGATTGATCGATTAGGTGGTTTTATGGACAACCGCAATTACTGGGGAAATGGTTTTGATCTGTCTAGGCGCGGTGAATCGTTTCTACTTGATCACGTTCCTATCTCCGGGCGTGTTGTGCCAGGAAAGCGGATTCGAGAAGATTATCCTTTATATCCCCCTCTTGCTACACGTGAGGCTCTGGCAAATGCAATTTGTCATAGGGACTATACAATTCCTGGTGGTGCTGTTGCTATTGCTATGTATGATGACCATTTAGAGATCATCAATCCGGGAATTTTGCATTTTGATATGACCCCGGAAAAGCTAGCAAAGCCTCATGAATCAAAACCTTGGAATCCTATCATTGCTAGTGTCTTTTATCGCGCAGGGGTAATAGAAAAATGGGGTATGGGGACACTTAACATTATCGATTGGTGTAAGGAAAATGGAAATCCCAACCCAACATGGGAAGTGCGTGCCGAATCCGTTGTCACTACATTCTTGCCATCAGCTTTCTTTGCTACAGGGGAAATGCCCGAGTCGAGGCCCGAGTCGAGGCCCGAGTCGAGGCCCGAGTCGATGGAAGATGAGGTTCTAAGTTTGCTTCAAAATGGACCTTTATCTAAAGGGGAAATATCTCAGGCTTTAGGACATAAGCATATTTCTGGCAGGTTGAAAAAAGTGCTTACTTCTTTGCTTAGTGAAGGGGAAATTGGTTATACTTTACCTGAAAAGCCCAATAGTAGACTCCAGAAATATAAATTGAACTGATTGGGAATCATCGAGATATGGAATTTAAAAGAGCAAAAATCACAGATTGTAGGCCTTTGCCAAACTACCATGTTTGGCTACGGTTTGATGACGGCTTAGAAGGTGAAGTTGACTTGAAGGATTTGGTAGGAAAGGGTGTTTTTAAAGCTTGGGAGTCTGTTGAGTTTTTTAACGAAGTTCGAGTTGATCCAAAAACAGATACGCTCGCTTGGGGTGAGGAGCTTGACTTAGATCCTTATGTACTCAGAGAAAAAATAGTAAACAAAAAGTAAAAAATCACCTTCTCAATAGGGGGATTTTTTTAATAATTGCTAATCGGTCTTAGTGTTACTGAAGTTATATGCAAAGGGCTTCCTCTAGGGAAGCCCTTTTCTAAAATATCCAAAAGAACTGTTCCAAATACCTATTGCAGTTTCTTGGTCAAGATCTCATTTACAATTGTTGGAGAAGCTTTTCCCTTGCAGAGCTTCATGACTTGACCAATAAGAAAAGCAAAGGCCTTTGTTTTACCGGCTTTGTAGTCGGTAACGGACTGGCTATTTTCAGAGAGCACCTGATCGATAAGAGCTTCAATTGATGAAGTATCTTGCAGAGGCTGGTAGTCTGGATTCTCTTTGACAATCAGTCTGCAATCTTTTCCAGGGGATAGAATCATATCATCGGCAACGCATTTTGCGATTTTTCCGGTGATTGTTCCGTCTTCAATCATGTTGACAACAGAGGCTACGTGCTCTGGAAGTATGCCAATTGCCTGAAGCGTCCGTCCGGAGTCTTTGATTCTTCCGGTAAATTCAACGATAAGCCAGTTGCATAGGTTTTTTGCGTGGGGGCAGGAGCTAAGTGCCCTTTCAAAATACAGACACATTTGCCGATCATTGATTAAGGTAGAGGCCGCTGCTGGGGAAAGAGACAGCTGCTCGGTATATCTTTTAAACCGCTCGTGAGGTAGTTCTGGGAGATCTTTTTTGATCTCTTCGATGAAGCTTTCAGAAATAAATATGGGAGGAAGATCAGGCTCCGGGAAGTACCGGTAGTCTTCTGCCGCCTCTTTCTTTCTCATGAGAACAGTTTCTTTCTTGTCTAGATCGAAGCGATAGGTTCCCCCCTGGATGATACTTTTAGGGTCAGCCTCTGGATTTTCAGAGTAGAGGCGGATCTGCCTTTTAATCTCTGAATCTATCGCCATTTCCATGTTATGGAAGGAGTTCATGTTCTTAATTTCGATTTTATTACGTAAGGATGTTTCTGTTTTTAACCGAACGGAGATGTTTGCATCAAAACGAAGAGAACCCTCTTCCATGTTGCAGTCGGAGGCATCGATATATTCCATGATCGCTCTAAGGGCTGTTGCATAGGCTACAGCTTCTTTAGAGGAATGAATACAAGCTTCAGAGACCACTTCGATAAGAGGAACTCCTGCTCTATTATAATCTACACCGGCAAAGGTGCTGAAATGTTTGAGCATGCCGGCATCATCTTCGATATGAGCGCGGTTTACTGCAAAAGCTTTTGTCACTCCCTCAACATCGGCAAGGATAGTGCCGCCTAAGATAATCGGGTGATCAAACTGGGTGATTTGGAAGTTTCTTGGGCTATCGGGGTAAAAGTAGGATTTTCTGTCAAACTGGCTAAAGGGGGCAATATTGCCCTTTAAAGCAAGACCGAGTTGTACAGCTTTTCTGAGTACTTCTTTATTGAGCACGGGGAGTGTTCCCGGCTGCCCTGTACAAACATCTGTGATGTTGGTATTGGGCTCATCGCCAAAGCGGTTAGGTGCTGAGCTAAAGAGTTTGGACTTGGTATTGAGCTGTATGTGTACTTCAAGGCCAATTACCGGCTGCCATAGATCATGTTGGATATTTGTCATTGGGAAATCTCCTTGTCAAACGCGGCGGGAATTTTTGTACCAAATCCAGTTGCCTTTTCAAAAGCAAAAGCGGCACTTAAGACTTCCTTGTCATGCATATAAGGGCCGATGAGTTGCACGCCAAGGGGCATATTTTTATGGCTGAATCCAGACGGTATGCTGATTGCTGGCGCTCCAATAAGGTTCGCTCCAATTGTATAGATATCTTGCAGGTACATTTGGAGAGGGTCTTGGATTTCCCCTAAAGTAAACGCGGGAAAAGGGGATGTGGGCATCATGACAAGATTACATCCGGTAAATGCTGTTTTAAATTTCTCTATAATAAGAGTACGTACCTGCTGCGCTTTTTTATAATAGGCATCCTTATATCCGGAAGAGAGTACATAGGTGCCAAGCAAAATCCTGTTTTTCACTTCAGGTCCAAATCCGTCTTGCCGGGAAAGCTCGTATACTTCTTCGAGATTTGTAGCTTTAGGGGATCTAACTCCATAACGGACTCCGTCGAACCTGGCAAGGTTCGTCGATGCTTCAGCCGTTGCTAGTACATAGTACACAGCAATCGAGTGGGAGAGGATGTCAAGATCTACATCGATGATTTCAGCTCCCAGTTTTTTGCATATTTCTACACTTGCTAGGAAGTTTTGTTTTACCTCTTCATTTAGCTGCTCAAGAAAATGCCACGGGATACCGATTTTTAAGCCCTTCATGGAAGGGGATAGAGATCCTAGGTAATCGGGAGTTTTAGCATGGATACTGGTTGAGTCTTTATCACAGCCTCGACCGATCACCTGCATCATAAGAGCGGCATCTGTTACGGTAGTTGTAAAAGGTCCTATTTGATCGAGCGATGAGGCAAAGGCTACAAGGCCGTATCTCGAAACTCTACCGTAGCTGGGTTTAAATCCAACAATCCCGGTAAAGGAGGCGGGCTGGCGGATAGATCCTCCCGTATCGCTGCCTAAAGACAGGGGACACAATCTCGCAGCAACAGCTGCGGACGATCCGCCAGAGGATCCTCCTGGCGTGCAGGTAAGGTCCCACGGATTTCTTGTCTTTTGGTAGGCGGAGTTTTCTGTCGATGAGCCCATAGCAAATTCATCGAGATTTGTTTTTCCAACAAGTAGAGCGCCCTCTTCTTCCAGAAGCCTAGTTACCGTAGCATCAAATACGGCTTTATAATTTGAGAGGAATTTTGATCCGCAGGTAGTCACAGTCCCGTTAATATGGATGTTGTCTTTGATAGCAATTGGCACGCCAGCTAAAGCGCCGAGTTTCTCTCCGGACTTTCTTTTTTGATCAAGCTGCTCAGCCTTTTTTAGCATCCTGTCTGAATGGACAGCTAAAAAAGCCCCGACATCTTTATCAAAATGCTCGATCCGGGCTAGGGTGTTTTTTGCGATCTCCTCAGCGGAGATTTCCCCTTTGGTAAATAAAGCAGTTAATTCTGTAGCAGAGTGTCTATGCATAGGTGCCTCAAGAAGGGGTCAGTTTGATAATTGGAGGAACTTTTACCATTCCACCCACATGGGAGGGGGCATTAGCTAGGAAAACTTCTCGAGAAAGTAGTTCTCCTACAATATCTTCCCTTGTGACGTTGCTGACTGTTTCCAAAATATGATTACAAGGGGCTATCCCATCAGTATTCACTTCGGAGAGAGTTTCTATATAGGCAACTACTCGGGAAAGGGAGGTGTAAAATTTTTCTTTTTCTGCCGTGCAGCATTCAATCCGACTGAGAGTCATTAGTTTAAGCAGGTCATTTTCATCAAAATGGGCCATGAGAAGGGTCCCTCTAAAAAAGCTTTAAGGTACTAGTTAAAAAGCGCATAATCCGCTATGTTATAAACCTTCAAAGTTAACTAGTCAAAAGGAAAAAACCTTGGGATTTTTACTATCTACCGTCTTACTATACTCAGATGTTGGGGTGGACCAATTCGGTCTTTCTGAAACCTATCTACTTTAAGAGCTTTTTAAGTCCTCTCCTGAAAAAAGAAACGGTTCTTGCTGGAAGTTTAAATATTTTATTTTTAATTGGTTAGGTGAATGGCTTGAAATTAACCAAATAACTTGGTATTATAACTAAAAAGGTTGGTTGATATGCTTGAGAAGTTATTTGGAAATGTGGTTATAGAAAAGATCCTGTTTTATCTTTTAGTAAATGAAACTAGTTATGGTGCCCAGATAGCGACTTCTTTTGGCATGCCTCTCTATAGCGTGCAAGTCGCTTTGGGAAGACTCGAGCAAGGAGGCGTGATAGTAAGGCAACCTATAGGTAAAACCCAAGTATATCAATTCAATCCTCGTTATCCTTTTCTGGTTGAATTAAAGGCTTTTTTAAAAAAGGCATACGACTGCCTTCCTGAGGATTTTAAACGGAAATATTATGAAGCTCCTGTAAGAAAAAGACCTCGAAAGAAAGGCAAATCTTTATGATTAATTGGGAAAAGATTTCATTAGAAGATTTGGCAGGTTTTCTTTCTGAAGAGCTTCGAAAAAGAGATGTAGATGTAATTTTGGTTGGCGGAGCATGTGTGACAATTTATTCTCGTAATCTTTATCAGTCCTACGATTTGGACTTTATTGCTTATGAGGATATGAAGAAAGTGAAGGAAGCCTTAGCCCAGCTCGGCTTCTATGAGAAAGGGGGGTATTTTTGTCATAACAAATGTGACTGGTTTGTTGACTTTGTTTCATCACCAGTGGCTATTGGAAATGAGATCATTTCAGAATTTCAAGAAATGCAAGTTCAAACTGGCAGCATAAAAATGCTGCGAGTAGAAGATACGGTAAAAGATCGTCTAGCGGGTTACTTTTACTGGAAAGATATCCAAGGATTAGACCAAGCAATTATCATTTCTCTAGAAAGAAAAGTAGATTTGAAAGAAGTAGAAAATTGGTCTATTAAAGAAGGTTTTCAAAAGGAATTTCAAGAATTTCAAAAAAGATTAGAAAAAGCTAAAGAGTAAATCTAAGGAAATATTCAGAGTAAAAAGAAAACTATTCTTTGCTTTTTTTGGGTTTTGAAGTTCTCGATGTAAAACCTCTCTTTTTTTGCTTCAGTGCATTCAATCCGACTGAGATTCATTACTTTAAGCAGGTCATTTTCATCAAAATGGGCCATGAGAAGGGTCCCTCTAAAAAAGCTTTAAGGTACTAGTTAAAAAGCGCATAATCCGCTATGTTAAAAAACCTTCAATAACTGCTCAAAAGGAGAAAACCTTGGGATTTTCACTATCTACCGTCTTAGTGTATTCAGATGAAGGAGTGGACCAATTTGGTCTTTCTGAAACTCTATCTACTTTAAGGGAGGGTTTAAGCCCATCCCTTTATGAGATTAGAACTATAGATGCGATTGAGCTTAAAAAAGGAAATTGGACAAAAACGTGCTCCCTTCTCGTCATTCCCGGGGGTAGAGACATTCCCTACCTTGCCAAGCTTGGGAAAGAGGGGATGGCCCTCATAAAGGACTACGTCCTTAATGGGGGATCGTACCTGGGGATTTGCGCTGGAGCCTACTTTGCCTCCGGTTTTGTAGAATTCCAGAAAGGAGGACCTCTAGAGGTTTTAGGAGAGCGTCACCTGCAGTTTTTTTCAGGCAAAGCCATTGGTCCTGCAATCGATAAAGATGCTTTTTGTTATGCAGCCCCCTTGGGGGCGAGACCTGCTCGTATACTCTACAGAGAGCAGGAGCTCTCCGTATACTATAATGGGGGGTGTTACTTTTCGGAGGGCTTAAATGATCCGAGTATTCAGGTCATTTGCAGATATCTAGAGGTGGATGGGCATCCCCCTGCCATCATCAGCTGCAAAGTAGGTAAGGGAAGAGCTATTTTAAGTGGAGTGCATTTCGAATTTAGCCCCGGGTCTTTTGGGTCCAGTTCTTCTCTTATACAGAAAGTGATCTCCGAGATCCTCCCGCATGAGTCGAAAAGGGTAGTGCTTGTAGGGGATTTGCTAAAGTATCTAGGTTTGAAAATTAATGTTATAAATTAAAAGCGGCTGAATAATGCAAAAAATCGATTATACAGACGGTTTTAAGGCTTGTAAAAAGCGGCTGAATAATGCAATAATCAGATTATTCAGACGGAAATGAGGGGGTAACTGTGTTTTTTGGACGTGAGACTGAACTGGAACAGTTAGAGAGTTTTTTTAAAAAACCGACAGCTGGCATCGCCGTTTGTTGTGGAAGGCGCAGAATTGGAAAAAGTACTCTGATTGAACATGCTTCAAAAGGATATCCATTTTACGAGTTTTATGGTTTATCCCCTCGAGAGGACATCACAAATCAAAATCAGTTAGATCATTTTTCTCGGTTACTTGCAAAACATTTTTCAGTTCCATTCGTGTCGTTTAGTGACTGGCAAGAGGCTCTAGATATGCTGGCAGGTTTGACCAAGCAGGGACGTTATGTAATTTTTCTTGTTGAGTTTTCTTGGATGGGAGGGAAGGATAGAGATTTCCCAGGAAAACTGAAAGGTGTGTGGGACACGCAGTTTAAGAAAAATAAAGAATTTAAGCTGATCCTTTGTGGTTCTGTTTCCTCTTGGATCCAGGAAAATATTTTACAAAGTAAAGGGTTTCTTGGAAGAGTATCTTTAACAATCGATTTAGAAGAACTCCCTATCAATCAAGCAAATCGCTTTTGGTCTGGATCTCCCTATATTTCTTCCTATGAGAAGTTTAAAATTTTGTGTGTTACGGGAGGAGTTCCAAGGTATTTAGAAGAGATTAACCCAAAGATAGATGCCGAAAAAAACATTAAACAATTAGCGTTCACTGCAGGGGGACTTCTTGTAAATGAATTTGATAAGATCTTTTCTGATCTTTTTGGGAAAAATGCGGCAGAATATCAAGCTATTGTCCGCGCTGTAGTTCATCAACCCAAAAGTGCAGAAGAGATTGCTCGCTTTCTTAACATTGAATTGTCAGGTCACCTAAGCAATAAGCTTACGGTATTAAAAGAATGTGGGTTTTTGGTGCGTGACTATGTCTGGAATGAAAAAAAATGTCTTAAAAAATTAAGTAATTATCGATTAAAAGATAATTATTTGCGGTTTTATCTGAAATACATTGATGACAAAAAGGAGTTGATAGGAAAAAAGTTATATCAAGAAGTGGATTTAGAAAATCTGCCAGATTGGTCAAGTATGATGGGATTACAGTTTGAAAATTTAGTTTTAAATAATTTAAGCCAGATCGTAAAAATGCTTGAAATTTCTCCGGAATCGTTATACAGCGCCTCTCCCTATTTTCAGAATCCGACAAAATTAAATCCTGGCTGCCAAGTAGATTTGTTGATTCAGACCAGGTATACCACCTATCTTATTGAGATAAAATTTGGTAAAACGATTGGAATGGAAATCATTGATGAAGTCGTGCAAAAGATCGAACGTCTCAAGATTCCAAAGACAGTCTCCCTCAGACCTGTCCTTATTTACCAAGGGGAGTTATCAAAACAAGTCATCAAGGAAAATTTCTTCAGCAACTTAATTCCCTTCGATGACCTTCTAAACGAATAAGAAAGCTGATTTTTAAGACCTAAGCTGATGAGTTATTTCATTTTGGGTTGATGTTTTTCAAAAAAATAGTGACATTTCAAGTAAAATCTTCTATCCTTATAAAATATAAGGAGAAATGGCAGGGCATCGCTTTGCCTAAGGGTTCTTTAAACACTTTTTGGAGTTAGTCATGAAATTTGTAAATATTTTAGCTTTAGTTCTCGTGGTTGTTGGTGCTATTAACTGGGGTCTTTGGGGCTTTTTTCAATTTGATCTAGTAGCTTGGGCTTGCAAAGGTAACACAACAGGTTCTGCTCGTTTAATTTATTCACTCGTTGGTCTTTCTGGTCTTTGGAGCCTTCGTCTACTTTGCCATTGCACTCACAAATGTGGATGCAGCAAAGGAAAAGGTAAAGGCGGATCTTGCTGCAAATAAGCAGTAGGAAGTCTTTTTGGTTAAAAGCGTGGAAAATCTGAAATGATTTCCACGCTTCTTTTTTTATCTATTCTTCGTTAATCTATTTTTATGAAAAAAAAATGCATCGTATGGTTCACACAGGACCTTCGCCTCTCAGATCATAGAGCGCTCCTGGCAGCGATAGACTCTGGTTATGAAGTAATCCCCTTATATATTTATAGAGATGAAGATCCTACGTGGAAGATGGGGGCTGCAAGTAAATGGTGGCTTCATTATTCATTAAAGAGCTTATCGGATAGTTTAGAAGAAAAAGGAGCTCGTCTCATTGTGAGAAAAGGTCCAACTCTTAAGGTTTTTAAAGAACTTATCAAAGATACCGGAGCCTCTGCAGTCTTTTGGCACAGTAGGGTAGAGCCTTTTGCTAGAAAAGAGGAAGAGTCTGTAAAGGAGCTTCTAAAATCTCTTTCTTGCGAAAGTTTTTCCTTTTGGGACAATATGCTTTTTGTTCCTGGAGATATACTAAACGGACAGGGTGAGCCTTATAAGGTATTTACCCCTTTTTATAACAAGTGTATGAAGGTAGGAGAAATTAAATCTCCCCTTAAAACTCCACGGGTGGTTCCAGGAGTAAAAGGATCTATTCACAGCGAGAATCTAGAGAAACTCGCTCTTTTGCCTGATAAGGGTTGGGATAGTGAATTCTCTACTATGTGGCATCCTGGAGAAAAAAATGCTAAAGTCCGTCTGCAAAAATTTTGCCAGAGGGTAACTGAGTATACGAAAAATAGAGATTTTCCTTATGAAGACGGAACATCTCTACTTTCGCCCCATTTGCATTTTGGAGAGATTTCAGCCTCCCAAGTGGTTCACTCTATAAGGGAATCTTCCTCACATAAAGGGGAGGGATATGTAAGGCAGCTCATTTGGAGGGAATTTGCAGCGCAGATGCTCTATTTTTGCCCAAAAACAGATCTCCATCCTTTGAGAGAGGAGTTTGCAGCCTTCCCCTGGAAGAAAAGTGCTAAACATCTCCGTCAGTGGCAAGAAGGGCAGACGGGATATCCCATAGTTGACGCTGGTATGCGTCAACTATGGCGCCTGGGCTTTATGCACAATAGACTCCGGATGATCGTAGGGTCTTTCCTAGTGAAAGACCTTCTTATCCCTTGGCAGGAGGGGGCCTTTTGGTTTTGGGATACTCTTCTTGATGCAGATCTTGCAAATAACTCGTTTGGCTGGCAGTGGGTTTCGGGATGTGGAGCTGATGCAGCCCCTTACTTTCGGATTTTCAATCCGATTACTCAAGGGGAAAAGTTCGATCCGGAAGGGAGCTATGTGAGAGCTTTTGTGCCAGAGCTAAAAGATCTTCCTTCAAAATGGATCCATAAGCCCTGGGAGGCGCCTGTTGATGTTTTGCGTTTGGCGGGAGTTGTCCTTGGAAAGACCTATCCAAGGCCTATAGTAGACCATGATGAAGCTAGAAAAATCGCTCTAGAAGCCCTCAAATACACAAGGAAGTAAGTGATGCAAAAATACCTTTTTAAATACGAGTCTTTTCTTCCGTTTTCGCAAGGGGAGGTTTTTGCTTGGCATATGAGGGACGGCGCTCTTGATAGAATGATTCCCCCTTGGGTTAATACCCAAATTAATAAACGGGGAAGGCCAGATGTTGTGGGATCTAAAACCGTATTTCATTTTTCTCTTGGACCCTATCACACCGATTGGGTTTCTGAGCACACAAGCTTTACCCCTAATAAGGAATTTGTCGATGAGCAAAGAAAAGGCCCTTTTAGGTACTTTAGACACTCCCATAAGGTAGAAGAGGCTGAAGGAGGGTGCATTTTAAAAGATACAGTTGAATATGCCACTCCTTTTTTCCTATCGAAGATGCAAGTGGAAAAACACCTGGAAAGGCAGTTTTCCTTTAGGCATAAGCGTCTTTTTAACGATCTATCAGTGTTTTCTCGTTACGATAAAACACCTAAAAAAATTCTAGTTACCGGTAGCCACGGAATGGTAGGGAGCTCTCTATGCTCTTTTTTAAGTGCGATAGGCGCCGATGTCTGGAAGCTCCATCGAGGTCCCTCAGATCCAGCTGGTAAGGTAATCGGCTGGAATCCTATTCATGAGGGTAAAAATGGGCATGAATTCGAAGGGTTTGATGCAGTCATTCATTTAGCCGGGGAAAATATAGGAGAAAACAGATGGACCCCTCGCCAGAAAGAAAAGATCTTTCAAAGTAGGTGTAGGGATACCTGGCTTCTTGCCCAAATCCTCTCAAGGCTAAAAAAACCTCCCAAGGTTTTTATCTCAGCGTCCGCTGTTGGGATTTATGCTGACCTTCCAGGTGTCTGTCTTACTGAATCAAGTCTTCATGGGACAGATTTTCTAGCTGATCTCTGCGTCCACTGGGAAAAAGCTTCTGATATTTTAAAACAAATGGATGTTAGGACCTGCGCTACTCGCTTTGGCTATATTTTAAGCCCAAAGGGAGGGGTGCTGAGACAAATGCTTCCGGCTTTTAGGTTGGGCCTTGGTGGCCGGCTCGGATCTGGCGAGCAGATGTTTCCGTGGGTTGCCCTCGATGATGTTGTCTATGGTATCTATCACTGCATGATGAATAAAGAGGTGGGAGGCGCTGTAAATATAACAGCTCCAAATTCTGTCTCTCAAGAGATTTTCGCGGCAACGGTCGCTAAAGTGCTACATAGTCCCAATTTTGCTTCGGTTCCTGCCTGGCTCCTTAGATTGTTACTTGGAGAAAGGGCTGATGCTCTAATCCTCAGATCCATACAGGTCAATCCTGAAAGGCTCGTGCAGACAGGCTATAAATTTTGCTATACGGATCTAGAGTCTTTTCTTAAAGAGTCTCTTTAGAAGAACTAGTCTTCAGCGCTCTTTCTAGGTTTGATGTCGCGTTATAGCAGTCTTTTATTTTCCCTTCATCGATCCAGTTTTGTCCAACGTGCAAAAGGGTATCTATACTGCTTAAAAAATCATTGACGAGGTGGGAAAGGGATGATCCCATCTCGACCCCTAGTTTTTTTATATCTGGGGCGTGTTTTAAGAAATCAGAGCGAGCCCGTCTCGCAGCGAGCTCAATTTGCTCGGGGTTTCCCTCTTCAAGAAGCACTAGGAAGGTTCCTATATCAATGCTGATTTTGTGTTCTAAATCAAGAAGCTGCTGCCTAGTAAGTCTGAGCGATCTAGCACTTCTTCTTGGATGGTAGGGTTTCATCTTTCGAAGGCGAGTTCCTTTACCAAGAGGTGGAGTCGTTGTAGTTTTATTAGGTCCTGTAGTCATAATAATCTCCTGATAAATTAATTTGCCTGTTAATTTGGATTGTAGTTTTTATTTATATTATTATCAATTTTAATTTTATTGTATTCTTAAGTGTTTAATTTGCTTGAGTCTACAGGGTTTTAAAAACGATTGGCTCAAAATTAGTTCCTCTGACATGATGGGGTAAATTCAACCTAAAGAGGTATTTATGCATTTACTAGCTCTTAGCTTATTTTTACTAGTAGCTCCCGTAACAGATCAAACAGTGCATCTGACTGGGAATGTATCTCCCGCTCCTAAGACAGAGGCTACTCCTAATCCGAGTGAAGTTCCCCTAAAGACCCCTGATTCTGATGATGATGTGATCATTATGGAAGAGGATAGTGACTATGAGGAAAATGAATCAGAAGACTCCGATCCTCATGACGAGGAGTACCATGAAAATGCTACGGATGTAAAACATTCCGGCTAGGTTTATAGAAAGGGAGGATCTCTTGTGCGAGATCCTCCGATTTAAAAATTCGAGTGTTCCTCAAGAGCTGTGAATTAAGGGATCTCCTTAAATCACCTATAGATCGAAGTGTTATTGGAGTCCTTTCGGTCTCAAATCTTAATTTTATTATTTATTTTTTAATATTCTAATTAACTTAAGTTTAAAAGTTAATTGCAAAATTAAATTAACTATTGATATTAATTTCATAATTATTTTCTTGTCACATTAAATATTTAATTATATTATTAGGCCAAGACGCCGTGGGCAAATATGTCCGTGGCTGAGGGAGAATGTTATGGCAGATAAATTGATGATCAATCCGTGGTTTCGGATGTGGACAAAGCCTAAAGATACGATTCGGGCTATTGTTACCATGGATCCAAGATACAAATTCCTCACGCTATCTGTTATTTATGGCATTCCACTCATGCTCCAGATGGCACAAAATATGTCCCTTGGATTTTCATTTTCTTTAGTCGGGATCTTGCTTGGATGTCTAGTTCTTTCCCTTTTTGCTGGAATGATTGGTCTTACCCTCGCAGGCGGCCTCCTATATATAACAGGAAAATGGCTTGGGGGAGCATCTACATTTCTTCAGGTCAGATGCGCACTTGCCTGGTCGAATGTTACAAATATTATCAGCATCATTCTATGGGCCATTCTCATTGCCTTTTTTGGCACGATGCTTTTTACCGATGCGTTTGCAACAACTGCATTTACTCAGGGAGAGTCAACACTGATTTTTGTGGTTTTTTTGACTCAATTTGTTATGTCAATATGGTCCTTTGTCTTGCTTGTGCAGTCACTTGCTGAAGTGCAGGGATTTACTATGTGGAAGGCTTTCTTAAATATTCTGATTGCCTTCGGAATTGTAGTCGGTGTTTTTTGGGTTATTGGCGTTATGCTTGTTAATGGATAAAAAAAATAAAAAATTGAGTGGGGAAAGTATGAATAATAAAACATGGAAAGGCTTTAAAGGTGGGATGCTTACTCTTATGGGTAGCTGCATGCTTCTTAGTCCCTTGGCACTATCAGCTGATGCTGAAAATTCAGTGGCGGTAGCGCCTAAGACCCAATCGCCAGTAAAGAATTGGCAAGATTTTGAATCGCTTCCTGGTAAATGCACGATGAAATTTCCTATGAAGCCAGAGCACGTATCTGAAAAGATGAGTATGCCAGAAGAAGGATATGATCTTAAGTATGATGCCTATATTTCTTCAACGGATCCTAAGACGATCTTTATGCTACTTATTGCTCAGTATCCCGACTTTGTCGATGAGCGATTTGCTCATATGAGTTTAGAGGCTTTTTTAAATGGGATATTAACACATAACCCAGGCAATCAGCTGATCTTTGCAGATTTAGTTTTAGTGCAAGGGCATGAGGCTTTAGACTTTTTCATCCGCAGCGGCTCTGTCTATTTTAAAGGGCGTGCTATGATGGTAAAAAATAGCCTCTACCTTATGGCTATGGAATGTGAAGTACAAAATTACGACGAAGTGCATTACAACACCTTTGTCGATTCCTTTCTACTCGTCAAATAGGCACTTTTTTTAAAGCGGCAGATCCCACGGCTGTCGCTTTAGAAACTAAACGCTAAATATACCCTACCATAGGGAGAGGAATCAAATTTGTAGTACTTTCCATGATGGTTATTTTCATCTTTAATAAGAATCCATCCCCCAAAGTTATAGCCGGCCCCAAGGCCCGCTTTTACGCATCCGGTATTTCTAAACTTAAAATCCCATTCAACACCTGTAGAGTAGATCTCAAAGATCGCATCATCAAAGCCATCGATCCCTTCATGGGCTCTTCTGGGAAAACGATAAGGCCCCCCAAAGGTCGTAAACATAATCGCTGTTGTCCAGTGTCTATGGAGATGGTAGTTTACTGAGGTCTCTAAAGGAAATACCGCTTTAAATTCCCATTTATGTGTCCACCACCAGTCTACACCAAGGACGGGGAGTAGATAGCCGTTTCTTCCGGCTATATACCCAAAAAATCCCATATGCATTGCAAATGTGGGGG
The DNA here is from genome assembly GCA_026398435.1 of Chlamydiota bacterium. Lineage (GTDB taxonomy): Bacteria > Chlamydiota > Chlamydiia > Chlamydiales > Rhabdochlamydiaceae > VGMB01. The sequence continues at coordinate 2,415 of JAPLSW010000065.1, read as the reverse complement.
TATATTGGTATCTGCCCCAAAGCAAGCCATAGTAAACTCCTGAGTCTCCGAAGTTAAATGTTGTTGTGTCAAACGACACCCCTCCATTAATGACCCAGCGCCACTGCTCGATTGCATACGATACCCAAGATAGGGAGGCAATGCCGTAGTAGAAGTTTTCTTGTTTAAAACGGGGGTTTTTATCCCACCCTAGATGGGTGTAGTTTAACCCTATCTGCGCTACAACGGCATTATTTTCCGTGACGAAGTGATTGTAAAATAGGGAGCTTGTCCCTTCACCGTATTGGAGCTTAGAAAGATCTGAGTGTTCAAAGGAGGCATTTCCCATTACAGCAAAATCTGTTTCAAAATGCCAGTGGTGTTTCTTATCGGCAAAACAATAATCTGTAGCGTGAAGGGAGCTTGCAAATATTGTTGCCGCAGTCCCAAGTCCCAGTATGTAACGGGTATCCATAGCGATTTTCCTCGGTTGAATTCATCAATATAATTATGCGCTAATTTAAAGGAAAATATTACTGGTTTTTTTGGTGTATTTTTTTACTATTGGCTGTATCGTCTCCTCCTAAAAAATAATAATTCGTTAACTTTCAGGAGATCAGTATGTCGGCAGTAGAAGCCTCCCCTGTAGCTGGAAATCTGATTTTTTACCCGGAAGTGATGCTGAAAAAGATAGCAAGGATTGCTAAGATCACAGGGAAAGTGGAGGGGATCACGAAAATCTATCTAGAAAATTCGAGGCTGTTTCTATCGGCGGTGGTGAATGCACGTGATATCGTATTTACACTCCGCAGTGATTTGAATACTGCCATTGGAAGAATTGAGCGCCTCAGCCAAGCATTTGAAGACAGACCTGATCTTAAGGAAACTTATTCTTATAAATATTTCGAATCTTTTAAGAAAATGATCCTTCCTCTTATCCAGCATTCGTCTCTTTCTTCTTTGGAATACAGCTATATAGAGAATGCCTTAAATACCACGCTAGACAGTATCGGAGCCTTACCTAGAGGTATCGATCCTACCGATGAGAAAGTAAGAAGGTGTTGGATTGTAGGTGTTTCTCAATTTTCTTCGATAAAAGAGTCTTTCGATAGCAGGCAGTTGCAACTGTCTAGGGAATTACTCAGTTTGGTAATGCAGAAAGTAGAAGCATTCCGTGAGGGGATTGGCCCACATCTTCTGGATCCATTATCCTCCTCTGCCTTTGATCTCAAACTGCCCGATTTTTCAAGTTGCGCTATAATAGAGCAATCACCTACGCCGGATGATTATCTAAGGGATGATCTTTCTCTTGGTTTATTCCCTTTGCTTGTCAATATAGGTCTTGTTCAAGTTATTATAAATCACATGGCTGAGCATGAAATTTTAGTCCCTAGTTCATTGCAATCGGAGGATTCTGTTTTACTCTTCGCTCTGCAGCAAGTAAAGGATATGGAAGAAAAACTTGGTAGAGTGGAGCATCTCTTGAAAGACGGGGCTGATCCTCTTCTTGAAGCGCAGGTAGCGTCTTTTAAGGAGAGGTTTCATAAATTGTCCTCTTCCCCAATGGTAGAATATTTTACCCAAGAAGCATTGCTCCATACTCTTGATAAAAAAGCGGCTGTTTTACACCAAAGTATAGTCGATAAGTGCAGCCTTAAGAAACTACTTGACCTGCCAAAAGCAAATCTTGATAGGGCCGCAATAACAGTATCTGCAGCTTGGGCTGAATATTCTCTGGCTCTTTCTGATTTGAGGGAATTATTTGAAAATCATGAAGAAGATTCTCTTATGGAAGATATTTTCCAAAGGCATAGGGAACTTGTTAGCCTCGATAAAGATGATATCTATATCCATGTAGATAGCCTTCAAAATAGATTACAAGCTCTTATAGCGAGGGAAAATGGTTTAATCGAAAGCCATGCTACAGGTAAAACACCCGAAGCTCAAATATCTCAGCTGGGTCTAGCTTATCATGTAAGCTACAAGCGACTGATGAAAGATCTGGAAAATAGATTGAGCGATCCCTATAGCGAGGAAGTAATCAGACGGCATCACTGGCTTTTACAGAGTGGAGTCTAAAGCAACCTTTTCTCCTCCGAGCATGCGGAGGAGTTCTTTTTCTTTAGCAAGGCTCCCTAGTTTTTCAAGGCGAGTGACGGTTCTATCCCCCTTACTCTCTTTATAAATACATAGGTGGAGATCTGCTTTTTTTGCCACTTGAGGGAAGTGGGTGATACAAAAGACCTGCCTATGGGCAGAAAGCTCGAGGAGCTTTTCCCCAATGAGTGTGGCTGTCGTCCCACCGACATTGGCATCGATTTCATCGAAGATGATCGTCGGGGTATTATTCTTTTCCGCAAGAGTTGTCTTGATAGCAAGGAGCAGTCGGGAGAGCTCACCCCCTGAGGTGCTATCTTTTAAAGAGGAGGGTTTTTC
>JAPLSW010000015.1 GCA_026398435.1 Chlamydiota bacterium | reverse complement strand
GACCCTAGCAATCAAGTAGCTCTGATCGAGATCTCAAAACTCTGCGCCCAGCAAAATGGTAAAGGAACAGCTGAATATATACAAAACTTCGGGATAGACCCTAGCAATCAAGCGGCTCTGATCGAGATCGCAAAACTCTGCGCCCAGCAAAATGGTCAATACACAGCAGAATATATACAAAACACAGCAGAATATATACAAAACTTCGGGATAGATCCTAGCAATCAAGCCGCTCTGATCGAGATCGCAAAACTCTGCGCCCAGCAAGACGGTCATGGAACATCACAGCATATAAAAAACTTTGGGATAGACCCTAGCAATCAAGCAGCTCTCATCGAGATCGCAAAACTCTGCGCCCAGAAAAATGGTCGAGAAACAGCCTCTCGTATAAAAAACTTTGGGATAAACTCTACTACTCAGCAGCAAGGTTTAATAGAAATCGCAAAACTCTGCGCCCAGAAAGACGGAGGAATAGCAATCTATTTAGACAAGTTTGGAATAGATCCTAGCAATCAAGCCTCTCGTATCGAGATTGCAAAACTCTGCGCCCAGAAAAATGGTCCATATACAGCAGAATATATACAAGAATTTGGGATAGTTCCTAGCAATCAAGTAGCTCTTATCGAGATTGCAAAGCTCTGCGCTCAGCAAAATGGTGGTCAACACACAGCTAAATATATACAAAAGTTCAGGATAGACCCTAGCAATCAAGTGGCTCTGATCGAGATCGCAAAACTCTGCGCCCAGCAAAATGGTCAATACACAGCTGAATATATACAAAAGTTCAGGATAGATCCTAGCAATCAAGTAGCTCTGATCGAGATCGCAAAACTCTGCGCCCAGCAAAATGGTGGAGGAACAGCGTTCTATATAAAGATTTTTGGGATAGGCCCTAGCAATCAAGCGGCTCTGATCGAGATTGCAAAACTCTGCGCCCAGCAAAATGGTCGACACACAGCTGAATATATACAAAAGTTCGGGATAGACCCTAGCAATCAAGCGGCTCTGATCGAGATCGCAAAACTCTGCGCCCAGCAAAATGGTGGAGGAACAGCGTTCCATATAAAGATTTTTGGGATAGACCCTAGCAATCAAGAGGCTCTGATCGAGATCGCAAAACTCTGCGCCCAGCAAAATGGTGGAGGAACAGCGCTCTATATAAAGATTTTCGGGATAGACCCTAGCAATCAAGAGGCTCTGATCGAGATCGCAAAACTCTGCGCCCAGCAAGATGGTACATACACAGCTCAATATATACAAAAGTTCGGGATAGATCCTAGCAATCAAATGGCTCTGATCGAGATCGCAAAACTCTGCGCCCAGCAAAATGGTGCATACACAGTACTCCTTATAGAAAACTTCGGGATAGCATCTAAAGATCATATAGAGAGCCTTCATCTTTTATGTTTGATGCAGTCTCTTTTGCAGCCCCTGCTTCTCGACCCAGTTAATGCTTGGAAACTTAAAGTAATGTTGGATGGGCATCTTCTGATAGATGTTTCAACGTTTTATCCCTCGGGAAGTCCGATACTAGCTTTGCTAGAAAAGGAGAAGGCCGCAAGCGTGAAAGCTGGGGAAGACAGTCCCCTAACGCTAAACTACCGCCTGCATTATCTTATGGCCCTTTATGTTGCGAAAGAAAGCAACCATTATGGAGCTTTAGAAGCAGGTGGAGCCGCAGCAGGAGCTACTGCCGGTGTAGCTCCAGAAGCGCAATCTACCTTAAGTAAACTTCTTGCCCTCAGAAGCAGGCCCCTTCAAATCTATTTGACCTCTGTTCTTACCAAAGTAAGCGGGGATCCTCTACTACGTGCACGTTTTACTTCTCTATTAAAAAGCAGCGAAAGAGAACTTACAGGTTTTGAATATGCTCGTCCGTTCCTGTTATCTATGGCATATTGGTCCCGTGATATAGGAGAGGCTGATTTTATAAGTGATAAGAGTCGGATTCAAGCTACTCTGGCAGTGAACCAAGATCGAATAAAAGATGCTAGGACAGGCCTTAATATCACATGTCTTACAACGCTGAAGGCTTTAGAGGCAGCTCCTTTATCTGCGAAGGACAAGCTCCATCTTTTTATAAAAATATGCAAAGTACCTCAAACAGAGGCAGAAAAAAGAGTTCAAATAGCAGCAGAAAGAGCCTCTCAAAAGGAAAGAGCTGGAAAGAAAGAAATTCAAATGAAAGCTGCTCAAAGCAAGGGAGAAAGAGACGCTATAATTGAAGCAGCTCAAAAAGAAGCAGACCAAATACAATTAGAAAAGGAATCTCACAAGAAAGCTGACTCAGAGCGTTTTGAAAAAAGCTTAAAATATCTGCAATTATTATGTGAGAGCCGTTTTTTTTCGAACGGCCTACCGGATTCTTTAAAAGGAGATTTTCCTTTTGAAGCGTTAGAAGATGCCTGTATGCAACAGGCTAAAACATCTTTATTTGGTCAAGAGGCCATATCTCCGGAGCTTGAAGCTCTTTTGCAATCAAAGTATTTAGCTTTAGCTGCGGAGCAGCGCAGGCCACTTGCCCTTGAATTATATGCGAGACGGATACGATCCCTTGGACATGAGGGGCTAAACAAAGAGGTAAGCCGCTTTGTAATGAGTATTCTTGATGGTTCTTTTTCGACTAAGAGATACGAGGTGTCTTTGAGTTCTCACTCGGAAATGATTCAAAAAAACTTCCCAGATCTTTGGAGCAAATGGCAACTCTTGCCCCCTTCAAAAGGATTGAACCCTGCTAGGAAACCAGCCGAACCAGCTCCGGGAGGAGTAGCCGCAGGAGCGGCTGCGGAGGCAACAGTAGAGTCTAGCTCTTTACATGAAAGAGAATCTTATCAATGGCTAAAAGGAAAACTCATCACAGATGGACACTGTCCAGTTACAAAAGAGATTTCCCTAATCGAAACTTTCTTATCTGATGATAGAAAGCTCGGCGATATGGATACACTTATAACAACTCTAAGTGCTGAGAGTCCTTATAGTGACATGCAGAAGCTAATTTTACTTCTTTGTAAAAAAGGGATCTCTTTAGAAGAGACAATGAGCATATTAGTACAACTGCAAACGCTCGTAGCTGCGGATCCAGCGATCAGTGGTAGTCAATGGAAAAGAGACATCGATGATAGGATACAGCTCCTTTCTATGAAGCAAAAAGAGGGAGCCTTTGAAATTGTGATTACCGACAACTGGCAAGATCTATTTTTATCCGGCAGCGAGGTGCTTGGCAGTTGCCAGAGCATCGATGGAGATTTAGATAAAAATAAATGTCTTCTGGCCTATTGTTTGGATGGTAAGATCCAAATGGCCGCTATAAAAGATAAGGAGACTGGTAAAGTGGTATCGAGGGCTCTTTTAAAGCTGCTCCTTCGTAAAGAAGGGGGCGCATTGGTGCCTGCTTTATTTTTGGAGAGGATCTATCCGAGTCCCCGTCCGAAAGCTCAAGAAGACGCATTGAATGCTCTCGCCTTGCAAAGAGCAAAAGAATTAGGTATAGAGCTATATACCCAAAATCCTGGCCTTCCTATAGAAGGAGCGCCAGCCTCTTTACAATCCCTTAGCTGCCCCTGTCCTTTTGAATATGAAGATGGAGGAGTGGGTGTTTCAGGGGGGCCGTATACGATTCGTGATGCCCGCATGGTTAAAGTAAAGGCAGAGGTCTCTAATGACGCGGTATAGGTCAAAAAGAGCTAAACACCAGTTTACTTGAGACTTCAGAGGGGGAGTTTTTCCTCACCCTTGACATAGCCCGAAAATTTTTCTTGGGATTTTTTGCTCTCTTCCACATAATCACCGCTTAAGGTATATAAGATTACTAATTTTTTGGAGTCACAAATGAATCAGATTACAGTTGCAGGGCACCTCGGTGCAGATCCAGAGGTCCGTTTTACCTCTTCAGGACAGAAAGTGACGACTCTTCGAGTCGCAGCAAGAGCAAGAAAAGAAGAAACCATTTGGTGGAAAGTGACCATATGGGGAGAGCAGTTTGATAAAATGCTTACCTATTTTAAGAAAGGTTCTTCAATCATTGTAATGGGAGAGCTCAGCAAACCAGAGATATTTACCGATAGAGATGGTAAACCTCAGGTTTCTATGAATATAACAGCGCAGAATATACTGTTTAGTCCTTTTGGACGCTCTGATTCTTCGGGTTCTTCCTCTGAGGCGTCTCAGCAAGCCGAACCAGCTCACGCTGCAGCCCATGACACTGCGTCTCATGGACAAGGCAAGTCTGATGCTGCGTTTTCTGATGATGAGATCCCTTTCTAAGGATTTTTCCTAAGTCGCGCTTTTCCTTAGCGCGACTCGATTCTCTCTCAAGGCTAATTCACTGAAATTTCGCATTTTACTCAATACCTGATCTTTTATGTTTTATTTGAAAATCCGCGATCTTTTATTTTCTCATATCTCCTGAAAAATATTATGGACAGCCTCCTCTTTAAGATGGATAAGGATTCTCAGCGTCTTCAGAGTCTTAAAGGCTTAGGGAAGTTTGTTGCGTTTATTTCGAATAGCGCGTTATAATGAAGATAAGAAAGGGGGGATTGTATGGCAGTTGTATCTAGAAGAACAGATCCGGTTTTACCCAAGACTCGGGATATAGCCTTAGCAGAGGATGCTCTATCTCATATGAGCAAGTTTATGTCTCAAGTAGGCAGCAAAGACATTCATTTCGCGTTGCAAGGCTTACGAGGTAAGGAGGTGATTGAGTTTTCTCTGACTCCTCCTGTAGTTGAGCTTATCTTTCGAACTATTGTGCATATCGCCAAAGGAGATGCTGTCACGATCGTTCCCTTTCATGCTGAGCTTACCACTCAAGAAGCGGCCAATTTTTTGAATGTCTCCAGGCCTTATCTCATTGGATTATTAGAAGGTGGAAAGATTCCTTTCCGCAAGGTAGGTAGACATCGTAGGGTCCTATTTGAGGAGCTTGTCAAATACAAAGAGCTTTCAAAAGAAAAAAGCCGTAAAATGCACGAAAAATTAACTGATGAATCTCAAGATCTAGGTATGGGATATTAAAGTGTTTTCAGATTTTATTGTTTAGTTTGATAAAGGATTATCTTCTCCCCTTGAAACTCTTACTCTTTTTATGATAGCTTCCGGTATAACAGACCTTTATTCGGAGCCTATATGCGACTGACTTTTTGTGAGCTACCCTCTAAAAGAAAAACAGCAGATGTTGTCATAGTTCCCTTCTGGGTGGAGGGAGTGCAGGTTAAAATGGCGTGCACTGCAAAAGAGTTTTCCACGCTATCCTCTGTTCCCATAAAAGCTAAAGATTTTCTCGCAAAAGCTGACGAAATAGCCCTTCTATATAAACCTTCAGGAAAAGAAAAAAGAGTTATTCTCCTTGGACTTGGAAGGAAAAGTGAGATAACCCTTGAATCCCTCCGCCGGTGTTATAGCTCGGCCGTAAGATTTTCGAGAAAAAAGAAGTGGGGAGTTGTCAGCTTTTTCTTTCCGGAAATGGGCAAGGAAAGTGAGGAGCACGTTCTAGCCGCTATGGAAGGATCTATTCTTTCCAACTATGCGTACGATCAACTCAAAAGGGAAACAGTAAAGCTCGACCCTACTTTCTTAGTAAAAGAGATCCAGTGCGTAGGTATTGATGAGAAGATATTCGCTTCCTGTAAAAAACAGGCTCTTGTCATAGAATCTGTCCAGTTTACAAGGGATCTTATCAATGGCAATGCCGATGATGTGACAGCGGATGTTTTAGCCTCTCATGCCAAAGAAATGGCAGGGGGAGCCCTTAAAGTAAAGGTGCTCCGTAAAAAAGAGTTAGAGAAAGAAAAAATGGGTCTTTTACTGGCTGTGAACCAGGGAGCTATCAAAGAGCCTGCTTTGATTGTTTTAGAGTATTTTGGTGATCCTAAATCCAAGGAGATAACAGCCATTGTCGGTAAGGGGATCACTTATGATACCGGAGGGCTGAATATCAAGGTAGGTGGTTCCATGGACACCATGAAATGTGATATGTCAGGCTCCGCAGCGGTCCTTGGAACTATACAGGCAGCTAAAAAACTTTCTTTGAAATGCAATATCATAGGCATTATAGCTTCTGCTGAAAATGCGATCGGTCCGGGTAGTTATAAGCCTGGAGACGTATATATAAGCCACTCTGGCAAATCTGTAGAGATTAATGATACTGATGCAGAAGGTCGTCTAGTGCTCGCTGACGCCCTTTCTTACCTGCAGACCCATTATACTCCGACACGAATCATCGACCTTGCAACACTTACTGGTGGGGTTGTTATAGCTCTTGGAGAAGAGGCTTCTGGGCTTTTCTGCAATAATGACACCTTAGCGGGTAAGCTTGTAGAGGCTGGCGAGAAGACCTTTGAAAGGGTATGGCGCCTTCCCCTTTACTCGGAATATAAAGATGGGTTAAAATCGTCTATCGCAGATATGAAGAATTCTGGAGGAAGAAAAGCCTCTCCCTGCAAGGGAGCTGCTTTTCTCCAGCAGTTTATTAAGAATCAGACCCCTTGGGCCCACCTCGACATTGCAGGAACGGCCTATCTTACAGAAACAAGAACCTATCATCCGACACTCGCTACTGGGGTTGGGGTGAGGCTTCTAATACAATTTTTAGAGAGTTTATGAGTAAAAAAAAACCGACTACCCAATTTACTGTAGAGCCGGCCGATCACGGCATTACCTTGCTTGCTTTTCTAAAAAAAATGTGTCCTGAGGTCTCTTCTGTAAAAAGCTTAAAAAGGGCGATAGAGGGAAAAGAGTGTCTGATTAATGATAGGGTGGAATTTTTCTCCTCTCGCAAGCTTGCCCGTGGCGATGTTGTTGAGCTGAGAACGCTGAAAGCCTCATCGCACGGGGCTCATGAGTATGAAATCCTTCATGAGGATGCAGATCTTCTCATTATTAATAAGCCAAGTGGCATGATAAGCGATGCTGAAGGGGTTATGCAGAAGATCTCTTATAAGGGGAGCCTATCCCTTGTTCATAGGATTGATAAGGACACTTCAGGCCTTCTTATGCTTGCAAAGACCCCTAAGATGATCTCTGCTATGAAAGATCTTTTCCAAAAAAGAGAAGTGCAAAAATAT
>JAPLSW010000020.1 GCA_026398435.1 Chlamydiota bacterium | reverse complement strand
GCAGCCAAAATACAAGAGCTCTTTAACACCTGTAAAAGAAAAAAAGTGCTATGCTAATACTTACTAAATTAAAACCAACAAGGGAGCAGCGCTTCCTCCCCAACCTGAAGGATGGGGTCTCCGCGCTGTCAATAGGATGAAATAGGAACTGAGCTTCGGTAGCTACCGAGAAGTACATCGGATTTTTGGTAAAACAGACAAGAATAAATCTGTAGACCATCCTTCGAGCTCTCTTGGGTCTTGGATGAATTTTCGGATATCTTCTTTTGCAGCTTCGATATTCAATCCTCGGATTTTTTCTTCTAATAGAGTAAGAAAGATCTCTTTACTGAGTGGCTTGTCAGAAGTGTAGTGTCCCGATTGCCTCATCCGGATCTCCAGGTGAGATAAGTTAAGAGCAAATCCCTTTGCCATATACCAAAGAAAATCGTACCAGTCTCTTCCCTTGACCCTCACTTTATAAGGTCTGCACAGAAGAGCATGCATTTTGCCCGCGAATAAATCTTCAGGGATGTAGGTTCGAACAGAAAAGGGGAGGGGAGTTAGGAGATATTTAATTTCTGTAGAAAATCCAGCAGGTGGATCGATATCGATTTCCAACTTTATTTTGATCACTTCACTGGATTGCGTGTGCTTTTGTAATGACTTATCTAATCCGATTTTTAGGAAAGTTTCAAGCGTTCCGGCTTTTAAAAAGGCTGAGCGGATTGATCCTTCAGGTTGTTTGATTTTATGCTCGATATTTACTTGCAACCCCGAGATTTCCATCTCTTCAGCAATAGCTTCTAAAAAGGGAAGTAGTTTGAATGATGGGTCTGGTTTAAGAAGGGAAAAATGTAGGTCTTCACTAAACCTGTTTAGCCCATATAAAATACGAAGGGATGTTCCTCCATAGAAAGCTGCATGATCGAAGAATTTAGCTCTCCAAAGACCAAGGAGGGCAATTTCTTGCATGATTTCATGGATCGCATTTTGGTATTCGTTTTTGGATTTTGGTTTGTAATTTAAGAGCAGGTTTTCAATCGAGGCTGTCATAATTTTATCAACATGGTGACACTGTTTTTATTGTAAGCTTTTGCTATTTTTTCTAATTCTTGGAAATCGAGATCCCGGAACATTGTCTCATCTACTCTCATTTCTTCAAAAAGGTAGTGGCGAAGTTGCTCTAAGCTGCGGATCCCTCTGGTTTTGTAAACGAGATCTGCTAATGCCTTTTCTTTTGATGCAATAAAGTAGCCGCCACCTTCTTTTAGGTTTTCGTAGTTAATTCCTATCTTGAATTTTTCTTTGGGGATAGCTTGGTATTCAAATTGACCGATAGGGGTATTAAAGGTTTTTGTATCTCCGATAGCAAGGGAGGTAATAACGCGGGACCTTTCGGCTATAAGTCCATAGTGAGAGAGTGCATATTCAAAGGAAATGCAAGAAGGGCCATAGATTACATTGGCTATGGTTTCGAGATTTAATGGAGCACTTCTCCAGTCCTCGCCGAAAATATAGAGGCCATTTTTAATTCTAACTATCTTGCCTTCAGCAATTAAGGAGTTTGCTTTATCTCTTGGTTTTTTAAATTCCTTGAGATAGCTGGTTAACAGCAGATAGTCGAATACTTCTGAGGTAACTTCTTTTCTAAATAGTGCAAAGTTCATAATCTTAATTATGCATATTTTCCTTGGTAAGTCCAGTAAAAATGGACTTACTGAGGAAAACTTGGCTGAATTATTCTACTGTCACCGATTTGGCAAGGTTTCTGGGCTGGGAGATGGCTGAACATTCTCGAATAGCTCCTCTGATGGAACCTGAAATTATTTTTAGAGCTTTTCTATGTCTTCTTTAGATAAGCCGGTTAATTCAGAGATTACACTTACAGGAGTGCCGGAGGAGATAAGCTTTCGAGCTACAAGTTCCATCCCTTTTTGCATCCCTTTTTCTATCCCTTTTTGAATCCCTTCTTGAATCCCTTCTTCCTTAGCATCAGTTCTAGCCCTATCCAGGATACTCTCTTCAATCCTGAGCCACTTGAGATGCCCTTCATAAAAGTCTCTTTCTTCTTTATTAAAGCTGATGATGTCTAAGACATCTATTGCTTTTTTTATGCAGGGGTCATCAAGTTCTTTAGGTAGATTATTGCGATCTAAGCAGTACGCCCTAGTTAAAAAAGTGACCCAGCGATCGAGTCCATTTTTTATTTTTGGAAGTAAGCTATCTAAATTTAAATTATCATCCTGAGTAAATTTACAAAGTTCAATGGTATATAATTCCATGTCAGTGAAGTGACGCTCTTTTGTCTCTTCATTGGAAATTATGAATTTATTAATATACTTTGGGTTGTTGGCAATGCTGATAAAGTTTAGGACGTGAATTCCTATAGCCTTACGTAGCTGCTTATAACCTTTCGATTCACCTAACTGCTCAGTATAGAGTTTAGCCCAGTAGTATAACGCCCGTTTGTCATAGTCCGCTTCGTTGCTGATTTGCACTTCAATATTATAGTAATTGCCTTGGGTGTCTTTGGCTTTAATATCTAAAACAGAGAGTTTATCCCCAGCAAAGTTCTTTGGGTTATAGGGGTTAAGCAGTTCGATATCAACTACTTGATCTTCTTTTGAGACGACAGAGTTAATAAAGGAGATTAAGAGGTCTTTGTTCTCTATGGAGCCAAATATTTTTTTAAATGCTAAATCCACTCTAGGATTAACCTGAGACATAAGTACCTCTCCTTTATTATCTATAACAGTTTAGCAAAATAAGGGATAAAAAAAATTAAAAAATTATTCTACCGTCACTGATTTGGCAAGGTTTCTAGGCTGGTCGATATCTGTACCTCTTTCTAGGGCTATGAAATAGGCAAAGAGCTGGGTCGCAACCGAGAAGATAATAGAGGAAAGCTCATCACAGGAAGGGGGGAGCCATAAGATGTCATCTGTGAGGGACTCTATCTGTTCTGTTCCCTCTGTTGCAAAGAGGAGGAGGGGAGCTCCACGGGATTTAGCTTCCATGAGGTTGGAGATCATTTTATCGATCGTCCTTTTATTGCCACAAAGGCCGATCACAGCAAGTTCGGGACAGACAAGGGCTAGAGGCCCGTGCTTCATCTCGCCAGCGGGGTAGCCGACGGCATGGATGTAGCTGATCTCTTTAAGTTTGAGAGCTGCTTCTAGACTTGTTGCATGCATGTAGTTGCGGCCAAGGAAAAAGAAGTGCTCGAATTTGGCGTATTTTGCAGCCAGGGCGCGTATGGTGTCTTTTTGCTGAAGAACAAGTTCTACTTTGGAAGGAAGGCTTTGTAGCTCAGAGAGGAATTCTTTTCCTTCTTCTTTGCCCATATGATGCAGTCTTGCCATGAGAAGGGTAAAGAGGGACAGGACCGTCAGCTGTGAGGTAAACGCCTTAGTGGAGCAGACGCTGATTTCAGGGCCGGCTCTTAGGAATAGGCAGGCATCGGCTTCTCGTGTGAGTGTAGAGTTGCGCACGTTACAAACAGCTAGGATCTTTGCCCCTTTGGCTTTCACTTCACGGACAGCGGCGATCGTATCTAGGGTTTCTCCAGACTGGCTGATGGCAATAACGAGCGTGTCTTCAGAGATGATCGGGTTTTTATAGCGGAACTCAGAGGCGATCTCTGCTTGTGTGGGAATGCGGGCTTTTTCTTCTAGGAGGGAGGCTGCTATGCAGCCTGCATGCCAGGATGTTCCACAGGCTAGGATCAGGATCCTTTTTACTGAGGAAAGCTCTTGGGCTGTGAAAGAAAAATTGTCAAATTCGGCTGTGCCAAAATCTTCTAAAAATCTTCCGTGCAGTGCCTGGCGGATCGTATCGGGTTGCTCGAAGATCTCTTTGAGCATGTAATGCTCATAGCCGTTTTTAGTCAGTTTGTGGTTGTCTATTTCTAGTTTTTCTGTGGTTTTTGTGATGGGGGAGTAATTGGCATCAAAGACTGTTACGGCATCTTTTGTGATGACGGCAAGTTCGTCATTTCTAAGGAACATCACATCTAGATCCGGCGCATGAAAGGCGTTGACATCTGAGGAGATATAGCATTCTTTACGGGCAGCGCTTGTACCAATGGCTAGGGGGTTTTCTCTTGAGGCGGCGATGATTTGATCGGGGTGGTCTTTATGAATTAAAGCAAGAGCCCAGAAGCCCTTAAGATGGGAAAGAGTGGTTTGTACGGCCTTTAAAAAATCCCCCTCATAAAAATGGGATAGCAGTTGGGCTATCACCTCAGTATCTGTTTCAGAATAGAATGTATGCCCTTTACTTTTGAGCATCTCGCGAAGTGCATAGTGGTTTTCTATGATCCCATTATGTACAACGGCCACTGTATTATTGGTGTCAAAGTGGGGGTGGGCATTTTCTTTGGAGGGTTTTCCGTGGGTGGCCCAGCGTGTATGAGCAATGGCGAGATCTACATTTAAGCTCATAGAGTCTACAGCTGTTTGGAGCTGGCTTATCTTGCCGGTTTCTTTGCAAGAGATGAGGTTGCCGTCTTTGATGCCGGCAATGCCCGAGGAATCATAGCCTCTATACTCTAAAAATTTTAGCCCAGTAATGCAAACTTCTGCCGAGTTTTTCGGACCAATATAACCAAATATCCCACACATAGTTTTCACCCCTTGCTCTTAAAACCTCAAGATACCAGCCGGACTTACTTTAAGCCAAGGTGGTTTTACCACTCTTCAAAAGAGAAACACTATAGCAGAAAAAGTCTTAAATCGGGAATATGGAAGTAATTGAGATCCTCTTTTTATGGGGCCCCTGGTTTATTAATCTATAAAGGTGTTTATATGAGCCACTTAAGTGGAAAAAAAGTGTCGGAATCTGAGGTGTATAACCATACATATAAAATATTCCCTAATGATATGAACTCCAATGGCACGGTCTTTGGGGGGATGATCATGGGAATTTTAGATAGGATAGCTCTAGTTGTAGCGGAGCGGCATAGTGAAAAGACCTGCGTTACTGTAAGCGTTGATTCTATGCATTTTTTAGCGCCGGCCGAAGGGGGAGATATACTGCTTTTCAAAGCATCGATCAATAAATCTTGGCGCACTTCCATGGAGATCGGTGTTAAGGTTCTAGCGGAAAATTACCGTACTAAAGAAACCCGGCATATCCTATCTGCGTATTTTACTTTTGTAGCAGTGGATCAAGACAAAAAGCCTGTGGAGGTCCCACCCGTTATTCCCGAGACCCTTGTCGAAAGACGCCGCTTTGAAGAAGCCGAGATCAGACGGCAAAGACGTAAGATCGAGTCGGAAGAGCGCAAAAAACGAAGAGCTGAATTTTTATAGTTTTTTAGCGATGATCGCTAAAAACATAGGGATTTCATCGCGGCTTCTATTTTCCATTTTAGCTTTCGATCCGGTGCTTTGTTTATCAGAGCACCACTCATCCATAGAGTCAATTGCAAAACCTGCCCCTTTAAGCATCTTGGTGTAGTCTGAGATGTTATAGTGGTATGACCATGTTTGTGCAGAGCTTGCCCCTTGGCTTGGATGGGCTTGGATGGGGATGGTAAGGGGGCTCATATACAGATCGACCCTTCGGTATTGGATCTTTTTAGGCTCATCGATCTGCCAGGCAGTTTGTCTCGGGATCCTAAAGCAGGGGTGGTTTAGGACGATGACCAGGGTTCCTCCGGTTTTTAAGTGACTGGCAGCTGTTTTTAAGACTTGTTTTGCATCGGGTATGTTTTGCAAAGCCAGAATGATACTGCAAGCATCAAAATCCTTTTTTGGGAGATTTAGTGGTTTTGTGAGATCTGCTACGATAAATTGGTGCTTTTTGTTTTTACTAAGCTTCTTAGCGGACCCAATAAGTGTAGCAGCTGCATCGACACCCACGTACTCGATTCTATCGGGTATATTTCTAGAGAGGATCCCTTGACCACAAGCAAGGTCGAGTAGGGAAGCGGGGTTTGCCTCTGATAAAAGCTTAGACAGCTTTGGCAGGATTACATTTTCGTGATAATAGTGGCCTGTAGCTCCGACAACTTTATTGTACCACTCACTTACCGGCTCCCATGAGGAGTTTTCTTTATTTTTTGTCATAATTTTTTGGCTCTTAAGAGTGTTAGCTCTCTCCTCGTTCGTGAGGGAGTGGGTAGTTCCAGTTTTCTTTTTTAAATAGCAGTATTATCGCAGGTCCAAGACAAGCTAGACAAACTCCAGCAATAAGAAATCCTACATAAAAGAAGAGATTCCCTATCGGGATTTGGCTTGGGGGAAAGAATCCAATGATAAAGGTACATACTGAGGTGAAAATACCGATACCCGCAACGATCCACATGCCGGCTTTGCCCCCAGGGATCATATAAGATCTTTCCACTTTGGGTTTTTTATAGCGGAGTTTGATGGCCGCGGCAAACATTATAAGGTACATGATGAGATAGAGCTGCGATACGATGACGGTGATGATCCAATAGGCGCTACTTATCGTTGGCATAAGGATAAATAATAGAGATATGAGGCTTACGATGATTGCCTGGATGATAAGGAGGTTTACTGGCATCCCTTTACTATTTAATTTTCTGCAAGAAGGGGGGAGATCGCCGCTACGAGCGGCCGCAAGTAGACCTTTGCTCGGTCCAATAATCCATGTACTTATCGATCCAATGCCGCCAATTGCAATGAATGCTGCCATAACAGGTGTTAACCATTTTAAGTTATAGGCTGATACAAAATAGGAAAAGGCTTGTAGTGAGCCGGCAGTTAAATTGATTTGGGACTTGGGGATAACAATTGCGATAGATAGAACCCCAAGAAGTGACATGACAAGGATTATGATCCCGGATAAAAGGATCGCTTTGGGGTAGTCTTTTTGTGGATTGCTCACTTCCCTTGCATGGATTGCAGACATTTCCATTCCGCATAAAGAGAGGGTAACTCCGGTAAAGAACACAAGTTGATCGATAGAGGTAAAGTCAGGTAGAGCAGATTTGAGATCAAAAGAGATCTGTAGTGGTTTCCCTTCCATATACCATAAAGAGCCAAGACCTATGATGATAAGCCCTGCAATAAATGTCCCAAAGATTACCCCAAAAGTGCTAATCCATCCAGAAATTCTCATTCCAAAAAGGTTAGCAAGGGTGCTTCCCCAGAAGATTGCCAGAATCATGCTGACCATATACGAGGTGTTACTTACTAGATCTGGATTAAATATGAATGCAATTGTTGAGGCCATGAAAGAAAGAATAGTTGGGTACCAAAGGACATTTTCTAGCCATAAAAGCCAAATGGCTAAAAAACCGGTCCTATGGCCAAAGGCTTCTTTTACCCAGACGAAAACCCCTCCGGTTTTAGGCCAGCCGGTAGCAAGTTCCGCAGAAACAAGTGATATCGGAATAAAAAAGAGGATGGCAGCAAGCCCTAAAAAAAATAGGGAAGAGAATCCGTATTCTGCAGTCACAGGCCAATTCTTAATGCTTCCGATAGCGGCTAAGTTGATCATAGCAAGTGAAAAAACACTTAAAGATCGAATTGTTTTTTTTCCGCCTATAGACATCTAGATTTGGCTCCCAGACTATTTTAGTGTGATATAGTAAATAGAATATATACCCTTACGATTGTAGAGGGTTCTTTGTTAATTCCCAAGAAGCATTTAGAAAAAAGCCCTAAGGGAAGTTGCCTTCCTTAG
>JAPLSW010000058.1 GCA_026398435.1 Chlamydiota bacterium | reverse complement strand
TGGGTAGTCTCAGACGTAGCAGTAAGTTTCCATTTTCTTGCAGAATAGCGCTGCAAGATTGATTGCCCGATGTTTCATCTTTAGATCCCAAACAAAAAAAGGAGTCATTTCTTTCTTGCTTCCATACCGATAGCCACTCTTCATGCGATGTATATCCATTTTCTTCTAAAGCAAACTGCGCCCTAAAGAGTTTTTTGGAGCCAAAACAAATCCGAACTTTATTCTTATCTTTGTCTGTTTGGAGAGAGCTTAGCTTTCTTTTCAAGCTAGCTAAGCTCCGTTTCTTTTGATGGAGCATGGCTTTGCTTTTTATTTTGCTGATCTTTTTTTCAAGATTTTTGATATGGCTGGATATCTCTTGAATACGCATAGGAAGCAGTTCTTTAAGCGAGGCTATTTTCCCTTCAAGCTGTACCCTGATTGCATTAAATTGTCTGGCAGTAATTCCAAATTTAACTAGATAGGGGGATTTTAACTCAGAAAAGCTCTTACCAGCTGCAATATCGGCAAATAGGGTTCTTTCGACGCGGGACATTAAATCTGCGTAGTCATCTAAGATCCGTGACATATTTTCATCGCAAGAAAAACGGGTCTGATAGGTAAAGGTAAGAGTCTTAGATTTCATTTGCTGCTTGTTTTAATGCATCTAATAATTTCTTATTTTTACGGCTCCTTGAGCCGTAAAGCCTTGCTGAGAATACTGTGATAATTTCTAGAACATCCTGGACAAGATCATCTTCGAAGTCTCTTTCTTCTGAAGCATTAATAATCACTACTTCCGTTCCAAAATGCTCACAAAGAGAAAAGATAAGCTCAGACCCAAATCTTAGCAATCGGTCTTTATGTGTAATGACAAGCCGTCCTACAGCACCTGAGCAAATTTGTTTGATCAGATTTTTGAGTCCTTTTTTATTGTAGTTAAGGCCAGAGCCAAGATCTTGCAAAATCTCATACTTCCATCCCTGACTACTGCAATATGACTCTAGCAAGGAAGACTGCCGGACAAGATCTCCTTTTTGATCTTGACTAGAAACTCTTGCATAGCCGATTGTTCGTTTTTCTGAAGGGTTTTTTCTAGCTGTAATACCTAGCAGTTTACTTAGGTCATACCTCCGATGCCCTTTAGGAGTTCGCTCAGACGCAATGCGTCCTGAGCGCTCCCAACGCCTGAGAGTCTCTTTAGTAACACCGAGTTCTGCTGCTGCTTTACCAATACTTATTTTCATGCTAGAGAATCTAAACATTTTGTATATATTTATCAATATTTATTTAGATTTTAGCGAGCTGTTTCAAACCCCGGTGTTTTTTTAGGACCCATGGATGGCCATAGTCTAAAACTAGGTCTTACCTACATCCGAAATAATGCCATTTGCAAAGTCTTTCGAGAAGCCGAATACATTGAAAAATTAGGTTCTGGATTCATTACTCTATTTAAGAGCTACGAAAAGAGAGGATTACGTCCGCCCCAGGTCATTGAGGGAGAAAACTTTATTAAATGCATTTTACCAAGACCTCTATTCTCAGATAAACCCACTAAAACCGATGAAGATACAAAAAAAATAATGGATCTTTTTGAAGTTGCTGAAGAGATCTCTATTTTTGATGTAATGAAGTCCCTATGCTTATCTCGACCAACAGCCGGGCGGCGGATAGTCGAGCTTGTTAACCAAGGATTTTTAGAGTCGGTAGGCCAAGGAAGGACGACTCGCTATCGAAAGGTAATTTAAAACACATCCTTTAGCTCCCCCTTTCCAACAATGCACAAAAACCCTAGAATGGGCATTTAACAAAAGCCCCAACTCTAAAGGCCCCTCTTATGTCTCTGATCCCTATCTATTATGACACAGAAACTACCGGCATAAAATCCGACAAAGACAGAATCATAGAAATCGCAGCCTTCGATCCGGTAAATAACCGGACCTTCTGCCGTTTTGTAAATCCGGGATTTCCCATACCTCCAGAAGCCAGCGCCATCCATCACATCACAGATGAGATGGTATCCACAAGCCCCTCTTATAAGGAAGTGGGACAGGCCTTCATAGATTTCTGCGGAACAAATGCGGTACTCATCGCTCATAATAATGACAATTTCGATAAGCACTTTCTCGATGCAGAAGCTAAGAGACATGACCTTGTCTATCCGGAATGGAAATTCATCGACTCGTTAAAATGGGCAAGAAAATATAGACCAGATCTTCCTCGCCACTCTCTACAAGTACTCCGTGAAGCTTACGGAATACCTTCCAACCAAGCGCATAGAGCGCTCGATGATGTGATTGTTCTTTATTCAGTATTTTCTCAGATGATCGATGACCTTACCATCGAGCAAGTGCTCGCTCTCCTCTCCGGAGCTACTAAGATCTCTAGAATGCCTTTTGGTAAGCACCAGGGAAAGTCCCTTTCCGAAGTGCCAAAGGACTATGTCGCGTGGCTAAAAACAAGCGGCGCTTTTGACAAGTCTGAAAATAAAGAGCTCAAAGAGACCTTTGAAACTCTTGGACTTTTGACTGTCTAAAAAAAGGCTCCCTTTAAGGGAGCCTTTTTCTTAGCTAATCTCAGAACGTATCGCCTCAAAGTATTTTGCTATGATTTGCTCTTTGGCAGCTGCAGTAAATGCCCCTAAAAAATCCCGTATTGCCGCTACAAGCTCATCCCTTTCTTCTCCGATTACTAGGCTAAGACTTTTTTGCATTGCGCAGATTCTTTCCTGCTGATGCATGGTGAGCACCAGGGGAATTTCTATATAAGAGGAGTAAGTTGCAGTAGATACATGGGTAACCATAATTTTCCCCTTGGTAAAGGAGAAAATTATAATTAACAGAAGAAAACATTTACACTTAAAAATTTAAACGGTAGCGACTTCTATTATCTGCATGTTCAATGGTGGAAAGCCTGTGGGCAATTATGATCTGTGTCACTTGTCCATGAAGAGAAGCTACTGCCATTTTAATATGATTTTCACTCATGGCATCAAGGGAAGATGTCGCCTCATCTAAAATAAGAACGGGGGAATTTTTTACAAGAGCCCTTGCAATAGCAAGCCGCTGCTGCTGGCCTCCGGATAGATTCTGCCCACCTTCTGCAAGCATCGAATCATACTTTTTAGGTAACCGAGAGATAAACTCATCTGCGTGAGCCCTCTTTGCAGCGGACTCTATCGTCTCTTTAGAATAGTCTCTACCGACAGAAATATTGGCGGTGACTGTATCGTAAAAAAGGAAAGGCTTCTGAGAAACAAAGGCAAGAAGCTCTCTAAGAGATCTCTGCGTATACGCATCAATTGGCTTTCCATCAATACGTATCTCCCCTTTCTGCACTTCATGCAGACGAGGAATGAGCTGAACAATAGTCGATTTTCCAGCGCCTGTTGGGCCGACAATTGCTACGGTCTGTCCTTTTTTTACGGTAAAACTAACGTCTTTAAGAACCCATGCTTCCTGGTAGCGGAACCAAACATGATCAAACTCTATACAGTCGTTAAACTCTGTAATTTGGATAGCATTTTCTTTGTCGGCAATGTCGGGCTTCATATGAAGAACTTCGAACATTCTCTCTGCGGCAACAATACCTCTTTGGATATTACTGTTTTCATCAGCAAACTTCTTAATCGGCTCGTATACGAGCTGAAGAAGGCCACAGAATACCAGTAGCTGAGAAACGCTTAAACCGACTGTATATAGACCAAAAAGTACAACAACGGCAAGACACAGGGTAGTTACTGCATGAAGTATAGGACGAGTAAGGAGACCATACTTCGCTGATTTACTCTCAAGCACCGCTGTTCTATCATTTTGCTCTTTGTACTTTTGGAAAGAAAAAGACTCCATAGCAAAGATCTTCACAGTCTGAATACCTGCTAAAAAATCGATAAGCACAGAGGCGAAGCGCTCTTGGTTAGATTGGAGCTGCCTAGAAACTTTTTTAACCCGTCTTGCAAGGATCGTAATAGGAATAATGATAAGTGGTGTACCAATAAAGACAACAAGTGAGAGCTTCCATGAAAGGTAAAAACACACGGAAAGACAAGTAACTATAGTAAAGGGAGTCTGCAAATAGTTGGTAAGCCAGGAGTTAATCGAAACAGCGATCTGGCCTGCATCCCCTACCACCCGTGACGATAAGCTTCCGATGTTATATTGCTGATAGAAACTCATAGGCAGGGATTGAATATGCTCAAAATATTGCAATCTGAGATCGCGACTGATACGAATAGATAGGAGCTGCGTTGCATACCTACTAGCCAAGAGCCATACAGCCTTAAACATGGCAACACCTACTAGGATAAATACCAGCGCTACCATGCTGCTTGAAAAATCAAATTTCTGCCTTACCTCATGCAGCACCCAATTAAGAGGATTAGTCTCTTTCTGGGTAGCAAGATAAGCGGAAGCTGTCTGCTTAGTAATAAGCCCGTCTTCATTTTCTAAAAGTACCCACTTTTGCTGAATATCTTGCATGCTAATGCCACTTGCTTGCTGGGATAATTCTGTACCTTTTGTAGAAAAAAGAGAAAAGAAGTCAGAACCATTATTAGAAAGAACCCCCAAAGCAAACATCTCCAGCTGACTGCCGATAGTGAGCAAGATCAAAGTTCCAAAAGTAATAATAAGGAGGAGAAGATGCTTTCGCGTACGAAGAGCGGCCTGTAGTAGCAATCTCATGTTTTTTCCAAGGTAAAGTTCAAAGGGAGTATATTATAGGAGAGTGGCCTTGTCTTCTACGGCAAACTTTCCCATTCTACGAAACTTTTGATAGCGTCTTTCTAAAAGCTCATCTATCGGGATAGTCTTTAGGACATCCCACTGCTCTGCAATAAAGTTTTTTACACTTTTATAAACAGCCACAGTGTCGTGCTGAGCCCCACCCATAGGCTCTTCTATCGATAAATCAATAACACCAAGCTCAAGAAGATCTTCAGCATGCATTTTTAGCGCTTTGGCAGCGACCTCATTCTTACTTGTATCTTTCCAAAGAATAGAGGCGCATCCTTCAGGGGAAATTACCGAGTAGTAGCTGTGCTGAAGCATAGCTACTACATCGCCGATTCCCATACCGAGAGCGCCACCGGAGCACCCCTCTCCTATCACGAGTACAAGGATGGGGGTTGGGAGTCTTGCCATTTCCCAAAGATTGTTGGCAATGGCCCAGCCTTGCCCCCGTTCTTCAGCAGCCAGGCCCGGGTAGGCACCTGGTGTATCTAAAAGGGTAATAACAGGTAAATTAAATTTGGCAGCAAGTCGCATACATCTCATCGCTTTTCTATAGCCCTCAGGATAAGGCATACCAAAGTTTCTATGTATACGGCTCTTGGTGTCATTGCCCTTTTCTTGGCCGATCACCATAAACTTCACTCCGCCGATACTTGCAAAGCCGGCGATGACTGCATGATCGTCCCCATATAGCCTATCTCCAAAAATCTCGGTAAAATTGTCACAGATATTTTCGATGTAATCGAGAGTTTTAGGTCTTCTTGGGTGCCGACAGATAGCAACTCTCTGCCAAGGAGTGAGCTCTGAGTACACTTTTGTTTTGAGTAGATGCAGTTTTTCCTCGAGCTTGACAAGCTCCTCGTCAGACCATGGAGAATTTTCCCCATTTTGCTCTTTGAGCTTTTGGAGTGTTTTCTCATATTCAAAAATGGGCTTTTCATGGGGCAGCATAAATTTCTACCTTATGGTTAACGTGTAGGAGTTGCAACTTCAGAGCCAGGAAGAGAGGCAGATCTGAAGTCATTTACTATATGTACAAATGCAGGCTTAGTGATTACGATAGCAAAGAGCTCTTCCATGTCTTCTAAACTGAGACGGATGCAGCCATCACTATCATACTTGCCAATGCAATCTCTATTTTCTGTAAGATTTCCCGAAGTGGGATCAACGGTCCAAGGAGCCCCTTGTATTCCATAACCTTTAGCAGGTTCAGAGGATCCTTCAAGAGCTTGTCCAAAAGGGATCCATCTTGTTCCAAATACTCGGATCATTTCGGTCTTTTGGTCTTGGAAATAACTCGTAACTCCTGGCGTATAGATTGCGATCTTATCACCTAAAGAATAAGAACCAAGGGGTGTCAGACTACCAGATGGCTTACGGTTATCGAGCCTACCCAGGCCCACAGCGTATGTTTTAAGGAGTACTCTTTCTTGTGTATCTAGATCATGATAATAAAGACCCATTTTGAGTCTAGAGACATCGACAAGAAGATGAAATTGTATTTTTTTGTCTTTTCTAAAAACATTGAACTTTCGGCCGGCAGATACAGTTTGATTAAAATAATCCGCCTTTCCATGAAGGCTGCGGGCTATGAAATGCCGAGAGGTGCCATAATAAGCCGCGTAGTCCGCAACCCAGGCTGGACGCCCTTTTAGCCAAGGGACAGTACTCGAATAGGATACCGTTTCAACAACAGGCAGTTTACTCGGTCCCGTTGTAAATAACTGATGCATCCGGTCAATACTTGGAAATTCATTTAAAGAAGATTTTACAGCTTTTTCCTTTTTACCCTCTGTCACAGAGGGCTTTGCTACTACCTTTTTTTCCTTTTTAGGAATACTCGTAGAGGTCTCAGGACTTGATTTATTTTTTTTCACAACAGATACAACGCCAATTAAAGAAAAGGCAGCTAAAGCTGTAATCAAAAATATCTTAGGTGCTGACAAAGTATTTTTCCCTGTAAATCTCTTGTAAATTAGCTAGGTAAAGCTCTAACCATTTTGATTTGAAAATCAAAAAAACTAAACTAGCAATAGCCACTTATAAACACGCCAATTATCCACAAATCTGATTTTTTTTCAATGTAGATCTCCCTCTTTACGAGGATAATCCCCTATTTTAGCTAAGGCCTCTATAGAAGAAAAGCTCTGTAGATTTTTTAGTGAAGGAAAAAATACTACATTTTACCAACTAGTCTAAGTAAACTCCTTAAACTAAGCCTCTAGAGCATGAGGATGCCTAACTTTCCTCTCAAAAAAAATAACAGCGAGGTCAACACCAAACATCTTATTGGCGCTCAAATTTTTCCCTTTATTATTCTTTTTTCTTAAGGCCCCAATCTAATCAAAATAAAACCTTATAGACAACAGTTAGATCTAAAGACAGAAGCCTAATCCATCATGAATAATAAAAATTTCATTTTAATGAAAAAATAAGCTAAAATCCTCAAGCCACTCCTGAGGCATTTTTAAAATTGCGCCCTGGTAGCAAGTGGAACTCATTGTCTAGCTGTCACTTAGAAATCGATTGATTTTTATATGTAACTTAATTACAATTGAGAAAAAGGAAATTCACGTTGAATACTGCCCTAAAACCCAACGATCTTTTAACTAAGATTAAGGAACTCGTACAAAAGGGATTCTATATTATTAGCGAGCATGCGCTCCGAAGACAAGTTGTACGTATTAAAAAACGGACGTTGTGATACGGACAAGGATCTTTTCGATGTCAAAAGACAAATGTGGAAATACGCGATATGCGGGAAAACAGTAGATGGAGTTAATCTAAGAATTATTATCTCCCTGGAAAAGAAGTTAATAATTATCACCGTTGTGAGGCTAGCATGAAAAAGTTAACAAAAACAAAGACTTTTATCTACAAAGGACTTGGAGTCCCAGTAAAGTTAGTTAATGTTCCTATGATCAAGGTTGCAGGCGAATGGTGCATTGACATTGACATGAACAAACTGATGCTTCTTGTCTTAGAAGAAATTATACATAAATCCACTGCTTTGAATGGAGACGAGCTTCGTTATATTCGCACCTACCTAGAAATGACCACAACAGAGTTTGGAAAAGCCTTTGGAGTCAGTCATGTCTCTATTTTAAAATGGGAAAGCGAGAAAAATAGAATCTCTCCGGGTCTAGAACTCTGCGTTCGTTTGTATGTCCTCAACCATCTTCGCGCAAAAGACAAAGAATTTAGAGCACTTTACAACGATATTAACCTTGAGCAACTATCTAAAGGACCCAAAGGGAAAATCCACCCCATTTCAGTGGATGCTACAACTGCAGATTTAAAAATCACAGTTTGATAACATTTTACTTAAAAACAGAGCCTCTGCCAAGAGACTCATGAAACTTAAGATTATTCTTTAGAAAAATCAATGAGTTCCTTCATTTTTTTTCCAGCGGTAAACTTAACAGCTCTGCGAGCCGGGATGACAATCGATACAGCTGCATTTTTCGGATTTCGTCCAATCTTCTGCTTTCTTTCTATAACTTCAAAGACTCCAAAGTCGCAGAATTCTAACCGGCCGTCAGTTTGCAGGGTTCTCTGTTATAGCATCCAGGAAAGATTTCGTTGAATGACGTTTCTAACGTCCCAATGCTTCTAGCCTTAGAGGTAATTACCAGCAAACCATCGATATTACAATTGAACAATAGTAAGCAATTATTTTAACTAATTAATAATGATATTAAATAGCAATTAATGATATAATATATACTAAACAATGGACGGTAATTATGTCTACTTTAAGTTCGATTAGAGGAGGAGTTCCCTCAGTAAGTGATCCAGAAACAGATAATAAAATCTTTACCGCAGAAGCGGTAGCCCAGGCAGTACCCCACTGCAAGGACAGTATGTCTTCTGCTGGTGGATGTGGCGATTCTGCCTATAGGGACCATCCCTTTGCAGCAGGATCCTCGGCTACTGACCTCCCCCCTTTAGCCTCCTTTGATGAGATCCTTAATGCGATTCGCAATGACAATAAATATCTACTAAACAATCCCTCTCTTACAGAGATGTTTAGAAGATCTGGCATAGAAGCAACTGAGGAGAAACTGGCTGCTTGCTACGATCTAGCTTATAAAGTGAAAAACCCCTATATTTATAGACCCTCCCCTACTCCCCCAGCCCTCAGCAATTACACTATAAATTTTCTCTGGGTCAATCTTAACCCCCAAGACCGTATAGCCGATGTCGCGCAAAATATCTTTAAGAACGGACTTGACCTTTCTGAAAATGCCGAATGTATCAAAGACCCAAGAGCTTTGCGAGAGTTGGAAGCTACGGAAGCGACTCTCGAAGGAGAGGCTTTAACAAATTGGACCCAAATCAAAAAGAGCTTTGCTTATCGAATTTCCAAATGGGCCGATGCCGTACCCGGTGCGCAAATTAACTTATGGTATGATAGCGCTTTAGTGACAGAGAAAGCACGGCATGGGACCTTTGAGATGATGAGAGCAATGGCCACATCTAGAGGCGTAGATCTTCAATTAAGAGACGTTCGGCAGCTCCCTAGCCTTACAGGGGAACTAGAAAACTCTCTTCATCCAGGAACTCCTGTTTACTATAGGGTAGATCTTCTTAAAGTATTGATCACTGATTACATGATGAGCTCTCCTAGGGAGAGCTCTAAATACTGTGTTGTCTCTGATATCGATATAGAACCCATGAGTACAGAACATATGTTTGATAAGCGTACTCTAGATTTTCTCTCATCCGATGGATACGTTTTCAATGGAGGTAATGAAAATAGCTTCTTGATCTTTAATAGAGAAAAAGAGGGACTTCAAGAAACTCATTCTGAAATAATGATAAAGCCGATTATAGAGACACTCACAGACCTCCGTACACACGAAATCCGTGAACCGCCATTTAGTGAGGCAATTCCCGGATCTCAATTTGTCTATAAATACTATTTTTATCTTCGAAATGCAATTGGAGTCAGCCGAAATGCGTTTGGTCGTGGTGCAGGAAAAGTGGTTAAATGCCCGATGAGCCAGTTTTATGGTGGTGGTAGTTTTTCCACTTCAGATCATCAAAAGGAAACGTTCCGCTTTAAAGGCACAAGTAATGTCCCTTATACCAATTGGGGTCGCAATAACCAGCCGCATACTTTCTCACCTGAAGAAAGCCCAATAGACGCGCTTAAAAGTTGGAGAGCCGAACCATTAAGGCCTGCCTCATAAGGGTTGCTATTTTTGAATAGGCCGATAAGAATTTTTTATTAAAAACGTTAGGAGATCAAATGCAAATAAATGAATATCAGTTAAATAACTTAGCGAATACATTAGCCATTGGAGCAGATAAGGGTTGCGATTACATTCCCTTTGTCAGCACTGCAACTACTATCATCAATATTTTCCAAAAATGTGTTATCTTGCCTTTAATGAACCTTCGCCACATCAAAAAAGGCAAATACTTTGAGTATCTAGATAATAAAAGCATGACTAGATGCCTTTGGCTTTTGGTCCCTATCATAGGTAATCTGATAAGTAAGGTCCTAGGAACAATGGATGCGCATGGACCGGCTAGAGGACTAGACAATCATCATGCAATTGGGAACTCATTTACAATCGCTTTCCTGCATACTATTGGAATACTTAGTGAAGGTGATTTTAGGAGAGGCCGTCCTCCGCACGTGGAGTTTTTCGATCAAAGATAGAGCCGTTAGATAGTGCTGGAAATGTAAAAATGGCTCTTCACCATTTATACAAAAAAGAGTCTCTAGAAACTAGAGACTCTTGGAACTTACAGCAGATATTACTGAAAACTTAAGATTTGCCCTTAGGGAGCATTTTTTCTATAAGTTGTTTCATTTTTTTTCCCGGTGTGAACTTAACAGCCCTGCGCGCTGGAATAATAATGGGCACTGCTGCATCCTTGGGATTTCTTCCAATCTTTTGCTTTCTTTCTACAATTTCAAATACCCCAAAGTCACGAAACTCTAACCTGTCCCCCTTTGCAAGGTTCTCTGTCATAGCATCGAGGAAAGATTGAATTACGTTTCTAACGTCGTTGGGATGAACTCCCCTTTCTTGGGAAATTGATTGAATAAGATTTTTTTTAGTTACTGTTGACATACGGACTCTACTCCTTGGTTGCCTGCAATAGCCGCGTTTTAGTTACAACTGCATTTAGTCCCAATTGTTGTATCCCGCTGATTTTCAAGCAAGTGGTTTTTAATAAAAAAAACTTAACTTCAAAAAATCATCCTAAAAAAATGGAGCCCTATTTGGTAAAAATAGGGCTAATTTCTCTATGACAAGACTTTATTTCATTAAAAAAACTTAGGGCTGAACTTTCACAAGAATTTTTTTCTTCTTACCCATGCCGAGCAGCAAAAATTGACCTCCGATAAGATGATCTTCATCAATTTTCAAGGCCGGATCATCGATTTTTTCATTATTTAGGTAAGCACCGCCGCCAGCTACCAGGCGGGTTGCCTCCCCTTTGCTGGCTACAATCCCTGAAAGAGCTGCAACATCGGTAAATTTATGGCCGAGCACATTTTCTCTTGGCAAGCTGATGTTTGGCATATCTTGAGCTATCTCTTGAAGCACCTCGATATCTAAAGTGGATCCTTTAGCTCCGGGAGCGGCTCCTTCTGTCACTCTAAGGGCTTTTTCAAGGCCCTCTTTTCCATGAACCAGGTGGGTGAGTTCTTCAGCGAGTCTTTTCTGAGCAGTATTTGGAACATACCCTGGATGGGACATGCTTTCTTCTATTTCTTGAATAGCTTCAAGATCTAGGAAGGTAAGCATCCGAAGCATCTTGATCACATCGGAATCTGCTACCTTGATAAGGTACTGGTAAAACTGGTAGGGAGAGCATTTTTCTTCAGAGAGCCAAATAGCTCCCTCTTCACTTTTTCCAAATTTCTTCCCATCGGCTCTAGTTAAAAGAGGAAAGGTCATTCCAAAACCGGATTTTCCAGTAAGCTTACGGATCAGATCGGTACCTGCTGTAATATTGCCCCACTGATCACTTCCCCCCATTTGCAAACAAACATCGTAAGAAGAAAACAAATGGTAGGCATCATACCCCTGCAGCATCTGGTAGCTGAACTCGGTAAAGCTCATCCCCTCTTCCGATTGCACTCGGGTTTTCACACTATCTTTAGCAAGCATACTACCTAGTCTGAAATGTTTGCCTATATCTCTTAAAAAATCAATCAACTTAAAACTTGAAAACCACATGTCATTATTGAGCATGATGGGGGCGTTAGGACAGGCAAAGTCTAGAACCCTTTCAAAGTTCTTTCTGATCTGCGTAATATTATGTTCAATGGTAGCTTCATCAAGAAAGGGCCTTTCTTTACTTTTACCGGATGGATCTCCGATCCTACCGGTAGCGCCACCAAGTATCACAACAGGGGTATGACCAAACTTTTGAAACCATCTAAGCACAACAATACCTAAGAGATTACCAAGATGGAGGCTATCAGCTGTTGGATCAAATCCTACATAGGCTTTTAAAGGGGTATCAGCTCGTTTGTGAAGTTCATCGCTCGATATAGCATCGATAAGCCCACGCGACCTTAGACAGTCTATTACATTACTCATAAGTGATCCTTTGTGAATCTAAAGGCTAGATGCTACTGGATCGGGTTTTTTTTCAGCAAATCGTTTAATCCGATTTACTATGCGATGCAACCATACCCTGCAAAATCTTTTTAGACTGCAAAGAGCTTGTGGTAGGTTGTGGGGTGATTTTAAAATCTTTTTGTAGCTGCTCGGCAAGGTCGGAGACCTTTTTGCTGAGTACTGCGGTATTTTGGTTTTCATCAAATAAAGAAAACGTCTTGGAGCGAAGCACAGCCCTTTGAGAAGCATGCCTTTCAATCCAGCGATGTATTTCGATAGTTTTTTCTTCAAGAGCTTGAGGAGTAATCTGTTTTTCAAAAGCATCTAATTTTTTCTTCAGCTTTTCTCTTGCTCTTCGAGTTTTTGCACTTTCTTCAGCACAAACCTTTTTCTTGTCTTTTGTGGCTACAGGCATGACATCTCTCCAACAATAAATCCCCAGCCAATCTTACGGTTTAAAGAATTTTAATGCAACTCTTCACCCTAAGAAAATCTGGGGATTTGACTAAAAAACATTCTATTACGACTATCGCCAGTGAGGATTTCCCTTAACTTGCCTAAAAAGCCAATTTCCATTGAGACAGTCAATCCCAGCAAAACTAGCAGCACTTTCGTCTTCCCTACGTTTTTCTTCTGCTAGTTCAGCCTCTGTTACAAAATCCCCTACCGGAGAAGCTCTATAGGATGCAAATTCTACTGCAATTACAGATGCGCTTCCACGTCTTCTTCGATTCCGGGGCTCTATACAAAACTCACTAGCCGGATCTGGCATCTCATAGGCTGGCGCTGCCAGTTCCGGCATAACTCGGCCAGGACCCTCAAAGACTAGCAAATCAGAAGCCTCTCCATCTAGTCTCAAACTAGAAATAACCCTAGGAAGCGAAGAATGAACGGAGGACCTTGATAATCCAGAAGGAGTTCCTGGACTTGATATAGCTCTTGCAAAAGCTGAATGCATAGGATCTATACTTAAAGGTGTAGTAGGGGCTACTGAACTAGATGCTGAACGAGCTAGAGCTTCATAAATAGAAGATCCATCTCCTGTAGCAGGGGTGCGTACATGCTCCGCATGTACTATGACAGCATTACTACCTGAAGATGATACAACCAGAATATCCGACTCATCAACAGTTGAAAGAGCCGCTTCCCTAGCTGTTTTAGGTGGAGAGGAAAGACCTGAACCAGTATCTAATCTTGCCGCTGAAGACCTCTGGGTGCTAGCCCCTCTACGTTCTATCGAACCAGATGTTGTCCTAGGACTTGGAAAACATGGAGAAACTGAAACATCCCTACCAGCTGAAGCTCCTGCAGCACTTGTTACTAAAGCTCTTGTAGCGGCAGAAATTGTTCGAGCTTGTATAATGCTTTCTATAAAACTAAGATCAGTTTCAATGCCTTCTATTTGACATTCCGGTAATATAGCCATCCAGGTTTTTTCCCTAGCAAGAATTTTTGATAAAGATTCATATTGTTGATGCAACTGACTATCCGTCATAGACGTAAATACAAAAGTCATAATTAACCTCAAATTATTTAGATAAAAAAGGCATTTTACTTCCCCTAAGCATTTAACTGCATCTTATTTCTACAAACTAAACACTATAAATTTAAAAATGCAACGTCCCAACCTCTAAAAATACCCCTTGTTTTCAAAAAAGAATTCTTGAAAAATGAACTTATGAACCAAGAATCAATCAAAAAGGCAGTCGGGTACAGAGCGGCAGAGCTCATCCAGGACGGGATGCTCGTCGGCCTTGGAACAGGTAGCACCGTCTATTACTTTATTGAAAAACTCATCGAAAGAGTAGCTTCCGGTCTGAAAATCCAGGCTGTTTCAAGCTCCCTGCACTCAGAGGAACTAGCCTGGAGAGGTGGAATCTCCATCGCGGACATCAACAAGCTCTCCTATTTGGATATCACAGTAGATGGAGCTGATGAGATCGATGCGGAAAAAAGGATGATCAAAGGAGGAGGCGGCGCTCTTCTTAGAGAAAAAATCCTAGCCTCCATGAGTAAAGAGCTGATTGTCGTCGTTGATGAAAGCAAACTCAGCCCCCATCTTGGACAAAAGAAACTTCCCGTAGAAATCATCCCCTTTGCCCATATGGTAACCTTTAGAAAAATAGAAAAGCTCGGAAATCCAGCCGTATTTAGAAAAGCAAAAGACGGATCCCTTTATCTAACTGATAATGGCAATTACATTGTCGATATCACCTTTCACTCCCCTTTACCCCATCCGGAAACAGTAGACCTAGCACTGCGGGAAATCCCCGGAGTTGTAGAGACGGGATTTTTCTTTCACCTAGCAGGCCGCGTCATCATCGGTTTTAGCGACGGTCAAGTAGTTATCAAACCTTAAGAATTGCATCTAATCTCAAAGCTCCGTATATAGAAATTAATGCACAACCCTATGGGGCTACCTTCTATGAGCTCAGATCTCATACCTGTTGTATTAAGTAAAATCATGCAATCCAAATCTTATACAGTGATCATCCTTGGCGATGACACCAAAAAATTTGCGATCTATACTGAGCCTCATGTAGGAAAGAACCTGCAATCCTTTTTAACGCAGGGCAAAAAACCAAGACCTTCAACCTTTGATCTCCTAGAAAATATTTTTAAGGGATACAACATCGACATTCTCCAAGTCGTTATCCATGATGTCGAAGACACCACTTATACCGCCCGTCTTTTTCTAGAGCTGAGCGAAGGTGATAAAAAAAATATTGTAGAAGTTGATGCAAGGCCCAGCGACTGCCTAACGCTTGCTCTAATGGGTAATATACCCATCTTTTGCAGGAAGGCAGTCATGGATAAAGCGATTTCTGTTTCTGATTGATTAATACTTAATATAAAATTTGTTCTTCGCAAGCTCAAGAATAGATTGGACAGCTTCCTTAGCATCCTCCCCTACCGCTTCAACTTTTATTTTCGATCCTCTTGCCGCAGCAAGCATTAAAATCCCAAGAATGGATTTCGCGTTAACCGTTACATTTTGGTAGATAAGATTCACTTGAGCTTTGAAAGTAGAAGCACATTTTACAAGCTCCGTCGAAGGACGTGTGTGGAGCCCCTTCTCATTAATTACGACAAAGGATGCCTTTACTTTTTCTTGAATTTGATCTGCCATGATTAATTTTACTACTTTTTTTAAAAGCTTATGAAATAAGGAAATTATATTTTTCATCACATTCACATACTGCGATAGAAGATTTAGGGCAACTTTTTTTTCATTATTTAAGATTTTTAAGATAAAATCCTCTCTAACTCATCGACAAGACCTGTAAAACGATGTATTAAAGCATCTACCGGCTCAGAGCTTTTCATATCCACTCCAGCAAGAATTAGGGTATCTAAAGGATACTTGCTAGAACCGGAAGAAAGGAACTCAAGGTATTTTTGGCGGGCAGATTCACCTTCCTTGAGAACCTTTTGAGAAAGAGCGCACGAAGCACTGAGACCTGTCGCATATTGATATACATAAAAATTGTAGTAGAAATGAGGTATGCGAGCCCATTCTATATCGATTTCCTGATCGATAACAAGTTCCGGTCCATAATATTTCTGATTGAGCTCCCTATATTCCTGTTTAAGGAGAGCTGGGGTTAAAGGAATATCCTGCTCTACCCACTCATGCATCTTCAGCTCAAATTCAGCAAACATCGTCTGGCGAAAAAATGTAGCTCTAATGTCATCGATCTTTTGGTTAATGAGATAGGCCTTTTCTTCTTTAGAAGAAACCTTTGCCATAAGGTGCTGCAAGAGAAGCTCTTCATGAAATGTAGAAGCGACCTCTGCCAAAAATATGGGGTATTGTGAATATTGATACGGCTGATGTTTAGAGCTCATATACGTGTGCATACTATGCCCGGCTTCATGGGTGAGGGTAAGGGCGTCATTTAATGTGCCCTGAAAATTCATTAGAATATAAGGACTGCTATCATAGCAACCGCTAGAGTAGGCTCCACTTCTTTTACGAGCATTCTCATACCTATCCACCCATCTGTCAACTGTAAGCCCTTTGCGTAGGATCTCCTGATATTCTTTTCCTAAGGGTAGCACAGACTCTATGACAAGCTCTTCTGCCTCCTTATAATTCATAGTAAGGTTTACCTCGGAAACAATCGGCACATAAACATCATATAAATGGAGCTTATCAAGCTTAAGTAGCTTCTTACGAAGCTTTGCATAGCGATGCAGCGAGGGAAGCTGCTTATGAACAGATGCTATAAGAGCCTTGTAGACACTCTCATCCACTTGATGGGGAAATAAAGCAGATTGAAGACAAGAGCTATAGCCTCTGGCTTTCTTTTCAAAGACATGCCTTTGCATCTGCCCTTGGATTAGTTCACAAAAAGTGTTTTCAAACTTAAGGAAGGAGTCATGCACACTACAAAAAGCAGCTTTTCTAAGCTGCCTATCAGGGCTCCTCAAATATAGGTGATATTTTCCGTGGCTTACCTCCCTTACATTTCCTTCGGAGTCAGTTACTGAGGCAAATTTAATGTCTGCATTATTAAGCACACCGAATGTTCTTTGAGAGGTTTCCAGGGCCTTTCCAGAAAGGGCCATTAGTTTTTCCATTTCAGCAGATAGTGTGTAGGGCTTAAACCTGAGAATCTTTTCCAGATGTATCCTATAGTCTTTAACAGCATCAGAATCTAAAATATTCTGGATAGCTTTTTCCTCAAGCTGAAGAAGCTCCGGCTCTACCCAAGAAAGCTCTTCTCTGAACTCATAAAGAAAAGACACCATGCGAGTATAGGCTTTATTTGGCTGCTCTGCAGAGACGTCTTCGTCATGTCTTAGATGGGCATAGGTATATAGCTTGCTTAAAGCCCGGTCGATAGCAAAGGTGTTTTCCAAAAGCTCCGCCACCATTTTAGGATCGGAGAGCTTCCCCCTGAATGCATCAAATTCAGGCCAGTGAGGCTTAAGGACAGGTCTTGCCCACTTTTCAACATCTTTTTCCCATGCATCCCAAGAAAGATAAAGAGCTTCGACATTCCAACAATCATCCAAAGGAATTTCTTTACGCTCTTTTACTCTATCAATTTCTTTTTCGATAGATACGGCCGGCTGGGACATGGGGACACTCCTGGTATGTAAGGTTAAAGACAAGGCGATTATTCAAATTTTCCCTCTTATGTCAAGAACTAGCATTTTCAACAACAAAGATTCTTTAGCAGTCGCCCTATCTATTTGCTAATTTTATTGCTAAAAAATAGCTAGCTACCCTAAAATCGAGCAAAGAAAGTTACAAACTAGAGACCTTCTAAAAAAAAGGAGTTACAAAATGACACAGCAGCAAACATCTAAAAAAACGACATTAAAGCCTCTAGGAAATCGCGTTCTTGCGCAGCGTCTGCAGCAAGAAGAGACTCTTAAAGGGGGAATCATTCTTCCTGATAGCGCTAAGAAAAAACAAGAAACAGCAAAAGTCATTGCAGTGGGCCCTGGCATCGAAAATAAAGAAGGAAAAATGATACTTCCTCCAGTAAGCGTGGGAGATACCATTCTTATGGATAAATACTCTGGGCAAGAAGTAACGATCGATGATGAAGAGTATGTGATTGTAAAAGCTGATGATATTATTGCAATTGTAAATTCATAATTTTAAGGAGACTATCAATTATGGCACCTAAAGATATTAAGTTCAAAGAAGACGCCAGACAGAAAATTCTTAAAGGAGTTAAAACTCTAGCTTCTGCCGTTAAAGTAACACTCGGACCTAAAGGTCGTAACGTTGTTATTGACAAACCTTATGGCACACCACATATCACAAAAGACGGCGTGACCGTTGCTAAAGAGATCGAGCTCGAAGACAGACACGAGAATATGGGCGCGCAGATGGTTAAAGAAGTAGCTAGCAAAACCGCTGATAAAGCAGGTGATGGCACAACGACAGCTACAGTTCTTGCAGAAGCGATCTATAGCGAAGGCCTTCGTAACGTCACAGCCGGCGCAAATCCTATGGAGCTCAAACGCGGTATTGAAAAAGCGGTAAAAACCGTTGTAGAAAATATCAAAAAGATGAGCAAACCGATCCAAGACCGTAAGGAAATAGAGCAAGTAGCTACTATCTCTGCTAATGGAGATACTGAAATTGGCGAGATCATCTCTAAGGCCATGGAAAGAGTCGGCAAAGATGGAACGATCACCGTGGAAGAAGGAAAAGGCTTTGAAACAACTCTTGATGTGGTAGAAGGAATGAACTTTGACAGAGGCTACGTCTCTGCATACTTCATGACAAATACCGAAGCGCAAGAATGTATTCTTGAAGACGCTTACATCCTTATCTACGAGAAAAAAATAGCAGCTATGAAGGATTTCCTTCCTATTCTCCAAGCTGTTGCAGAAACGGGCAAACCGCTTCTTATCCTAGCTGAAGATGTCGAAGGGGAGGCTCTAGCGACCCTCGTTGTCAACAGACTAAGAGCTGGCCTTAAAGTATGCGCCGTAAAAGCTCCAGGCTTTGGCGATAGACGCAAATCTCTGCTGCAAGATATTGCTATCCTAACAGGTGGCCAATATATCAGCGAAGATCTCGGCATCAAGCTTGATACAGTAACTATTGACATGCTCGGCAAAGTCAAAAAAGCTGTGATCAAAAAAGAAGATACAACTCTTGTTGAGGGAGCCGGCAAAAAATCAGAAATTCAAGATAGAATTGCCCTCATCAAAAGACAGATCGAAGAAAGCACATCTGACTATGATAAAGAGAAACTACAAGAGCGCCTTGCCAAAATGGCCGGCGGCGTAGGTATTATCAGAGTTGGCGCTGCAACTGAAATCGAAATGAAAGAAAAGAAAGACAGAGTAGATGACGCAGTGCATGCGACAAAAGCAGCTGTAGAAGAAGGAATTCTTCCCGGCGGCGGAGTTGCCTTTATACGCAGCATCCCTGAACTTGAAAAACTTAGCGCCTCACTAAAAGGCGACGAGAAAATCGGTGCAGAGATCGTTATCAGAACCCTTTCCTACCCTCTTCGCCAAATAGCAGAGAATGCAGGTAAAGAAGGCTCTATCATCGTTCAAAGAGTATCCCAGATGGATACTTATGAAGGATGGGACGCCCAAAATGATGTATTTGGCAACATGCTAGAAAAAGGGATCGTAGACCCGACAAAGGTTGTACGTCTTAGCATCGAACTATCTGCGTCTATTGCAGCACTTCTGCTTACTACAGAAGCGATTATTACAGATCAGAAACAAGAAGCTGGAGCACAAACTCCTGCAATGTCAGGTTCTGAATACTAGTTCTTAAAGAAGAGCTCCCCACAAGGGAGCTCTTCTTTTTTCCCATTTCTTGATATATAGTTTTTTTTTGATTAAGATAAAAAAAAACCTATCAAAGAAAAGGATCTCCCCCCATGAAGAAATTTTTCACCAGCATATTTGGATACATCCTAATAGCAATCTCGGCTATCTGTATAGCCACGTTCATTGCCTGGTCTAGAGCTCCAGACATGCTCGCAAGCCACCTTTCTAAAGAAATCGGAGTTCCTGTTGAAATCGAAGATATAGAAGTGGGATTTTCCCATTTTACTATCGAAAACTTCGAGATTGGCAATGTTCCAAATGGAATACTTGCCAAAGCATTTTCTGTTGAAACCCTCGACATAGAGGCTCCTCTAACTAACTATTTAAATCCTCAAGTTGTCATTGAAAGCATTCAACTAGATAATGTGTATCTAGGGTTAGAATTTGATTCAGCGACATCCACCCAAGGAAACTGGACGCGAATCATGAGTAACCTCGATAAAGCCGCCTCTGAAGATGTCCCTCCCTCAAGACGAAAGCGAAAATCTGAGCAGTCGACGACGCAGAGCTCCCCTAGCACTCCAGGAAGATCAGTATTCATTAAAGAACTCATTATCAATAATATTTCTGTAGATCTTCTCTATGTGCAAGGGGGTGGCAAAGTAAAAAAACTGCCCGTAATCAAACAAATCGTCCTAAAAAACATTAGCAGCGAAGAGGGATTCCCTATCGATCAACTGATGAACACGGTCCTTGGCCAGATGCTAAAAGAAGTATTTATCAAGCAAAACCTCCAAAACATGCTGGATACCCTACTAGATCAACAATCTCAACTAAATGACTACATCAGACCCTTCAGAGGTCTAATAAAGTAATGCCTCACAAAAAGCCCGGGGAAA
>JAPLSW010000061.1:10383-14704 GCA_026398435.1 Chlamydiota bacterium | reverse complement strand
AGGTCAGGAGCTCTTTGTTAAAGGCCGAATGTCTACCGGCTACGCTGTCCTCATGGATATCGAAGGAAAGACCGTAAATCTAAAGCCCATGGCAAAACTAAAAAAAATCACCAGAATTTCAGCAAGGAGATCATGTCTTACCTCTCGGATTCCCCTAGAAAATCCTCTATTAAATACCATGGTTTTTCCGTCTGCAAATACTGAAAGCTCTTACTTCTCGAAGAGGGAATTGGTGTGTTCATGAAGTCGGAAACGATTGAGGTATCTGAACCTGCAAAAGACACTTTAGGTAAGATGCGCCATTCATCCGCAGGACTAAAGATCCGGCGGTTTTCTGGCGTCTATTCTATAAAAAAAATGGATAACCGCTATGGTCTATTCCATAGGTAAAGCGAATATTTGGTATTTTGCATTTTTTTAAAGATGAGAAAAGTGGTCGACTTAGCTAGACAGAAAAACTTAATGTTATAGTCAATTAAAAGACTTCGCTGCTTAGGCTCTAAACTTATGACGAATAAGCACGTTTTTACCTTCGAAGGCAAGACCTAGATACAAAATACGATCCACACCCCGATCGAGCAATTCCTGAGCATAGTGCCTGTCTTCGATTTGTTTAAGAGCAGAATTTACAGCTGTTTCTAAATCCGTTTTTTCAAAAGGGCTGATTTTTTTGAATTCCATGATTATCCCTAAGTCTTTTGGATTTTTAGGAATGAGCATAACATCATACCTTCCAAGCCCACTTTCACGGTTAGATTTAACTTCATATGTGTCTTTCAGACCAATAAGCATCCCTAAAATGAATGCATGGTAAATTTTTTCCGATTCTTCAGCGGGGACATCAAAAACGCTAACCGATGAAAGGAGGAATTCTCTAAAAATCTGAGAAAAGGTATCTATATCACCAGTAATCAAACTGCTTAAAAGCAGTTTGTACTTATTTTCATTAATACTTTTTCTAAACCAATCGAGAATGACAGATTTATATAATTCAGCGACTTCAATATTAGGAATGCGTAAACGGCAAGGAATCCCATAGGATGGAGTGGCATCAATTGTTAGATATCCACTGTATAATAGCAGAGACCAGATAGCATTAGGGCTATTTTCAAGATCAGGAAATATGATCCCTTCTTCGATGGTCTTTTCGATAGTCTTTCCCTTAAGAAGATCTTCTATATCAGCTTTTAAATCCTCAGATCCTTGGGTAATAAGCTGTTTCATCAAAGCGTTATCGCTAGTATTCACCCAATATGGGGACAAAGCCCCGTTTGCTTCAATGCATTTTAATACAGACCAAGGGTTATAAATCCCTTCACATGATCCAATACGATACCCATCATACCATGACCTTATTTCAGAAAGTTTGGATTGCATCCCATAATCTTGAAGAAGCTTTGTGACCTCTGATTCGAGTAGTCCAAATTTATCGCTAAAGGTCTCGTGTATTACAGTAAAAGTGCTAATATTATTCAGCCCAGAAAAAATACTCTCTTTTGCAATGCGTAAAATTCCTGTAAGGACCCCTCTCTCCAAATAAACGTTATCTTTTAGTCCTCCCGACAGCCAATTTCGCAGAAAAGTAATGAATGTTTCATAGTACTTCCCAACGTACGCTGCATGAGCGGGAGCATCGTATTCATCAATGAGGACAATAACGTTTTTTTTGTGGTAACGATAGAGCCATTCTGTAAGTCGAAGAAGGCTTACAGCCAAAAGAGATAGGTCAGCTTCTTTGCGAATGATTTTTTGGTAATCCTCTTTTTCGTCGGGAAATAGAAGGCTTCCTTCTGCAAGATACCTATGACGTTTAAATTCTTGCGAAACAAGCTCTTTCATGGCCTGAAAAGTTTCTTCCCAGGTTAGATATTTGACGTCCTTTAATGAAATAAAGATAACAGGAAATTGCCCTTGCATTTCCCTGTATTTTTCATCTTTCCAAATATTGAGATTTTTGAACAAATAACTTGTATCTTCTTCCCTCTTTTCAAAGAAATATTGCAGCATAGAAAGATTCAGCGTCTTGCCAAAACGGCGCATCCGGGGAATAAGCGCGACTTTGGTTCCTTTTTCTATAACTTCTTGAATAAGAAGAGTTTTGTCTATATAGGTGCATCCAGAATCAATTAATTCTTTAAAATCACTGATTCCAATAGGAAGTTTTTTGTTCATAGAGGTCTCCAAAACCACAATATATCTGATTTGAACCAAAAGGGGAACCAGGTTCTTTTGCTAAGGGTATTGTTTTATAGTAAATGGACAGAGAATTTTTCAGCTATTCGATAATTAAAAGAGTAAAGACAGAAAAAAGACACTGATTGCCCATCCTAAAGTCTGGGGAAGCAGTGTCAATTAAGAGGAAGAACTTAAGCTAAAAAGCCTCCATCAACGGTAAGAGTAGCTCCTGTAATATAAGAAGCTTCTCCACTTACTAAAAAGGCTACCGCTGAAGCGATTTCCTCAGGCCTGCCATAACGTCCTAAAGCAACGCTTTTTTTCATTTCTTTGGCAAAGTCGGTATTGTCTGGGTTCATATCCGTTTCTATAGGACCTGGTTGCAGAAGATTGACCGTTATATTTCTTGGGCCTAGATCTCTTGCCCAGCCGTGTGTGTAGCCAACAAGAGCCGCTTTTGTAGCAGCATAATCAGCTCCTCCTGAGACAGTCATCCTCTCTCCATTAATGGAGCCTATAATCACTATACGTCCACCCTCTTTCATAAAGGGAAGCGCTGCACGAGTTGTGGTAAAGACCCCTCCCACATTCACTGCAAACTGTTTTGAAATCCCATCGATGTCAAGATTCACATCATCGATAGAGCCGCCTACAAAAATGCCAGCATTATTTACAAGAATATCGATCCTACCAAAGTGCTCTCCTACTTTTTTGGCAAGGTTTGATGCTTGTAAAGGGTTGGATTGATCTGCTTGTATCAGTAGAGTTTTAACTCCTTCTTTTTCGAGTTCCTGCATTAAAACAAGGGCTTTTTCTTCAGATGCTGAATAGCTAATGGCCACATGACATCCTTCCTTAGCTAAACGCCTAGCAATGGCCGCACCGATTCCTCTAGAGCCCCCAGTTATAAGAGCAACTTTATTTTCTAATCTCTTCTGTGTCATATGTATCCCCTATCGTCTTTGTTATTTTTTACTTTTGAATCAGATCCCATAAGAGAGAGCAGTACCACCGGCGCGCATAGAATCATACAGCCTTATCGATTTAGTACCAGGAACTATCATAATCTCTTTCGCTGCGGGGAGGTTCCTTGGACTCGAGGCGCGGAAAGTCGTAGAAATAATGACATGAATTAATCTCACAAGGTGAACAAGAAAAGTCAA
Organism: Chlamydiota bacterium; assembly: GCA_026398435.1. Lineage (GTDB taxonomy): Bacteria > Chlamydiota > Chlamydiia > Chlamydiales > Rhabdochlamydiaceae > VGMB01. The sequence continues at coordinate 11,366 of JAPLSW010000061.1, read as the reverse complement.
TGTTTTTCACCTCTTATTCAACAACAAAACAGACTTTTAATTCTTTCTCGATCTTCCTTTGTGTCATCCTTCTCTTTGTAATAAATCTGGATCAGCTGAATCGTATCTGTCTTTTGAATGTAAGCATAAGTGATCCTTATTCCAGATCTCACTCCCCTGCCTTTTAAAGAGCGACAAGCAAACTTTGTTGCCTTAAAAATGGGAGGGTCTTCAAAACCTAGCCGCTGTAGCCTTTCAATTCCGTTATTATCGACCTGGAATTTGTGATAGGCAACTAATTGAGCATTTGTAAACGATTCTAAATCAGTCTCAAGAGTCGGAAATCTTTTTAATAGTTTTTTTAAATCTTTAGAAAACTCTTCGTGGCGCGCGATCTTGTCAAATAATGTCATTGTTAATCTGCTCTTACGCTATAGCCCGGGGTTCTATAAAAAACTGATTCATAGTCAATAGGTTTACCATCTGCAGTTACCATCCAAGGAACATCTCCGTGGGAATATTCACTTATCATACTAGCATTCATATCTGAAAGCTTCGCTAACACTTCATCGATAATGCTCGTTTCCTGGGCGCCAAAAACAGAAAGATTAGGAGTTCGACAGGGGAGGTATTTTTTTTGCTCTTTTTGAAAAAATTTACTTTTTATCATTTCAATTTCCCCATCTTCGATCATCTTCTCAACGATTTTTCGAAACTCTATAGGAGTAGGCCCATAGTGATTTTTAATGTAGGTCGCTCCTATAAGCTGCTCTTCATATTTTTCGTAGTAGTTAAAATCGATAAAATAGAGCAATTTATAGAGGACAGTTTCTCCGATATTTGGTTTTGCTCCGACTTTCCCTAAAATATATAAAAGTGTCTCTTTGAATTTTTGAATGTTTTTTGCAGGAACGCTAATTCTGAAGTCAGTTGTTTTCTTAATAGATTTTTTTGCGGGTTCTAGAATTATTTCAGGGAGTTTTTCGGTACCAATGAGTTGATCT
>JAPLSW010000061.1:0-10355 GCA_026398435.1 Chlamydiota bacterium | reverse complement strand
AATGAGTTGATCTATTGATAAATTTAAGATTTTAGATAATTCAATCAAATCATTGAGTTTAAGCTCTCTCTTATTGTTCTCTATATGTGAAACCGAACTGCGATCCAACCCGAGTGCTTCAGAAAGGTCATCCTGAGACAGCCCGAGGCTCTCTCGCAAGAATCTTATTCTTTGGCCTATAGTTTTAATTTCCCGAGGAAGGCTCATTTTTTACTCCGTTTTCTATATAATAACAAATGTTGCAATTTTACACAAGTCGATGTGATAAAAACCCACATCTAAGGCTCATTAAAAGACAAAAGCCAGGTCAGTGACCTGGCTTTTTGCTTTCATACCAAAGGAATGTCTTTTAAAATCTCCTACCGAATAAACGCCTCTAACGGCTTTAGTCCTGATAAGAAATACTGATAAATAAGACTACCGATGCAACCTCCAAGAAGTGGAGCAAATACCGGGATCCAGCTGTAACCCCATTCGGAGCGCCCTTTGCCGGGTATTGGCAAAATTGCGTGCATAATACGCGGCCCTAGATCTCTTGCGGGATTTATCGCATAGCCAGTGGGTCCTCCAAGAGATAGACCGATGCTAAATACAAGTATTCCTATCGCATAGGGTCCCATTCCGGAACCTATCCCATTATGCATGTTAAGGATCCCAAGAACTCCTGCAAGAAGGACGGCCGTTCCTATTACCTCTGTGATAAAATTCCAAAAGGGGCGGTTAAGTGCCGGCTTTGTGCAAAAGCACTGGAGCTTTTTTGTAGCATCCGGAGTTACCCTCCAATGAGGCATGTAAGCTAGCCACACAAGAAAAGCACCTACCATGCTACCGAGAATCTGCGCGGAAAAATAAATCGGAACTAAAGACCAGTCTGATTTGCCAACAACAGCAAGCCCAAGAGTTACTGCTGGATTAAGATGGCCACCACTTGCCCAGCCGACAAGATATACTGCCATAGCTACCGCAAAGGCCCAACCGCTAGAGATGACTATCCATCCTCCGTTATGTCCCTTCGACTGTTGAAGAAGGACGTTAGCTACAACCCCATTTCCGAGAAGCACAAGAAGCGCTGTCCCTAAAAACTCTCCAATAAATATTCCCATACTTACTTCCTTTGGTTTTTTCCTACAGTAGAACAAAAAGTATCTTCTTAAATCAATAAATTTATTGACAGCTACGCAAAAAAAAGTAAAAAGTAAAAATAGCAAGGACAATTTATGAAATACATACTCTCTTTAGATCAGGGAACAACAAGCTCGCGCGCTATACTTATCGATAAGACAGGAGCGATCTGTGGAAAAGCCCAAAAAGAATTCAAACAGATCTTTCCCCAGCCGGGATGGGTAGAGCATGATCCGAATGATATTTGGTCCTCACAAATTGGTGTGGCAACAGAAGTTCTTGCCCATACGGGCATTTCGATAAACGATGTGGAAGGGATAGGGATTGCCAATCAAAGAGAAACCACAATCATCTGGGACCGGAAAACATCCAAGCCCATATTTAATGCAATCGTCTGGCAGGATAGACGCACAACCGACATCTGCCAAAAGCTCAAAAATGAAGGAAAAGAAGAACTCTTTCGAAAAAAAACGGGGCTACTTTTAGACCCGTATTTTTCCGGAACCAAGATCCGTTGGATCTTAGATAGAGTCCCCGGCGCTCAGGAAAGAGCTAGGCGTGGGGAACTTGCCTTTGGAACAGTTGACAGCTGGCTTATCTGGAAACTCACAGAAGGCAAGCTTCATATCACAGATGCATCTAATGCCTCACGCACCCTTCTATACAACTTATTTACCGGAGAATGGGATAGTGAGTTGCTCGACATTTTGCAAATCCCCAAAGAGATCTTGCCTGCCGTCTGCGACTCAAGTGGAATGTATGGAAATACGTCTACACCAATATTTTCTCGTTCACTTCCCATATGCGGCATTGCAGGAGATCAGCAAGCAGCCCTTTTTGGGCAAGGGTGCTTGCAAGAAGGTATGGTTAAAAATACATACGGCACAGGCTGTTTTATGCTAATGAATACAGGGACAAAGCCTGTTCTTTCTAAAAACAACCTGCTGACAACAGTTGCTTACAGGCTAGAGGGTAAGACCACCTACGCCTTAGAAGGTAGCGTTTTTATTGCAGGAGCGGTTGTCCAATGGCTTAAAGATAATTTTGGTCTGATAAAAAAATCCTCCGATATCGAAAAGCTAGCAGCGAGCGTTCCTGATAGTAACGGAGTATTTTTTGTGCCGGCATTTACCGGCCTTGGAGCGCCCTACTGGAACCCTTATGCCAGAGGTTCTATGTTTGGACTCTCTAGAGGAACCACATCGGCACATGTCGCAAGGGCCGCTTTGGAAAGTATCACCTACCAGGTGGCTGATGTTATCAAAGCCATGGAGTCCGATTCAGGAATACAGATCAAAGAGCTCAGAGTCGATGGGGGGGCGGTCGTTAATAATTTACTCATGCAATTCCAATCTGATCTTTTGCAAGCGCCCGTTATCCGTCCCCAAGTGACGGAACTCACAGCCCTTGGTGCCGGATATCTTGCCGGCCTAGCTCTTGGATTTTGGAAAAACACGGAAGAACTTAAAGAAAATTGGAAGTTAGACAAAGAATTTACACCAGCCTCTACGACAGAAAATGCAAAAAAACTCTACAGCAAATGGCTAAAGGCTATTGAAATCACACAACTTTGGATAGAATGAACAGAGACAATAACATCAAAAAGATTAACGATTACCCCAATGAGTGGGATGTGATCATCATCGGCGGGGGTGCAACAGGCCTTGGATCGGCCGTTGATAGCGCTTCACGTGGATTTAAGACGCTTCTGCTTGAACAAAGCGATTTTGCCAAGGGAACATCCAGCCGCAGCACAAAGCTCATCCATGGAGGCCTTCGCTACCTGCAACAGGGAAATATTTCTCTTGTTGTAGAAGCCCTTAAAGAACGGGGTCTGCTTTGCCAAAATGCGCCCCATCTGGTTCATCACCTTCCGTTTCTTGTGCCCAGCTATAAATGGTGGGAAGGTCCCTTTTACGGCGTTGGAATAAAGATCTATGACATGCTTGCGGGAAAACTCGGCCTAGAGCCCTCCAAGTGCCTTACACGCCGCCAGACATTAAAAGCCATTCCTACCTTAGCCCCTTTAGGCCTTAAGGGTGGGGTCATATACTACGATGGACAGTTCGATGATTCCCGCCTGGTATAGCTCTTAACTATATGAAAGTCATAAAGCTTATCAAAGTTAAAGGACTATGTGTTGGAGTAAAAGCTAAAGACCTAGAGTCGGGACAGGTCCATACCCTGAAAGGAAAGGTTATCATCAACGCAACGGGCATATTTACCGATAGTGTGCGCCAGATGGATGATCCCAAAACAAAAAATATCATCGCTCCAAGCCAAGGGATACATCTAGTTCTTCCCAAAAAATTCCTTCCGAGTGATACAGCAATTCTTGTTCCCCATACAGAAGATGGAAGGGTCCTTTTCATGGTTCCTTGGCATAATAAGGTTCTATTGGGAACAACAGACACCCCTATTACCAAACCTTCTCTAGAGCCAAAACCTCAAAAAAGCGAGATCCGCTTTTTATTAAAATATGCAGCGCAGTATTTAGCAAAAGCTCCTAAAGAAAAAGATGTGCTCAGCGTCTTTGCGGGAATCCGCCCTCTTATTAAAGCAGAGCACTCGGAATCGACCTCGTCATTATCGAGAGATCATACGATCATCGTTGCAAAATCAGGTCTTATCACCATTGCCGGTGGAAAATGGACTACCTATCGAAAAATGGCAGAGGATGTCATTGGTAAGGCGATCATCATAGGGTCTCTTCCCGACAGACCCTGTATCACAAAAACACTACATCTCCACGGATGGAAAGAAGGAACAATTCCATCTGATCCGATGAGTGCCTATGGGTCTGAAGCGCGCTTTATCAAAGCTATAGAAAAAGAGAAAACGGAATATAAAGAGCTTCTTCATGAAAGACTCCCCTATAAACAGTCTGAGGTCATCTGGGCGATTAGAAAAGAAATGGCTAGAACAATAGAAGATGTCCTCTCAAGGAGAACAAGAGCCCTACTTCTAGATGCAAAAGCAAGTATTGAAGCCGCGCCGCTCGTAGCGCGCCTTCTTGCCCATGAGCTGAAAAAAAGTCCGTCCTGGATAAAAAAAGAGGTGCAAGAATACACTAAGATTGCATCAAACTACCTTATTCCAAAATAGGCTTTTAGACTGATATGTTAAAAAAAATTCTTCTCGCATGCTTATGGCTCCAGAGCTCATTTGCAGGCTCATTCTCCTCTCCCCTACTCAACGAGGACGGATACCTTATAGAGCCTCTTGTGCAAATAGCCAAGCTATACGATGTAGACCCACCTGATCAGCTCGGCAGCTTGGTTGCATTTTCTCAAAAGTATTGGATTCAAGGCAAAGAGCGGTGGGAATTTTCTAAAGAAGACAATAGTCCAGTCGTACTACAAGTAATGCAAGACCTTGGCTGCATCGCTGAGGTTCATGCAAAAGAAAAGGTCTATACCTACGCTCTCCTTCTCGGATCCACAGAAAAAAATATGAAAGAGCGGATTTCCTTCCTCATATCCGAGTGGGAAAATGGAGTTAATTTCTCTCATGTTGTGCTTTTATCAGGAGAAAGACCTTTAGATCCAAAGATTGAACCAATGGCCGCCTCCTTTACTACAGAATCGGCGCTGCTCAAACATCTCTGGCAGTCTATGGTCCCTGAACAAATGCAATCTATCCCTTATTCTTTGGTAAATTCTGCTATGAAAAGTGGTGGCAAACGCCCAACAACCGGTGATACGGTCATCGATTGGCTAAAAGAGCGTCCCTCTCCTGGCCATTGCATTGCAATTTCTTCCCAGCCCTATATCGGATACCAACACAGCGTCCTGCAGATCCTCTCCCCTACCTTTACTGTCGAGACAATCGGACCTAAAAGACAGGGACCTCTTCCTCTAGCCCTTAGTCTTGACACTCTTGCCAAATGGATGTACCAAGAAAAAATTCGTTTAAATAAGGAGAATTTCCCATGATTTTTACGCACCACAAAATCTATCTTATTCGTCACGGAGAAACGGAGTGGACACTCTCCGGCAAGCATACGGGAAGAACTGACATCCCCCTCACAAAAAATGGAGAGGAGCAGTCCCAAAACATAGGAAGATATTTAAAAGGAATGGGCTTCCAGAAAGTGCTAACAAGCCCCCTTATCCGCGCAAAAGAAACATGCCGCATGGCAGGACTATTTGCCCATGCCATCATCGATGAAGACCTCAGAGAATGGAACTATGGAGACTATGAAGGGATCACAAGCGCCGAAATACGAACAAAAGATCCCCACTGGACCATTTTCACAGGGGGAGCTCCCGGTGGAGAATCAATTGCTGATATAGGAGCGAGAGCCAACAGAGTTCTTGGCACTATCCGCTCCATACCCGGCGATGTGGCTGTTTTTTCTCATGGTCATTTTTTACGTGCCCTTGCCGCAAGATGGATCGATATGCCAGTGGCCTTCGGCCAGCAATTAGTACTATCTCCTGCATCCCTTTCCATTCTCGGCTTTGAAAAAGAAAAACCAGCAATCATCTCTTGGAACCAGACCCACTTCTAACCAAATAGTTTTAAGATCTATATTTTTTTTGGCAAGATCGGTACTGTGATATAAACTACACACTGAAGGCGCGGCCACCGCTCCTTACAAGGATTTTTTCTTATGTCAATTGCATGGCTTTTTTTACTTCTCGCGGGATTCTTCGAAATCTGTTTCACCATTGCTTTAAAATTTAGTGAGGGATTTAGCAGATTTATCCCCAGCATCATCACCGTTATTTTTATCGTGCTCAGCTTCTTTTGTGTTTCCCAGTCAATGAAAACGATACCTATTGGTACAGCCTATGCCGTATGGGCCGGAATCGGTGCTGCAGGAACTGTCGTTTGCGGCATTATTTTCTTTGGAGACTCCTACCACATCATTAGACTTGTTTCGATCACCCTTATCATCATTGGAATCATCGGTCTAAAACTTGTGCATGTAGATTAACGTAACTTACAAAAGAATTTTTATGGATCTAAGCGATTTAAAAACAATTACCTCTCGCGGCGAAGACAGCCGTCATCAATTCAAAGAAGATATCCGTAATGGGGATTCTTTGGCTGCAGAGATGGTAGCATTTTCAAATTCGCATGGTGGGTTCATTTTTATTGGCGTATCAAATCATGGTGAGTTAGTTGGTCTATCAAGCAGTGATGTAGATCGAATCAATCAACTTATCAGCAATAGCGCAAGTCAGCATGTAAAAAGTCCGATCACTATTCACACAGAAAATATTTCTGTGGCAGCAGATCGAGTAGTGATTGTGTTAACAATTCCCGAAGGGATTGATAAACCCTATTTTGACAACCAAGGCGTTATTTGGTTAAAAAGCGGAGCTGACAAAAGAAGGATCCATTCTAAAGAGGAACTTAGACGTCTTTTCCAGGAAGTGGATCTCGTACATGCCGATGAAGTCCCGACACGAGCACCCATTGAAGCGATAGATTCAAAGAAACTTCAGGATTTTCTTGCAGATGTTTATAAGGAAGAATTACCTGATTCAAACGAGGAACGGCTTAAGCTCCTAGAGAATATGAACCTATCAACCAGTAGCCAGCTAAATCTTGCAGGCCTTCTTCTATTCGGCAAAAAACCCCAGCTCTATAAGCCAGAATTTATTGTTAAAGCAGTTACATTTGCAGGCAATGACATAGCTGATAGCTATTTAGATAGTGAAGATTTTGAAGGATCACTCCCCTCGATTTTTCAAGGCGCTTTGTCGTTCATCATGCGAAATTTGCGTAAAATTCAAAAAAAGAAAAGCGTTAATACAACAGGTGAACCTGAGATTCCTCAAATTGTATTTGAAGAGCTCTTAGTAAATGCATTAATTCATCGGGATTACTTTATCAGCGCTCCCGTAAGGCTATTTATTTTTGAGGATCGAGTGGAAATTATTAATCCGGGCAACTTACCTGATCATCTCACTATTGAAAAAATCCGAGCAGGTAACTCGATTCAACGTAATCCAATTTTAGCTTCTTTTGCTGCCAAAGGATTACTTCCCTATCGAGGCCTTGGAACGGGAATAAGACGTGCGCTACAAGATTGGCCTCAAATTAAATTTATCAACGATCAAGATGGATGCCTCTTTACGTCGCGAGTGGAAAGAGTAAAGATACAAAATGCACCTATAACTCCCTCCAGCCCCAAAAATGCACCTATAAATGCACCTATAACTCCCTCCAGCCCCAAAAATGCACCTATAAATGCACCTATAACCTCATTACAACAACAGATTTTAGAAATCCTTAAGGATGACCCTAAAGTTTCCTACGAATTACTTGAATCCAAGCTCGGTAAGGAAAGAACAACGATTATGAGAAATATCCAAAAAATGAAGGATATGGGAATTTTACGGCGATCGGGGTCGAATAAAACTGGTTATTGGGAAATTTTATGAGCCCTCGATATCTGGTTCAGTCTTAAACTCGTATATGTCAGGAAGTAACTCATGCTAAGTCTATTCTTTGGAAGCGTTAGTGCTTTTCTGGCAGTAAGGCAGGTCTTGATTGCAAGCTATAGAAAGTGGAACTTATTTGCGGCTGTACTTACGGTGTTTTTTTCCTTGGTAGCTCTTCTTGCAGCACCCCATGCCATAAAAAACTTTTCCTTAGAGCATTTTTCTTACCTAGCGGCAATTCTCTTTATGTGGGCCTGCTTTGATCTCTATGCATTAAAAAAAAACACCTATCAGTTTTCCAAGTTCCGCTTTATCCTTGGCGCTGTATTTGTTTTCTTATCCTGCCTTTTTATCTCCTGTGTGACACTGCCCCACCTTTACATGACGGAAGCTATACTCCACATCAAAGCAACCGCTGAAGAAAAAAAAGAACTCGTCACCTGGAAAACACCCTCAGGACCACTTCAAACAGAGACAATCACCTCTCATCGTATCCTTATCGAAGACATGCAAAGCCATGTATTATTTGACGGATATCTATACGGAGATCTAGCAACGATTAGGCTAAAAATCCTAAGCTTTCCCCTCTGGCTCCAGTGGCTAGGAGTGCCCCATCTGTGGACCGCTGAGGCAATAAGCTGTGACTACCTAAAGTTAGAGCAAAAAAAACAAGGTCCCACAGACACTTTTTTTCTCTCTTCCCGGAGTATTCCTCTTTGGCAAAAGCTCCTCTTTAGCTTTTGGGAGAAGACCTTCTTCTATGAAGGGCGACCCTTTTTTATCCATAGCGCCTCATTATCTTCTACACACTTCCCCTTAGTAGATAGACAAGGTAAGCCGGTTCAAGGATCGTTTCACTTAAATCTTTCGAAAGAAAGCGCTACCCCATTTACGGCTCAGGTAGAAAGGAATTAAGCTTCTAGAGGAAGTTGAAAGCTTTTTTTTAAGTCTAACTGAAGCATCACTCCATTTCGATACCCACCTTTCTTATCAACATCTTGAGACTTCTCATTAATGGCTTTACTTTGTTTCAAATACATTAACAAATGACCAATCTTCAGCAGGCGGATTCTGGATCAATTTATCGCATCTATCAAGATAAGATTTTGCGATCAAGCTCTCTTTGGAAATGTCGAGAACTTTTTGAAAAACCACCTTTGCACCCGTAAAGTTTCGGCTGCGAAAGAGCTCAATGCCATAGGTAAAATCATCGATCACTTTTTTTAATAAAGCACTTTTTTCAGCATCTTCTGCTTCCAAGATGTGATAGATGGTTACGGGCTCCGTTTTACCTTTTAGTTGTACGGTATCAACCTGGTAAATCTGATATTTTGAAGGGTTTTTTAAGCCTTGATAAACTCGTTCGGTAATTAGGAGTGATAACCCATAGTATTTTGTCAAACTTTCCACGCGTGATGCAACATTCACAAGGTCAGCTTTGACAGCATGCTCCATCCGATCTTCTTGACCGACCGTCCCTACCATCACCACCCCAGTGTCAATTCCGATGCCCATACGGATAGGCACTTTCCTCTCTGCAACTTGACTCTTGCTGTATTCCCTTAGGTTCTGCAGAAGTTCTATAGCCCCATCGACGGCATCATCGATCTCATCAGGAAAAAGAGCCATGATTCCATCTCCAAGAAACTGATTAATGAACCCATGGTTATGCCGTATTGATGGATTAGCGCAACCAAAGACACCATTGACAAAATCGATATTTTCTTGGGGGGACATTTTTTCAGAAATGGAGGTATAATCCCGAACATCGGTGAACATCACCGTCATCTTTCTAAGGGTCTCGTCTCCTAAGTGGACATCGATAATGCTCTTTTTTCCTAAAAGATTTAGAAATTCATGAGGAACAAACCGATCATAAGCACGTATAAGAGTGGAATTGTGATAATAAGAGATCAAGATAGGCAATATTAGGGTTATGAAAACAACCACTGCTAGAGCCTTGCATATTTTTGAGATTTTTTTAATCTTCTTATCTTTTAAATCAATCTCACTAAGAAAACTCTCTTTCTCAACAAGGTGGATTTCATTTTCCGTCAGCAGTTTTTCCTTACTTTTAATCAGGGTAGACAGATCTTCCTTCTCCCTGTGCGGCTGTAGCAAAACAAGTACTTTACTTTTCAAAACATCAGCATCTATAGGTTTCAAAAGGCAATCTACAGCGCCGGCTACATATTCCTTCAAAGGATATTTTGCCTCATTATCGATGGATGTCATAAAGATGATAGGAATATCGCGGAATGCTTCATATTGATGGATAAGCTCAGCAGTTTTGAATCCATCCATATCGGGCATCTGAACATCAAGAAGAATCATCGCAAATCTTTTTCTCAAAAGCCACGAGAGTGCCTCAAGTCCCGATGATGCCATAATAATCTCTGCACCTAGTGGTCTGAGGGCCAATTCCATAGAAACGAGATGCTCAGGGGTATCATCCACAACCAAGATTGCAGGTCTGATACTATTGCTTTCCAAACTATCCATGTAATGGGCTCATTTTTTAGTGAATCACAGGAGGGATCACGGGGGGGGGGGGGGTAAAAACATATTGCACCATTCCTCGTTCAGGAATTAATAATATGTTGCATTGATGCAATATGATGGACCTTTCCGGTTACTATATCTATAGAAAAATAACCTAAGAATCTAACTGCTACTATTGATAGGTCTAGATTTCAATGCTGTCAACTTAACAACTTCGTCGATAAACATGATGATTTTTGGGCTTTCCGACCTTAGCTCTTGAAAACGTCCTATCCGGACGTATCTTTATCATAGATCTTCTCGCTATTTTCTCGAAATACTCCGAGCATCCCT
>JAPLSW010000093.1 GCA_026398435.1 Chlamydiota bacterium | reverse complement strand
CTGTGCTTTACCTGGAAAGCTGGCTCGTAAGATAAAGAGCGGATGGTAGTTATAGCAGATTGATAGATTCTCATACATGCTCCGTGTTTATTTTTTACGGGCATATTATACATATAAATTACTTTAACATAAAGAGCTAAACTGCTAATTATCAATATTTTACAATAAAAATGACTGGAAAAATGCGATGCATTATCCGGTTTTTTTTCTCTGCGCTTTTGAAATGTGTTAGATGAATTAGATCAAGATTTCTAGGCTAAAGAATGACTCTGCTCTTAAGTTGACAGCATTGGTCTAGATTTCTTGTCATTTACGTTTTAGAATCAAACCTCATGCTAACTGGAGTCAGGACTGTCGCAAATAAACATTTTAAATAATTATCTTTTAGCTGCTTAAGATAAATAGCCTACTGATTATACAATAAAAAACGCAGTTACTCCAGAAAATTGCCCCCTCTTTTATTGACTTAGTCGAAAAAATACCCCCCTCTTTTGTAGGCTTAAACAAGAAAGTCTGTTAATTTACTAATTAAAGGGATGGCTTATGAAACGTGACCGCACTATGTTCTTAGTAGATTGGCTCAATTCAAGCTCGCGAAAACCACTGGTTATTCGTGGCGCAAGGCAAGTTGGAAAGACTTGGCTTATTCGAGATTTAGCAAGCTCTCAGCAGCGAAAACTTATCGAACTTAACTTCGAGAAACGGCCAGACCTAGTTTCCTTATTTTCCTCCAATGACCCCAAAGAGATTATCGTCAATATCGCCGCATCAACAGGGAGTAAAATCGATCCCTCAAAAACAATCTTGTTTCTAGATGAGATTCAAGCTGCCCCCCATCTTCTAGAAAAACTCCGTTGGTTTGCTGAAGATATGCCGCAGCTTCCAGTGATTGCAGCCGGCTCTTTGTTAGATTTTGCACTAGCTGAACATGAGTTCAGCATGCCGGTCGGCAGAATAGGTTACATGTACCTAGAGCCGCTGTCCTTCGAAGAGTTTCTAGAAGCGCTCGGACAGTCAGAGCTTCGAGCTTACTTACAAAGCTATGATTGGAATGTTACTATTCTGGCCGCCATTCACTCCCAATTGATAAAAATGGTCAAAGAATACCTAGTGATTGGGGGAATGCCCGCAGCTGTTTCCAGTTGGGCCTCTGAAAAAGCCCCCGATACTGTTAACCAAATTCACTTTGACCTTTTAACAACTTATCGTGATGCCTTTGCTAAATATAGTGGACGCCTTTCAACAGATCGCCTCGAAGATGTAATGAACTCCATTCCGCGGCAACTTGGGGAAAAATTTGTCTATAAAGACGCTAATTCAGACACAAGCGCTGCCCCTCTAAAACAAGCTCTAGATTTACTCACTAAAGCAAGAGTTGCCCATAGAATTATGGCAACTTCGGCCAATGGACTCCCTCTAGGAGCCGAAGCTGATGAGAAATTTTTCAAAGTAATCATGCTAGACTGTGGGCTCTGTGGGGCATCGCTCGGACTTTCTCTGCACCAGTTAAGATCCATATCTGAGATCTCGATGATTAACAGTGGAGGAATGGCCAAGCAGCTAGTAGGTCAGCTACTACGCACCATATCCCCTCCCTCCCACTATTACTGGCGACGAGAAAAAAAAGGCTCTGAGGCAGAAGTGGACTACGTCATTCAGCATGAAAATCAGATCATACCTGTTGAGGTCAAAGCAGGAACAACCGGAACCCTTAGATCTCTCCACCAGTTTATGAAAGAAAAAAAGAAAACGATTGCTATAAGAATTAATTCCGATACACCAAGCCTTGGGCCTGTACAAATAAAGGATGATCTCAGTACTTTTGAATACACCCTATTATCACTTCCGTTCTATCTTTTAGGACAACTTCACCGGCTCATAAGAAGCTCTAGTAAATAAGCCAGCTTCCTAGTGCATTAACTGATAATTTTTACCATCTGTGGCAGTATGTCGGAATTTCCGGCATACTGAATTCAATTCGTTATCGGCAATCATTCTCTCTGGTTCATCCAAAAAACAAGTTTCTTCTAAACGGAGACTCTCCATACAACAGTCTTATATAGGAGGTACATCCTCCGATAAGAAACACTTAACCCTATATGCTTGTTGCGGATGATTAGTATCTATGAAGACATGTTCAATTTCTTGCGCCTTGAGCATATTATTAAGATAAATTTCACGGACATACTTCGGATTCCTATCTAAAATAGCTGAAATTTCACTTAATTTCAGCGGTCGCAACATGCAAAGTTCTTTAATTAATTTTTTAACTTCTTGAGTAGAGTTCCTTTTTTTAAGGCTGTCAATTTTAATCCTTAGCTCCTCTGAAATGGCAGGCAATCCCTCAGGCAAGGGGAACAACTCCCCATTTAACGGTCTAACATGGGGAGCTAACTCCCCATTTAACGGTCTAACATGGGGAGTTGATACCCCTATATCCCCAAGTAATAGTTTTTCAGTAGGAACATAGTAAGTAGCATTTCCTCCTCCTTTTTGTTCTAAAAGCCCAATATCTCGAAGACGTCTCAAATGACTACTTGCAGTCAAGGTATCTACCGAATTAATTATTCTATAATCGGCATTGGTAATTGCCCCCATCTCTCGTATCACAATAAGTGTACGAGCTTCTTCATCGATGAGGTTACAATCTTTAAAAGACTTCAGCCATTCAATATCTTGTTTGTCAAAAAGATTGTGCATTAACACTGTAAGAGAAAATTGGTTTGATCCTTGATCTGATTCTATTAGAGGAACTGTCAAATTAGCTTCTCTCATTAAATCTCTCATGGTGCGGATGCCTGTTCCTTTGGTCTCTGCGAATTTAAGATCATGAAAGACAGAAGCAATTTTTATATTTCTTGTTAAAGAGCCCGATTGACCAAGCTCATCAAAAGGCTTTAAGGAATAACCGGGATTATTAAATTCAATGCGATTTGCATACCGAATGATCTGAGTAGCTTGGCCGGCACGATAATCCCTATGCATAAGAGCATTGGCTAGAGCCTCTCGAATGACATCTCTTGGAATAGATGGGATATCACTTCTTTGAAGGTCTCCTGTTTTCAAGTGAAAACGAGTGGGCAAATCACTCATAATCTGAGCATGCAGCCGCGACATCGCAATAATGAGGGCCTCTCGATACTCTATGCAAGAGTACCTTTCCTTTGCATTTTGAACCCACTTTCTCCCCTCTACAAAAATATAGTCGATACGAGCGGGTATTGGCATTGTTCTTCGAAGAGCAGCCTTAGTGGCAAACAGTAGTATTCCACCAACAGTTGGAATAACTTCTTTTTTCCGTCTAATTGCATGCCCAAGAGCAATCAACAACTCCTTATCATCAAGCAATAATTCGCTTGCCTTAGGATCGATTTGCGCGCGAAGTCTCCTATACTCTGTTAAAGCTAATGGATCAACATCCTCCCATGCAGCGTCTGGAAAAACATCGGATTCATAAGGCATCTGCCTTCTCAACTGATATAGAAGATCTAAATCCTCAGCGGTACATTTTATGTCTGATGAGCCAATACGCCGAAAGGTGCCCTTTTCCTCTCCATATTTTTTGATAAAGACTGGCTTATCTCTGCAAAAAGTCTCAGGTATAAAAACAACGACCAAGACCTTTCCTTCTATAGATTCAACATTTACTTGTGGACGAATCTGAATATTAAAAACATTCCTACATACACCTACCAGTTCACCCTGAATTTTATCCGGATCATCTACACCTACGATGCTATAACGACTACTAGAAGAGTTGTCTTTATTTTTCCGTAAGCCCAAAACAATATAACCTCCACCCAAGTCCGGCTCATTGGAAAAAGAGGAAATAGTCTCGGTAACGCTTTCTCCAAGAGCTGATTTCGATTCTTTTGCCTCAATCTGCGGGCTCTCATCGCAGCTTTGTAATAGCTCAAGCAGTTGTAGTAGATTCATTTCCATGACAAATAGAGTCTCCGTAGGAATTTAGCCAACAACCTGTTGACTAATTGCAAATCTTGTAACGAGACTCGTATACGACAATGCTGTCAACTTAAGAGCAGAGTCATTCTTTAGCCTAGAAATCTTGATCTAATTCATCTAACACATTTCACAAGCGCAGAGAAAAAAAACCGGATAATGCATCGCATTTTTTCCAGTCATATTTTATTGTAAAATATT
>JAPLSW010000007.1 GCA_026398435.1 Chlamydiota bacterium | reverse complement strand
TATCTTGCTTAGCCATTTTTTTTTTTTTTTTATTCTTAAGAGGTTTCTTTTTGTCTTCTTTTTTCTTTTCTTTTTCTTTAACCATGATTGCCATCCTTTAGGTTTAACTATTTCTGCCTTGGAAGAATTTCCATCTTGAGAAAACTTACTCAATTAACTTATAAGTTTTCTCAATAAAAGATAAAATTCAAGTATATTTAGATAAAATACCATTTTTGAGTGAACTATTCAGGAATAGCTCCCGGGAGCAAGGATTCTTCGGAGCTCTCTGTATCGCTAAGCTCTTCTTCCTTTGCTGCCCCCGCTGGTGCAGAAGCAACTTTTGCAGCAGTTAGTGAACTTGCAAATCTTCTTATTGGTCCTGTATCTCCGCCTACTAGAGTTCGGTAGCCTTTCCCTGGAGAGTGTCTAGTCAGGGCTGAGGAGCTGGGTGATGGGGGAAGTTCCGGAAATCTTGGGCTTAGTTTTACCTGAAGAGCTGGTGTGGTTGCAGCTTGAGCCTGAGGAGGGGAAAATGCTCCTCGAGGACTTGCTGAACCGGCCGCTGCAGCTGGGCGTGAGCTTAATAGAAGACCAAGCCCTGCAGCGCCCTCAACGGGAGCTCTTCTTAACAAATGAGAACGCAATGCTGGTGCCGCTACAGAGGATAGAGCCCCTCCACCCATAGTTGTCGATCTTAAACCAAATCCATTAGGGAATCCTAAGGATGGCAGTTCTGATGCATGGCCACCACCAACTATTGTTCTAGGGGGTTGGGGATTCCTTAATTGTGCATCTTCGACGGAAGCACTCTGCGGCAGACTAGAATAGAATGCTGGTGCCGCTGCAGACGCTAGAGCCCCTCCACTACTTGGAGGCATATCTAAACCGGATCCGCTAGGAAATCCTAAGGATGGCAGTTCAGATGTATGGCCACCACCCACTATTGTTCTAGGGGGTTGGGGATTTCTTAATTGTGCATGTTCGATGGAAGCTCTCTGTGGCAGACTAGAATTGAATGTTGGTGCGGCTGCGGAGGCTAGAGCTCCTATACTACTTGGAGGCATATCTAAACCGGATCCGCTAGGAAATCCGAAGGATGGCATTGCAGCTGCAGGTCCTTGATAAACTACTGTTATGGGGTGGTGGGACGTGTCAAGTTGAGCGGGTAGTTCTGAAAATCTAACAACTGGACTCCTATCTTGAACTAGATGGCCACCACCAACTGCAGTATGCGGCTCAGGTCTTAGCGTTCTATCGACAGGTAAAGCTCTCAAGTCTCCTGTAAATTGAGGAATATTTCCTCTAAAGAAAGGCGCGTTCGAAGAGGGGCTCGGAGGAGGTGTATCGATACGAGTAGTATTAAAAGAACCGGATCTTTCCAGATTTCGAGGTTGTGAGGTGCATTTGCAAAAACAGATAGCAACATTTGCTACGATAAGAGTAGCTGTTGCGACAATTGCAAAAGGAAGGGGTAAAAATACAAAAGCGGCGACAGTTGCTATCGTAGAAAGTGCAATTCTAGCAACGACTGCTGCAATTTGCAGAACTTTAGATTGAGGATCAAGCGCAGGTCCTATAGTTGCTGGAGCTATCTGTGAAGTCGGAACTGGAGATGGTATTCTAAGTGTTAGTGAACTGCTCATACATTACCTTTTTTATGAATTTATAAAAAAATTACGATGACATTTGCATCGAGCTTAAATTTATGCCCCAAAGTTTTCCTCTGGGGCATAAATTGTTAGTTAGTATTTTCTTGCACGAACGTAATTATTCATGTTTACATTGATCAAAAGGCTATCATAGCTTGAGAACCAGCTATCATTGGAGCCTAGAATGATCGTGTCGTTGATTGCCCAGTCATTAAAGATAAATAGGTCATTGGTAGATATTGTCCATGTTGAACCATTTTCTAGGTAAACATGGCCTGATGTATAATCCATGCCAATGATCCAATGAGTATAAGATCCAAACGCTAT
>JAPLSW010000018.1 GCA_026398435.1 Chlamydiota bacterium | reverse complement strand
TTTACTTTTTCAAATTCAAACCCATCTTCAAGGCGAACACTACAAATCTGGTCGAAGGCTTGACTTAAAAACTCTTCTGTATTGTCCAGTTTATCTACCAAGAAATCTAAATCCTTTGTTTCACGTCCTATGGGTAAGTAACGAGCGAGAAGAGATCCTCCTTTAAGAATGAAGTTGCCCTTATACGTAGACTGGCAGAGACGGGCTAAGAACCGTTCTAAAATTAAGTTGTGCCAAATTTCATCAAAAGTAAGATCGCGTTCTTTCGCAACCGATCGAAGACGTTGTTTTATAGATTGTTTTAAAGAATTGCTCATGTTGTGAGTGCCATAATAAAGGGATGAATATCGACCCGAAGTGTCTTAGCATATTTCAGAAGCTTATTAAGATCTGGTTTAGAAGGAGTAGTTTGACGAAGGTACGTCTGTAATGCCTTAATTGCTATTTCTTTGCTTAAATACCGAAAGGAATCGACCACAGTCCTTTCTTTATCAAAAATTTTAAGATGGGCTGTTCCTAATTGAATTTCTGTTTGTCCAAGTTTAATATTTCTCATGCGAATGATCCGCGTTTTAGATCTTTGAGGACTTTTTGATTTATGGGGAATTGCAATCCAAAATTGTCGCATTATTTGATCAGTAAGACCATAATAACAGAGTGCTGAGATCAAGCAAATTACCCCATTAGGTATGCCCATGGCCACTAAAGCTAGATCTTCCCATTGAAAATTGATTTCTATTTTTGCTTGGGAGCCTCTATAAACTCCCCGGATTACTCGTTCAATTATTCCTTTCTTGCAAAAATGAGCAAGGATGCGAGATGGAATGCCCGCAGCCCTCGCTTCGGCAGCTGTGAAAACTGGCGTTTCTGCAAAAACTTTAATCAACGCATCGTATTTTGAATTGGTCATATACTAATATGTAACACAGGCACCCAAAATCGTCAAGTGGGTGCCTGGGTTACACGAAACACGGAAAACTAGCGGGAGACAAGGCCTAAAGAGTTGCTAACGTTATTAGCCTAGATAATGAGGAATGGTTGATTGCCTTTTTATCGGATTGATATTTTTTTTATCATGAGAAACGAAATTTTCCTATAAATGGAAGCGCTCCATAGCGTCCTTGCAGATATCCCTTTCCAATAGCTTCTCCTTTGCGCGGTTTAAAATCTAAAAGAGAATTGAGGCGAGAGCTTTGGGCTTCATCCTTTTGGACGAACCAGACTTGGTCCCTTCTAAATAAATCACTGTCTAGTAAGGAAGTATCGTGGGTCGTAAAGACAAGTTGAGCGTTCTTTTGATTAATCTTGGGATTATGGAAAAGTTCTATCAAATACCTGACAATATTTGGGTAAAGATGCAGGTCAAGCTCATCAACGAAAAGCACGAGTCCTTCACGTAAAGCTTTTAACCATCCTCCTGCCTGAGAAAACAGCCTTTGAGTTCCATCTGATTCATCCAAAAGCAGATCGAAAAAGATTTTTTTGTCAGAATCAATCATTTTGTGCTGAGTTTTTAGAGCTGCTTTTTTCAAAGGGGTATTTTCTTCTTCTATTAATTCAAAATTTTCAATCCCGATATCCGCACATTCCATGAATTTATGAATCCAAGATATTGTATTAGGGTCTTTTAGAAATTGAAAAGTGAGATCAGGATTAAAATAAGCTTCCTGCATTGCGCCAGTTTTTAACAAGATAACCAATTGATCCTTAAACCAAAGGAAGATGGATTTCAGTTGCTCGCTATTGAATTGCACAGCTGTTGAGAGATGGGTATTCTCAGCCATCCGGCCATCGATTCTCCAATTATCCGGCCACCTATTCTCAGGTATCCGGCCATCTTAGAAAATAATTTAAATCACACCCCTCTAAATCGATGTTCTTTTCTTTAACTCTTAGTTTTTTATTTGGTATTTTTCGTGATCTTTTTTTTTATTAAGAGCCCCATTCGTGGCTCTTAAAAAATAGAGAAAAACATCGAATGTAACCCCTAAGAGTTAAAGAAAAGAATAGCGGGAAAAGGCTGCTGTGAACTCAATTATTTACTACCAGCGGATGTTCGTAGAATCGAAGCGCGGATAGTCGTAGAAACAAGGCGCTAATGCTATAGAATACCCATAAATCACAGCCGAGCGCACTAATCGCTCATTTTGAGCGAATTCAAAGGTATTTGATTCAAAAAGCTCTGACCCTTTGCCTGCAGACAGATCCAGGGTTTCTTCTTTCTCAAAAGATCGAAAGTTTTTTACTGAAAATTGCAATAACAAGCAGACTTCTCCTATATATCTCTTGTCTTTACCTTATTTTTGCATATTTTCCGCAAAAAAGCCGGTAATTTTACAAATTTTAACGGAAATCACTAGAAATAAGGGCTATATCGCCATTATGAACAGAGGTTCGTATTTCTCGGAAGAACCATTAATATGTAACCGAGGCACCCACAATCGTGAAGTGGGTGCCTCGGTTACACGAAACCGGGAAAACTACCTAGGACAAAGGCTAAAGAGTTGATAACGTTGTTAGCTTTGCAATTCTCTTAACTAGCTGACTATAAACAGTC
>JAPLSW010000059.1:53042-78509 GCA_026398435.1 Chlamydiota bacterium | reverse complement strand
TGGGACGGAAAAAAACAAAGACATTCTGATTCACTTTCTTAATGACGTTCTTGTTTTTAAATCCAAGCAACCTATTGTAGAAGTGGAATTTTTAAAGACTGTGCAAGATGCTGCCATTGCCGCTCAGAAAACAAGCATCGTAGATATCTTGTGCATAGATAGCCAAGGGAGTCGTTATATCGTAGAGATGCAGGTTGCTAGAACAATGGGTTTTGAGAAAAGAGCGCAGTACTATGCATCTAAAGCGTACTGCTCTCAAGCGGAGGTCGGAGATCAATATCATGACCTTAAAGAGGTTGTTTTCATAGCCATTGCAGATTTTATCATGTTTCCTGAAAAAGAAAGATATAAGTCGGATCATGTTATTTTAGACAGAGAATCCCACGAACATGATCTAAAGGATTTTTCCTTTACTTTCATAGAGCTTCCTAAATTCAAGAAAAAGATTGATGAGCTCTCTAGCGTCGAAGAAAAATGGTACTACTTCTTTAAGCATGCCCAAGAGACGTCTTCTGGGGAGTTAGATAAGATCATAGGTAACGATGCTATCATAGAAAAAGCCTATACGGAACTTGAACGCTTTCATTGGAGTCCTGAAGCATTATTAACCTATGAACAAGCTGAGAAGAGAATTAACGACTACTTATCTTCTTTAGGGCAAAAATTCATTGAAGGTAAAGTTGAAGGCAAGATTGAGGGCAAGATTGAGGGCAAGATTGAGGGTAAGATTGAGGGTAAGATTGAAGGTAAAGTTGAAGGCAAGATTGAGGGTAAGATTGAAGGTAAGGCTGAAGGACTGGCAGAAGGCTTACAGAAAGGCAAGGAAGAGGCAAGAAAGAACCAAATAGAGACAGTCAAAAACTTGCTTCAACAGAAATTTCCTTTATCAGCGATTGCAAAAGCTACTCGGGTAAGTCTAAAGGAAGTTAAAACAATACAAGCTTCAATAAAGAAAACCGTTGCAAAACCCGAGCGCCCCGTGAAATCTAAAGCTCGCAAGAAAAAAAACTGATTTTTTTGCTTTTTCCTGTCAAAACTAAAAGCCTCCATGCCTTTAAGGAATTTTTTCTATGAGGTATACAAAATTTCTAGACCCAACAAATTACTTCGCCCTTAAGCAACTTTTTGCGACAGAAAAAAATAAAGACATCTTGATTAATTTTCTCAATACCATGCTTGTTTTCAAGACTAAGTTACCCATCGTAGAAGTGGAATTTTTACAAAAGGTACAAAACCTAGATATAGCCTATCGCAAAACAAGCATTGTAGATGTCTTATGTAAAGACAAGATGGGAAATAGTTATATTGTACAGATCCACACCTCAAGAATAATGGATTTTGAAAAAAATGCGCAGATCTATGCATCTGGAGCGTACTGCTCCCAAACAGACAAATACCCAGACATTAAAGAGGTCGTTTTTATAGCCATCGCAAATTTTGTCATGTTTCCTAATAAAAAAAGGTGTAAATCGGATCATGTTATTTTAGACTCGGAGAACCCAGATCTAAAGAATTTTTCCTTTACCTTCATAGAGCTTCCTAAATTTACAAAAAAGATTACTGAGCTCTTTACTATGGAAGATAAATGGTGCTACTTTTTTAAGCATGCTAAAGAAACATCTTCTGAGGAATTAGATAAGATCATAGGTAAAGATGTTATCATAGAAAAGGCCTATAGGGTACTCGATCGCTTTTCTTGGAATGCTCAAGAATTGCTCGCCTATGAAGAGTCTGAAAAGCGAATGAACGATTACTTATCTTCTTTAGGGCAAAAATTTAATGAAGGTATGGCAGAAGGTAGAGCAGAAGGTAGAGCAGAAGGTAGGGCGATAGGTCTGGCTATAGCGAAAGGTAAGTCCCAAAAAGAGATAGTCGAATACATGCTTCAAGAGAAACTTCCTTTATCAGTAGTTGCAAAAGTTACTCAGTTAAGTCTAGAAGAAGTTGAAATCATACAAGAGTCATTAAAGAAAACTCCTTCAAAATCCGAGCGCCCTGTGAAATCTAAAGCTCCCAAGAAAAAAAACTGATTATTTTTGCATTTACCTGCCAATGTGACGCCTTAACATCTCCCTATACAATTTCTAGTTCTTGCGAATTAGGTTTGTGTTTTTAGGTCTCGGTATGTAAGATGCGGATATACCCAACCAGATCCAGGAAGTCGTTTGCCGTGCTGCTATTGCTCATTGAATTTCTTAATTTTCATGGGGTCAAGATACCCGCCGCTTTTTATTTTTCATCAACGAGAATGATCCTCGCGGCTCTGACGAGTCTATTGTTTACCGTTCTTCTCGGTCCTTTTTTTATAAAGAAACTTTATGAGCTCAAGATCGGCCAGTCGATACGCTCCCAGCAAGAGTGTCCAGTGCTTGCTCAACTCCATGAAAAGAAGAAAGACACTCCTACGATGGGAGGAATTCTGATTTTAAGCGCCATGGTCGTTTCTTTATTATTGTGGATGGATCTTCACTCTTCTTTTACCGTACTGCTTCTCATTACCACTTTGTGGCTAGGCTGGATGGGTGGATACGATGATTTTCTTAAGCTTAAGTACAAGAATTCTAAGGGGCTTTCCGGCAGAAAAAAACTTTTTTTTCAAAGCCTTCTTGGGGTGTTAATCGCTGTTTATCTTTTGTGGCCAACTGTTACAAAATCCTTTGAAGAGGGGCGCTGGCTCAGCCCTCCGATGGCAAAGCAAGAGATCCAGAGAATTGATAAAGACGGATCTAAAACTGAATTTGTAGCTATGACCCTGACAACAAAGGAATATAGCACACAATATTATATCCCTTTTTATAAGGATCCTGTTTTTGTACTCAGTGGTGCAGGAATTATTGTAGCCTTTGTGTTTACCGTCTTTGTCATCACGGGAACGTCTAATGCAGTTAATTTAACCGATGGGCTCGATGGCCTTGCGGCGGGGTGTCTTATCATGGTTTCTATGGTGCTGGGCCTGTTTGCATTCGTTTCTAATAATATCGAGCTTTCCCGTTATTTAAATGTCCTGTATATCGAAGGTAGTGGGGAGATTGCGATTTATTTATTTTCCCTGACCGGCGCTTGTATGGGTTTTCTATGGTTCAATGGCTATCCAGCGCAAGTGTTTATGGGGGATACTGGATCACTTGCCTTAGGTGGAGTTCTCGGTGTGAGCGCTGTACTTTTGCGTAGGGAGTTTTTGCTAGCCCTAGTAGGTGGTATATTTGTGGCAGAAGCTCTTTCGGTAATACTGCAGGTAGCAAGCTATAAGCTGAGAAATAAAAAGAGGATATTCCTTTGTTCTCCACTCCATCACCACTTTGAATATAAGGGGTGGCCAGAAACTAAAGTGGTCCTCAGATTTTGGATTGTGAGTTTGTTATTAGCTATGATTGGCATTGCATCATTAAAATTTCAGTAAGCGAACACAATGACAAAAAAATTATTAGTTATAGGAATGGGAGTCAGTGGCAGGGCATCAGCTGAGCTACTTCTTGCTAGGGGATCTACGGTAATCGGTGTCGATACAAATGCCGAGGCTTTAGCCTCTTTACAGGAAATTCAGAGTTTAGAGGGGCGCGGGGTATTTGTTTTTAGCGATAAAGAGCCCATAGATATTTCTTCTTTTGATGAAATCGTTATCTCGCCGGGTATTCCTTCAACCCATCCGATGATTGAGCAAGCAAGGCGTTGCAATATACCAGTGATTGGGGAAGCGGAGCTGGCTTTCCGCCAGCTCAAAGAACATCGGGCAGTAGCAATAACTGGAACTAATGGCAAAACAACTGTCACCTTGCTGATAGAACATGTATTAAACAGCAGTGGATACAAAGCTCGGGCACTTGGTAACATTGGCAGCGCGCTGTCTAAATTTCTCCAGCTCCTTGAGCCTGGAGAAATTATCGTAGCAGAGCTTAGCTCTTACCAACTAGAGACTATGACAACCAGAGTATTTGATGCAGCGGTTTTACTCAATATCACTCCGGATCATTTAGATAGATACGACTCTATGGACCAATATGCAGCTGCCAAATGTAGGCTGCAAGGGTGTCTAAAGACGGCAGCTCCGTTCTTTGTATTTAGCCAGGCAGCCAAAGACTTTGGTCACCTAATATCCGATCATTTTACCACTTTTGGTGAGGATTTATCCTCTAATTTCTGGACAGATGGCCATGTGGTTAAGGAATCCGAGAGTGTTGAATTTTTCTTTCCTAAGGAATTTGATTCCTCCTTCAAGCATGATAGCTTAAACGCTCTTGCTGCTTGGGCTCTTTGTAAGACTCTAGGGGTTACAAAAGAGCAATTTTGCCAGGCTCTTGTCACCTTTAAAAAACCAGCGCATAGAATAGAGTTTGTTGGGTTAATTGACGGTGTAGCCTATTATGATGATAGCAAGGGAACCAATATCGATGCGACCCTCCAAGCAGTTGCTGCAATGAAGGGCCCGGTATTCCTAATTGCTGGGGGAGTTGATAAGGGATCTTCCTATCTTGCTTGGAAGGAGCCCTTCCATAATAAGGTTAAGGAAGTGTTTGTCTTAGGACAGGCAGCGGAGAAAATCCGTAAAGAATTAGGTCCATTTTTTAAAGTAACCAGTGTTGGTTCTCTATCTCAGGCTATAGATTTAGCCGCCAGCAGCGCCTTAGCTGGAGACGTAGTTTTACTATCACCCGGATGTTCTAGTTTAGATATGTTTCGCGACTATGCGCACCGTGGAGAAGAGTTTCAAAAATGTGTAAACAAGTTAGAAGAGAGGAGTAAAAATTTATGAGCCGCAGAGATACAATTATTGTTGCGGCATTGATCAATGCAGGTCTTTTGATTATCCTATTTGTCAGTGCCCTAAAAAATCCGAGTCCATCTGAAACCCTCGTTATGGCCCCGGAAAGCCTTTCTCACCACAGCCTAGACACCAGCCTCAGGTCGGATGTTAAAACTGTTATGGGTGATGAAGTGGATCAAGTGCTTAGCCAATATTCTAAGCAAAATCCCCTTCAACCAGCTCCTGTGACACTCGTTGCCGAGACACCAGTGGCCGCAGAAAATCAGCAGGTAGTGGCTGCCGCTACTCCAACAGAGAATTTTGTTGATGATCTCAACGCTCTTACCAAAGCCACTGAGCAAGTAGCAACACAAGATGTGAGCGTTGTTTCAGCTCCCTTTGCGACTTTTGTAGAAGTAAAAGTAAAAAAAGGGGATGTTCTTGAAAAAATTGCAAGAGGGCATCAGTGTTCAGTACAAGAGATCATGAAGGTCAATAAACTTTCTTCTACAAATCTTAAAATCGGACAGGTTTTAAGAATACCGAGTAAGCTTCTTGCTGGTCCATCTGCTATTAAGAATCAAACGCCGGTTTCCACAACAGACAGCGCTCTTAAATATTATGTTGTTAAATCAGGGGATAACCCTTGGACAATTGCTGTGAAAAATCACATCAAAGTCGAAGAGCTTCTAAAACTTAATAATATGGATGAAGCAAAGGCACGAAAGCTTAAGCCCGGCGACCAAATCCGTATTCGATGAATAAAAAAGGCCTTTGTCTTCTTATCGCTGTATCGCTGATCTTCGCTATGGGCCTTTTGATGGTCTTTAATACGACAGCGGCCGAGGTTCTCGACCGCTCTCTTCCTAAAGATATCCACCATGCTCTGATCAAGCAGATTCTCTACGCAATAGTCGGTGGGGCTTTTGCCTATTTTGTGTGGAGCCTTGGGTACCAGAACTTGCTTAAGTTAAGTGGGCCTCTGCTTGGCTTTTTTACAGTCCTTCTTATTTTAGTCTTCGTGCCGGGTATTGGTTTGCAGATCAATGGAGCTCATCGGTGGCTAAATATTTTTGGTAACTCCTTCCAACCTTCAGAATTTGTAAAATTTCTCATACCGATGTATTACATCCATAAAGCAACATCTTTGCCAAGGTCCTTTACCTTAAAAGAGTTTTTGTGGCTTATGAGCAAGCTTTGCGTCCCTCTCGGACTTATCCTTGTTGAGCCAGATAATGGGACTGTGGCAATTGTTCTGTCTGCTTTGATCGCTTTGTTTATTTTAACAAGGCTTAGATGGACCTATTGGGCTCTTCCTCTTTTTTTTCTGGTAACTGTCGGAACTATCGCTGCCTCTCAAATGAGCCATGTGCCCGATAGGATAAGAATATATCTACATCCGGAACTTGATCTCCAAGGGAAAGGTCACCAGCCTTATCAAGCTAAAATTGCTGCTGGATCAGGTAAGCTTATAGGAAAGGGTTTTGGAGAAAGTGTACAGAAAATGAATTACCTTCCTGAAGCAAGAAGCGATTATATCGCAGCAATATTTGCTGAGGAATTTGGGTTTGTCGGGATGCTTACTTTGATTTTTCTCTATATTGCTATTGGTTTTATTGGATTTTCTATTGCACTTGCGGCAAAAGATATGGAAGGATTTTATGGGGCAGCAATCCTTGTATTTTTACTTTGTTTCCAAGCCTTTTTGAATATGGGAGTGGTATCCGGACTTCTTCCGAGTAAGGGGACTAATTTACCTTTCTTTAGCCAGGGAGGATCGTCTCTTCTTGTGAATTTTATGGCTATGAGTATCCTCTTTAACATCAATAAACAAAATTTGCGCTCTACTTATGTCTAAAAAGAAAGTACTCATCGCCGCCGGAGGAACCGGTGGGCATATGTTCCCCGCACAGGCGCTCGCCCTTGAGCTTCAAGAAAAGGGGTATGAGGTTCTTTTTGCGGGAGCTAAACTCGATACGAATAAATATTTCCAAAAAGACCTTTTTTCTTATAAAGCCGTATCTTCCTCGACACTTAGCCGAGGACCTTTTTTTAGGCAGATAGCCGTTGGAATTTCTCTCTTTAAGGGACTTGTCCAATCATGGAAGGTCATTCATCAGTTTAAGCCAGATTTAATCGTCGGTTTTGGTAGTTTTCATTCAGCCCCAGTACTGCTTGCTGGGGCCCTGCGGAAGACACCGTTTATCCTTTTTGAATCCAATGCTTGGCCAGGAAGAGTTAATCGCTTTTTTTCCCGTTTTGCTTTAGTTTCAGCTGTCCAGTTTTCTAAAGCGGGATCCCATCTTAAAGGAAAAGCACGCCAGGTGGCTGTTCCTTTTTGGCAAAAAAAAGAAGATATTATAAGCACCAAGCAAGAGGCTCTAGCCTACTTCGGTCTAACAAGTGATCTCCCGACGATTCTGGTATTTGGAGGCTCTCAAGGAGCTCATTCTATCAATAGCTCAGTTGTCGAGGTCGCAAAGATAGCCTCTTACGAGGGTTTAAAAATCCAAGTGATCCATTTTACTGGTAGCAATGCTCCTTTTAATGAGTATGCTAAAGTGTATAAGTCTCTTGGCATCCCTGCATGTGTAAAACCCTTTGAAGAGAAAATGATTTATGCGTGGAGTGCCTCTGATATGGCAATTTGTAGAGCCGGCGCTGTAACCATTGCAGAGCTTGTTCGATTTGAGATACCTTCTATTTTGATCCCTTTTCCAAGGGCTGCAGAAGATCATCAAAAGCTCAATGCTCTTGAGCTGCAAAATTTAAGCGCCGCTCTTTGTTTGGTTGAAGGGAGTTTACATAAGGACTCGTTATTTGAAGCTGTGAAAAAAATAGCAGAGCCTCTTAAGCTTCATTCTATGAAACAGGCTTTAAAGGAATTTAAGAAGGTAGCTCACAAGGAAAGTCTGTTTACTATAGTCTGTGAGTTTTTAATTTAAGTAAGGGAGGATATTGTGACCGAAATATATCATTTTATTGGAATTGGTGGGATCGGCATGAGCGCTCTTGCTCGTATCTTGCTCCAGCAAGGTAAAACAGTGCAGGGTAGCGATAATGCCTCTTCAAAAATCACCAAGGGGCTTGAAAAGCTCGGGGCTAAAATTTTTGAAAAGCAGTGCTTTTCTCAGGTGAGACCCGGCTGCCATGTTGTATATAGCACAGATATCAAAGAAGATAATCCCGAGTACCTCGCAGCCAAATCTCTCGGCCTGCCTCTCCTTCATAGATCAGAGCTTTTAGCGCAGTTAATGAAAGATACAAAGCCCCTTCTTGTTACAGGAACGCATGGAAAGACGACAACATCCTCACTTCTTGCGCATGTCTTAAAATCTATTGGATGGGATCCCTCTTATGCAATAGGTGGAGTAATCAAGGGTTTTTCTACAAATTCTGGTGCTGGCACAGGCCCTTATTTTGTGGCAGAAGCGGATGAGAGTGATGGCTCATTTCTAGCCTATAGCGGTTTTGGAGCAATCATTACCAATATTGATCTCGATCACCTCAATCACTGGATGACCGAAGAGGCCCTCATTGAGGGATTTAAGAAATTTGCAGATAACGTGCTCTCTAAAGAGCATCTTCTTTTTTGCAAAGATGATGAAAGACTATCTAGACTCTCGCTGCAGGGGATAAGCTACGGCTTTTCTTCTGATGCAGATGCGCATCTTACTGAATTTATGCAAGATGGTTTTAACACTCGATTTTCTTTTTGTTTCAGGGGAAAAGAGTATAAAGATGTGCAACTCCCCCTTATCGGAAAGCACAACGCTTTGAATGCCTGCGCTGTATTTGTCTTAAGCCTTCAGCTCGGAGCATCCGAGCAAGAAGTAAGAGTGGCTTTTAGTTCTTTTCAAGGGGTCGGAAGACGTGCAGATAAAATAGGTGAAGCTAGGCAAATTTCTTTTTACGATGACTACGGACACCATCCCACCGAAATTCTAGCCACACTTACAGCTTTTAAACAGAGCCACCCGGAAAATCGCCTCGTGACCGTATTTCAACCTCATAGGTATACAAGGACTCGTGACTGCATGGAAGAATTTGCATCAGCCCTTAGCAGCTCTGATATCGTAGTTCTCACTGATATCTATGCTGCTGGAGAATCTCCTCTTGAAGGGATTGATACGCAGGCAGTTTTTGCAAGAGTTTCGGATGTTAAAAAAGAAGGGGTATATTACCTCCGTAAAGACGCCCTTGTAGAATTTTTATCAGGGTTTTTACAGGAAAAAGATGTTGTTGTGACTATGGGAGCCGGTGACATAACCAAGTACGGACCCTATGTAATTGAGCGCATGGGTCTTTAATGAGAAATAATTCACAAAGACTCTCTCTCATATCCGCTCTTTCCTGGATTGTTGGCTCAACGCTTATTATCTCAGGATCTGGGCATGCTCTTTTTAACTACTTCCTACATGGTAATAAAGCTGCAGCTCAAAGCAAGCTGTTAAAAATCACCTCACTGATACAAACCGGGCCACAAAAGGAAGCTCTTCGCTCCGAATATTTAGAGGAGCTGATAGGCCTTTCCAAAGACTACCCCCACCTCATCTCCCACTTTGATCGTAAAAAAGCAGAAAGAGCTCTTCTTGCTTCACCTCTTGTGCAAGAGGCTCATGTTGAAATTATTAAGCCCTCTACAGTTTACATAGACTATACGGTAAGACAGCCCCTTGCTTGGCTGTATGACTATGAGAACATCGCTCTAGATAAGGAAGGGTATCTCATACCGATGTACCCTTTCTTTCCGCCAAAAAATTTACCCGAGATCTATTTAGGGCTAGCTCCTTTTGGTCAAAGGACTCCTATTCCCCATCTGCCCATTGCTGCATGGAATCAGCCTCTTAAAGGACCGGCTGTTGACCTTGCATTTGATTTGCTCTCACGATTGCAACCACTGGCAAGAGATCTCTTTCGTATAAAAAGAATCGATGTCTCCAAGGCTTTTGAAGAAAGCCTTGGACGGCGAGAGCTTGTGGTCATTGTGGATAACGAAATATTTTTTTCTTCTGAACCGATCATTTCGACCCATTACTTAAGACTCAGTGTAAAAGAGTATCCACAAGAGCTTGGCAACTATCTAGAACTGAGAAAAAATCTGCTTGAGCAAGATATGCAAAAGTTGCAAGCCGGTGATCCCTCAGATAGAGTCTCTCTTCCTGAAAAAATCATCGATCTAAGGATCTCTCAACT
Source organism: Chlamydiota bacterium (assembly GCA_026398435.1). Classification (GTDB taxonomy): domain Bacteria; phylum Chlamydiota; class Chlamydiia; order Chlamydiales; family Rhabdochlamydiaceae; genus VGMB01. Next base: position 68,572 of record JAPLSW010000059.1, on the reverse strand, counting down.
GGCTTACATAGATCAGAAGTAGCTGCTGCAAAAAGCTTCGTGTCTTTAGACCAATCACGTCTTGTTTAGAATGTAACGGTTCCTTATAACATCTGCCGCGACGTCTGGAATTCTTAGAGTTTCAACAAAGTAAAAAAATCTCTTGCAGTAGATGTGAGAGTAAATTTAACACGCAAAGGAGCTTGTTATGGCCATAAATAATTATATTAATCTGCAAAGGAATGATTTTTTTTCTCCGTATCTTGATGGAGTTGCAAACTTGAAGATGGCATTTTCACCAGAGAGCACAACAAACATCTATAATTCTGCTCGCACTATTACCCTTATCCCCTTTTCTCCGGCAGATAGGGTGTGCCACTTCATATCAGGGATAGGTCTCCTGATTCCTGTGGTTAATCTTGTTATTTCGTGTGCTCTAAGATACTTTGCTTCGCGAAATCTTCCGGCTCTACGATCCCCTACATCTACACCTGCTGAAAATCGTCCTGTTATAGCAAGACCTCAAGTAGCACCTGTGGCATCCGCTGCTGAAGCTCGTTTGGCTGCAATTCTCACAGACTCAGATGAGGAAGAGGAATCTGTACCTGTTGGTAGCCGTTCGCTTGCTGCAGCTTTAGCTTTAATTAATACAGACTCAGATGACCAAGCGGGGTCTTTGCCGGATACGGCCTCTGCGCAAGAGCTTGCTGTAGCAGATACAACCCAGAATGAGAGACACGTGCCGGCTCAAGCCGCATCGCCTGTTGCTGCTGAGTCTACTCCAGAAAGGAATCTTTTGCAACCAGCCCCACCTTATGTGCTTGCTTCGTCAACCGCTTTGTGTCGTGTAGCTTCAAGGCGAGCAGAAAGGTTGTCACAAACAGCCACTGAGTTGCCCCAAATAGCTGAAGAGGATGAAGAAATTGAGGGGTCTCCGGATATGGCTTCAGTAGCTTCAACAGCGCAAAGATTTAGCCATGGAGCCGGAGTCATTCTTTATAGATTTCACCTGAGGGAAGTTGAAATCCTTATAGGAAGAAATAGGGAGGGAGGCAACTGGAGTTATTTTGGAGGGGAATCTATGGAAGGAGAGCCTCCAATGCATACTGCTGCCCGTAAATGTGAGGAAGTGACAGGTGGATTTCTAGGCAGGCAAGAGGATATTCTTCCTCATTTAAATGAAAGTGATAGAATAGGAGGGGCTTATAAGACCTATTTTATTCATGTAGAAGATCCTAGTATTACGGCCGAGAGGTTCCTTCAGCCAAGGAAAGCTGTTGCAAAAACACAGATTGCCTGGGTGAAAATCCATGATCTTTTAAGTGTTGCCAGGCAGTCAAATAATCGTTTAAAGATAGAGGGGATCCAAGCGGAACTGCACCCCTCTTTCAGAGCGACCTTCCTGCATTCGTCGTCTCAAGATGTTTTACGAAGAATTGCTAGCCTTCAATCTGGGGCGGTCCTGAGGAAAGTACCTAGCTTTGCTTCAACGGGATTCCGAAGTGTAGCTTAAAAATGGCTCATGCTTTGAGCCTTTTAGGCTCAAAGCATCTTTCTCATCCTAATTCCTCTAAGGATAGATTTCTCTTTAAATAGGGCTCTTAGCATGTGATCAAGTCTTAGTCTCCCTTTCATGTCAGTGCATTTTCATATATGTCCACATAGAATGCCTCCTCTTTTTCAAGCTTATTATGGCTGTTGTCTCCTAAGTCTTTTTATATAAAACATTTAGGTGGTCAATTCGAATTAAGTATCTTACATGGCGTATCTCACTCATTAAAAAGCATTTAAGCTAAGTAATGCGTAATTAATTCTATTTATTCATGTTATTTACGCTATTTTTTAAATAAAATAAATCTTAATCTAGGCTAATTACAGTAAAGTTATAATTATATTTGATAAGAAATATTAATTATTAACATAGGCTGTATTATGGCTGTTCGATTATTACTTAGTAGTATCATTCATAATGCTGCAGATACGGCATTTGGGAGATTTTCACGTACATCTACCCAAAGTTCAATAGTTCGAGCAGCTCTTCCTGTAATAGCTGCTTCGCATGCTGCATTTGACGCATTTAATCAAGTAAGGCAGCAATGTACGATGCCAGACCCTCAAACAGAAATTGTTTGGAGTCATCCAAGAGCAGAAGAGCTCACAGCAGGGGTTGAGGCTCTCCGTGAAAAGACGAAAGGTACAGCCGGAGCGATTCTTTACCATGGAACACCTCATACAGGTAATATGATTGAGCAAGCTGAGAGCTGTCCCGACGGTCTTGGAAAATTAGAGAAGAGGGTTTGTACTAATGGAGATGCTGCAGCAGGTATATATGGAACAAGTTCCCAAGTAGCCACGTATAAGTACTCAGGCGCTGAATTTATGGCGAAAATTGTAAGCACAGGTAGGGTTCATTTCGATGAATCCAGAGGTACTCCTTTCATTGAAACAGGTGATGATAAACATTTAGTAGAGGTTCATCGCGTTATGAATCACGATGAAATAATAGCTCATAGAGAGCCGACTTTAGCGGAGTCCTTACGCGTTGCTGCAGAAGCCGGATCTAAAGCTTATAGCGATATGCAAACGCATCTTGCTTAAGCTTACATGGGGAAGAATTGCCACTTCTAGAAAATATTATGTGGTTTAGGAGTGGCGTATAAATTATTTTAGCATGACACATGTATTGCATTAATTTTTCAAATCAGGGAAACTGTCCTGAGTTTATTTCTTAAGGCTTCTGAGATTGCCTTTAGATATTTGAATTTTCTAACACTTACACATTCAAGAGCATAGTTAAAAAGATGAAAGAGTTTATCGCTTACCTAATTAAAAACTTAGTAGACCAGCCCGATGCAGTTGATGTGCAGATTATTGACGGGCAGCAAGGGACCATTATCGAAGTAAGAGTTTCCAGTGAAGATGTTGCCAAAGTCGTTGGAAGACAAGGGAAAACTATTAAATCACTTCGAACGATTGCCATGACAATCGGTGCTAGATTTGGCCGCCGCGTTCGTTTAGAGCTCGTTCATTAATTAGCTTTCTGAACCCATTTTCTAATATCCTCTAAGCAAATAAGCGTTTGCTGAGAGGATTTTTTTTGTTCCATTAAAAAACCAATTCCTTATAATTTCATTTCAAGGCTATTTTTTATTTAGTGTAAATTAACAAATAGCTGCGCATTTTAACGTTATTATCTTGTGAGGTATTGTGTACGCTGGATCTACGATAGAAGACAAAGAGTTGCAGAGCTTCTCTAGCCAGTTTACTTTGCCTGAAAAGAAAAAAATTCCTAGTAAGGAGAAAAAACCAAGAGTTATTGTCCTTTCAGGTCCTACGGCTGTTGGAAAGACGAAGCTCTCTTTGCTCATAGCTCACGCTTTAGGAGGTGAGATCATCTCTGCTGATTCCATGCAGGTCTATAGGGGGATGGATATAGGAACCGCCAAGCTTTTAGCTGTAGATAGAGAGTCCGTTCCTCATTACCTTATCGATATAAAAGATATTTCAGAGACATTTAATGTTGTCGATTTTTATTTTGAAGCTCACAAGGTTATACAGCAGGTTTTAGCTTTAGGAGCCGTTCCTATAGTTGTGGGAGGAACTGGATTTTATCTAAGGGCTCTTATATATGGTCCCCCAAATGGTCCCCCATCGATTTCGGATGTTCGCGCAAGATTTGAGCTAGAGATGCAAGAAAAGGGATCGGAAGCTCTATATGAAAAACTTAAAAAAATAGATCCTGACTATGCTCTTACGATTACAGCAAATGATAAACAAAAGATTGTTAGGGCTTTAGAGATTATTACCGTTACTGATAGGAAAGTATCTCATTTTTCTAAGCAGACCTCAGAGGAGATGCAATCTTACGACTTCAGGTGTTGGTTTTTATATAAGTCAAAAGATCATCTTTATCCAATTATTGAAAAAAGATGTGAGCATATGATAGCAAGCGGTCTTCTAGAAGAGGTCAAAGAGCTTGAAAAAAGAGGCCTTAGCAAAAATACAACTGCCTCACAGGCAATTGGCTATCGCCAATGTCTCGATTTTTTAACATCTTCCCAGTCAGAAGGGGAGTGGCAAAAATTTCTAACAGCTTTTAAGCAAGCCTCGAGAAGATATGCGAAAAGGCAGTTTACTTGGTTTCGGAAGGAGCCCTTATTCAGATGGCTTGATATGGAGGCAAATTCTTTTGAGAAGGCCTCTGAAATGATCAGCCAGGACTATGAGACAGGGTTCTAGCTTTTTTTAAGGGATTTTGCTTTGCATTTAAAAGTGGTTTATTTACAATCGTCTCAATTAAATTGTCTTTTATTTGACGCAGCCCTGAATGCTAGCCGTTAATCGCCCCTTGCCAAGGTCGAGGTTTCTACGCTGCAGAATAATGCTGACCAGGAATACCCCAAGGAAAATGTGGAAAACGAAAACGAAGTTCTCTCTGAGCCGCTAGATTTACCATTAGATACAACCTTGCCAAGTGGTGAGGAAGAATCTCTTCCTCAAGTTAAAAGTGTCCATAGAGAGCCATCTGCCGCTTTTGCTGAGTTTCTTAAGGAAATGGAAGGAAAAGCCAGTGCTGAGGAAAAGGTTCGCTCCTCGATGGAATTCATGAAAAACAGCCTAGTAAATCCAATGGCACCCCGCTTCCGAGATTTCTGGGATGCTAGAAGGTATTGCCTTCCTTTATTTAAAGAACAAATGTCGGCGAAAATCAGGGGAGATCTATGGCAAGAATATGTTGATCTTTCTACTGAGGCTCGAAGGCTTAAAGAAATTTTAGATGAGCAGTCAGCTTTTGCTTATGAGCAAATCGACCTTGCGATCCAAGCTCTTGCCAACGATTTAGAAGGATATGATGCTCTTAAGGCTCAAGTGGTGACTCTGCAGATCCCTTCAAATTGTTCTACAATGCTTTTAAATGTAGAGCAGTATCAAGAAATGCAGCGCAATCTTCAGCTTCTTAATGCATTTGCCTCAAAGATTAATTCTCTGCGTAAAGAAGTCATACGTACTGAAATGCGCATAAAAAATAAGAATAAGCTTTTTGAAAAGCTTTCTTCTGCCGGCGATAGCGTCTTTCCTAAACGAAAGTTGATGATTAAGCAGATTTCAGAGCTTTTCACTACAGATGTTTCTTCTTTTGTAAAAAAATATTTCGTCTCTGAGTCGGAATCCCTTCCTCCTCTCCATCAGTTAAGAGAAGAGATCAAAGCTCTCCAGACAATAGCTAAGGATATGACCCTTAATGCGCAGTCCTTTACAGAGACGCGCCTAAAACTTAGCGAGTGTTGGGATAAACTTAAGGTTCTTGATAAAGAGAGAAAAAAAGAATTTTCTCAGAAAAGACAGCAGCTTCGTCAGAACGTAGAGCAAGTTCTTGAGAAAATCAAGGCCTTCGAAGAGTATTGCAAGGAATTTCCTACAATCAATGATGCTACTGTTAAATTTGAAGAAGTTCTCTCCTATATGAAGACAATTGATCTAAGCTACCCTGAGCAAAAAATGCTTAAAGATGAACTCTTTAATGCAAGAAAGCCTGTTTGGGATAAGCAGAAAAATGAGCAAATTGAGAGAGAGAACAAAGAAAAAGAAGTGGAAAACCTGAAGAAGCAGAAAATCACAGATTTCCGTAGCTCTCTTGAGGCACTTCTTACTTCTGCAGACTCTACATCATTTGAAGCGATGCTCGAAAAACGAGATAGTTTAGTTGAGGAATATTCTCAGCTCAATATCAGCAAAGCTGATAAAATGCTTTTTGATCGTAGTTTCAAACAGTTAAAAGATGTCATCGATGAGAAAAAGAGTGAAAATCTTCTATCTCTATCTGATTCAGACAAAGAAAAACTAAACGAGCTCGTAGCACTCCTTGCAGAACGAAAGAAACGTCGCCTAGAAATTAAGTCTCAGATTGAGATTTATAGAAAAGTTCTTGGGGGATCAGGTTTCGATTTTGAAAAAGCGATGATGTATAGAGAGCTTATTGAAGCGGAAAAGGCGGCTCTTGAAAAAATCAATTCTACAATTGAAGAAATCGAAGAGAAAGTGGCCGAAATCGAAGGATAGGAATTTTGCAGATTGCAGTTTTCGATCTAGATCGTACCCTTATAAAAAGCAATAGTAGCTTTCAATTTTGTCTATATCTCTATAAACACAAGGTTTTATCACTTTTTTATGTGATAAAATCCTGTGTTTACTATATCCAGCATCGTTTTTTAGGTCTTTCCCTGACACAACTTCATGAGAAGACTTTCAAAACACTTCTAAAGGGGATGTCTTTATCCCTTATTGCAAGTCATGTAAAAGCTTTTGTAGATGGATGGCTTTCAGAAGATCTCTATTATCCTGCCTTGTCTGAGCTGAGAAGAGCTCAGCATCTAGGGTTTTATACCATGATTCTATCAACCTCTCCAGGCTTCCTAGTAAAAGTTATTGCCGAGCGTTTAAATGTCAGTGAATGGAAGGCCACAGAATATGAAGTTGACAAAGACGGAAGGTTATGCCACATTGCGCATATACTCAACGGTAGGGATAAAGCGAGCCAGGTGAGGAAAATTATCCGAAAACTGGGCCTTACCAAGAGGAATGTAGTAGCATACTCCGATAGCGTATGGGATCTTCCCTTCTTAGAGTCTGCAGGGCAGGCTGTTGTGGTAAATCCCGATCGGAAGTTGCAAAAGATTTCACAAGAGCATAATTGGCCAAAAATTTAATTGATGCACAAAAAGTCGATTGGTTTTTTCGGGGGAAGTTTTGACCCGGTTCACTGCGGTCACATCCACCTAGCACTCTCTCTTATGGAAAAGCATAAGCTTAGCCAAATCTTATTTTGTCCAGCTTTTGTATCTCCATTTAAAACAGAAAAACATCCCTCTGTAAGCGCACTTCATAGGCAGGAAATGGTTAAATTGGCGATAAAGCCGATTCCCTTTTTTTCTTTCTGTGATTATGAACTACAAACAAAAGAGCCATCCTTTACGATTGATACGATCAAATATCTTAAAAATCATTATAAGTCAGAGGCTCAAGACCTAGAGATACGTCTTATTTTAGGAGACGATAGTCTCGAAGGGATTGCTTCTTGGAAGGATGTCGAAGAGCTCCTAGAGCTAGCTCCGCCATTAATTGGTTCTAGAAATTTAACTCCTGTCAACTCTAAGGGGCTATCTTCCTTGAGCCTTGATAGGTTAAATAAAGGTCTTACAGAGATTCCTATACTTGATATCAGTAGTACACTTCTTCGTGGAAGATTGAAAAGAAGAGAGTACTGCGGGCATCTGATTCCATCCCATGTTCTCGAATATATTCATCAAAACAAACTTTATGAATGAGAGGCTTATGCAAAAAAACGATCATTTTATATTGAATACCATCGCTCAAGCAATTTTTGATAAGAAAGGAATGAACATCTTAGCTCTTGATGTAAGGTGTTGCTCTTCCCTTACAGATTACGTGATTATCGCTGAAGGTAGCGTAGATAAGCATGTGGTCGCCATAGCTTCTGCTGTAGTAAAAAGTTTACAAGAGGTCGGAATTACCCCTTGTCATCAGGAAGGGTTTCGGGTGGGTGATTGGATCGTTTTGGATTATATAAATGTTATGATACATCTTTTTATTCCTGCAGTAAGAGAGAAATATCAGCTTGAAGAGCTCTGGAGAGAGGGGGACATTGTAGACCTTTCTATAGATGTATCCTCTTCTCGAACTGGCAGTTACGCCGGATCTGAAAGAAGCGTATCATTCTAAAATCCATTTGACAGCCCCCCTGGAAAGGGACTTGCGAAAATATTCTATATTTCGTATTCTTGCCCTCATTTTATTGAGGGACCAATGAGTAAAAAGCGCGTTGTTATTACAGGTATGGGTATCGCTTCCTGCTTCGGAACTGATGTCGAGGAGTTCTACAATAAGTTGTTATCCGGTACGAGCGGTATAGTCCCGATAGAGGGCTTTCCTTGTGCAGATTTTCCTACCCGTTTTGCAGGGGAGATACGCAATTTTGACACGGGCTCTTACATCGATAAAAAACAAGCTCGGAGAGTAGATCCTTTTGTCCGTTATGGTATGGTTGCGGGTAAAAAAGCTTTAGAGATGAGTGGGCTTACAGGTGAAGCTCTTGAAGCTCTAGATAAGACACGAGCCGGTGTTCTTGTTGGTTCCGGTATGGGGGGGATGCAAGTTTATGCTGATGGTGTAGAAACTCTAGTTACTAAGGGTTTTAAGAGACTGACCCCTTTCTTTGTTCCCTTTATCATTACCAATATGGCGGGAGCTCTCCTTGCAATCGATATCGGTTTCATGGGACCAAATTACTCAATTTCTACAGCATGTGCCACCGCCAATAACTGTATCATATCTGCAGCCCAGCATATTCGTAATGGGGATGCAGATCTTATGCTCTGCGGTGGATCGGAAGCTGCTGTTCTTCCTATTGGTCTTGCAGGTTTTGTTGCTTGCAAAGCTCTGTCTGAAAGAAACGATGATCCTGCAAAAGCCTCAAGACCCTGGGACAAAAACCGAGATGGCTTTGTTATGGGAGAAGGAGCTGGCGTCCTCGTTTTAGAAAGTCTTGAGCATGCATTGAAAAGAGGAGCACCGATCCTTGCCGAGTATCTCGGCGGAGGACTCTCTTGTGATGCAAGCCACATGACAGATCCCCGTTCCGATGGGCTAGGGGTAAAACTTTGTATTCAGGCGGCTCTGCGTGATGCAGGGATTGATAAATCGCAAGTTAACTACATCAATGCGCATGCGACATCGACCCTTGCCGGAGATCTTGCAGAAATTAATGCTTTAAGAGGCGCTTTTGGAGACCATTTGCCAAAGGTAAAGATCAATGCAACCAAGTCGATGATTGGTCACTGCCTTGGAGCTGCAGGAGGTCTTGAAGCTGTAGCTACGATTCAGGCAATTCGCACAAATATGATCCATCCCACAATCAATCTTACCGATCCGGAAGATGCTGTAAAAGATCTAGACTTAGTACCAAATGTTGCAGCGCCACTTAAAGTGACAGCGGCTTTATCTAACTCGTTTGGGTTTGGCGGGCATAACTCTACCTTGATCTTGGGGCCTTATTCATGATCAAAGACGCTTCCTACGGAATTATCCCACTATCTGAGCAAAATGGAGAGTGGAAAATTCTTCTTATCTACCATAAAAATGGGAACCACTGGGGCTTTCCTAAAGGGCACAAACAGGGAATGGAAACCGATTTTGCAGCGGCTTGCCGCGAGCTAAAAGAAGAGACGGGCGTGAATGTACACACGTGTCTTTGTGATACTCCTTTTGTAGAAACCTTCCAATTTAGACGAATGGGAGATTGGATAGAAAAGACTGTTTCCTACTATCCAGCCATTGTCGTTGGAGAAGTGGTTATTCAAATCGAAGAAATTAGAGAAGCGGGTTGGTTTACTTTTGATGACGCTTTAAAAAGACTGAGTTTTGAAGAAGCAAAATCGATCTGCCGCAAAGCCCGCCTCCTTGTATCTTCTGAAAAAAAATAACTATCTTAGGATCTCTGATGCGTTTGCCTAAACTGTATGATGCAATAAGAAATGTCCTGTCATCTAAGGATCATAAAGCCCCCATTGAGATCTTTGTAAGGCACTGCCATTTTTCGGATGTCAGCGCTCATAAGAAAAGACCTAAGGGGTTTTCTCGTGAGAAATGTCACAAGAATTTCCTCTCTAGTATAGAGGGGCAGCCGGGTGTCAATGTCACTTTTTTTCTCGACACCTTTTATCCCATGGAAAAAAGGCATTTCATATTGGACCAAGATCTATATCCTGTAGTCCAGATGAGTGAGGGCCGTGAAGGGGGCTCTTTTTGTTTCATGTTAGAGTATGTTCTTTCTCGAAAGTTCTCACCTGATACTATTATTTACTTCCTAGAAGATGATTATCTTCATAGAAATGGTTGGGTAGATGTTCTTAGGGAGGGGATAGATCTGCTAGGAATCGATTACGTAACTCTTTACGATCACAGGGATAAATACTTTCTGGAGTCATATAAAGGGCTAAAGTTAGAACTTTTCTTAAGTAAGTCAGCGCACTTTAGAACAACCCCCTCTACAACTAATACCTATGCTATGAAGTTTGCAACTCTTCAAAGAGACAAAGAAATACACTTCGCTTTTTCTAGAGGGAAAAAAATTACAGAAGATCACGCCAAGTTTTTAAATCTAAGCGCCAAAGGAGCTCGTCTCATTTCTCCCATTCCTGGCTGGTCCTGCCATATGGAGCCAGAATACATGTCTCCTTGTATTGACTGGGATTGCTTACTGCAGGAAGAGATTACTACACCTATAATTTGTTAAAATTATTAGGTGTTTTTTAGCTCCCGTCGCCACCTGATACAGGGGTGGGTTTTGCTACTGGCTTATATTCGTGTACGATCGGGTCAGCAAACATCTTGATTAGTCTTTCAGCGTCAGCTTTTGTTTTAAAGCCTTTTAACATATCAACACATTCTTGAAGGGTGATTTTAGAGCAGTCCTTCCCTTCAGGCTTTTTAAAGCTTGTTTCGAGAATTTCTCCGCTAGCATTTCTTACAACATGATATTGGTAGCCTGCAAGTTGAAGCATTGCAAGTTCTCTTGCAAATACTCTAGGCCTTGATTTGCTTGGATCAATTTGATCTGTAGTCCAAAGGTTTTTTTCGGTAGGAATGGCTCCTTTAAGCCCTATTTGGAAATCGATACCATCATGGATTCCTCTTATAATAAGCGCATCATTGAAAGGTATACTCCAGTTTTCATCAATGACAATGGATCCATGAGTATAGAGCCTATCTACATCAGGTGTAGTTGAGGAGAAATTCTTTTGTAAAATAGCGAGCGCTGAAGGGCATGGATCAACTGATAAGATGCCTAGGTTTCTTAGGAGCTCTGGGTCTACTCTGATTTCTTCATTTCCCAATACCATGAAAGGAAAAATCCTTTCATTAGCAAAGCGGTTAATGATTTCTGCCGCTCTATTTCTCTCAGTAGAGCTTGAGCCATGGTGAGAATCACTTAATGCAACTAATGTTTTAAAGCTGCTTTGTCTTGCAAGAATGGTCGGTGAGATCGTAGGGCTCGAGGGGGGAGTCCTTGGGCTTGAGGGGAGGGAGCTTGGACTTGACAATGCCGTATAGCTTCGTACTCTTGCGAGGATGCTAGGGCTGATCCTAGGGCTGATCACCATAGGGCTTTCAAGGGGGCTACTTCTGCCTGTGCCTGTAATAGCTGTCATAAGTCCGTTTTTGGTTTTAGTTGGGTTTAATTGGTCTCTGCTATTATTTTATCAATTAAATATTTAATTATAATAAAGATTGCGTTTTAGCGTTTATTTGACGTGATATTATCTTTTTAGTAATAAAGATTTTAATGTCATGATTATTAGTGCTTTATGATCGAATTCTAGACTTTTTGTTGTGAAGGTCGCTAGGCGATTTGTTTAAATATTTATTGAAAAATTAAGGGAATATGTGTTTTATCGATGTTTAATGATAAGGAAAGATATTAAAATTTAAATGGCTAGTAATTAATGTTTTATAGCTCTAGTTGAGTTTGATTTCTTGGGTGTTTCTAAGATGTAGACCCGCAGTATTTTGTAATTAATGACAAGAGCCTAGCCTATACCTTAGGTATGGGCTAGGCTCTAACGATTAGTAGGCGAAATTCTAAGAGAGGCTTTGTCTCTTTTTTAAGATCCTAACGAATTATAGAAATAGAGCCTCTCAAAATAATCCTACCTTAAGTTCTTTGTGCTCTGGCTGGTAAGGAGAACTCAGGTTCAAATTCATCTGGATACTCATTGATGTCTTCTTCTGGCACCTCTGGAGGGGCGTCATCTGAGCTGCTTATTTCTTCTTCGATAACTTCCTCATTGGGACTTGTCGTTAAAGGGGAACGAGTTGTAACGGATGATCTGTCTGCTTCTGGTGAAGGGATCCTTACTGTAGACGGAGATGAACTAGCTGATCCAGGTGAGTCTTGGCGTTCTAGACATGCCGCTCCGCTTAAGAAGGTATCTAGAAATCCATCCAATTCTGTCCAATGATAAGCTTGAAATGCTGGTCCTTTGGTAAAAAGAGGGTTGAAAAGCGCTGTTGCAATAGTTGCTGAAGCTTTAGTAGTAGGGTTTTCCATTAGACCTTCCAAAGAAGATATGAATACGCGTGCGGCCATTCCCATGGTCCAGGCTTGCATGTAGGGCTCCTTTTCATAATATTTACATGGATCCAATTCAGTTTTAAAAATTTCAAAAACTTTAATGGTGTTCTGATCGCATAGTTCTATAGTAATCCTCGCTGGGGGGGTGCCAGCAGAAGAGGCTCCTAGAAAAGAAGGTGCTATCCGATGTGCATTAGAAATAGACGCCATAATATAGATTCCTTGTTATTAGTATTAAAATATAATATTATTATAGCATAGTTAAATATTTAGTATTATTAAGAATGGAATATATAATTACGGAAAGTTCTTAACGTGTTAATTATTAATATTTTAATGACGATATTTTTAAATTAACTTAAAGCTTCAGCGTTTGGTTTGTTATGGTTTTTTAATGATTTATATTGCTTATAATGAATGCTTTAGATTGTTTTTAATTAGCTGTGACTTTCGTTTTTTTGCAATCATGAGGGGAGGGCTTTTGCCTACTTGAGGGGATGTATGCTTGAGTTCTCTAATGATATCATCATTCTAACGACTTTTTGATGTCTTCGAAGGCTTGTTTATTTGGTGTTTTATAGATGCTAAGTTTTCTGTAATGCATGACTATAGAATTGCATATTGATATCATATGTTTAATATTATTGAATTTTCATGTAAAAACAATGTTTTATTGTTTAACTATTCAATAGTGATGCATTTATACTCGCAATTTCGTATAATCTCCGTTTTAAATTATTGATGGAGTTTGCTTATGTCTCTTATATCTGCGAGTAGTGCTTTAGTAAAAATTCCTGAAAGAGTCATACGTGAAGAAAGGGAGGTCAGTTCAGATATCCATTACATCGCTATGCAGGGCCAAGATATTTCTCAGTTGATTCACTCCTCGTGCTCGGTCTCTTCAACAATTCCCTTAGAAAGAGTTGTTTTTAAAGTGCTAATAGCCGCGGGTAACACAATAGAAGCTCTAAATAATCTGCAGTACCAGGAAGGACATGAGTTTATCCATACCTACAGGACGATAAGTTCCTCCCCGCTTAAATCGATTCAGCATGGGGTTTTTGCCAGGGAAGTCGATCGGGGAATTCACTCAGGTAGAATTGCTGCAGAAGTATCGAGGGCTTTGGAGCTGATTAAAGGGGAGTATTGCGCAAATCAAGGTATGATTGCTTGCGCGCTTCCAAGCTTTGCCATGCTAAAGGAACAGGAGCTGGCCTCTTTGCTATATCTTCCGCTGAATCTTAAGAAACTAACGCAAATCCAGACAGAACTTGATGATCTAACAGCTGCTATGGAATGGCTTAAATCTTCTAATGATACGGGTTCTGTTGATGCTGACTACCATGAGGACCCACTTGTGCTGATCAGAAAGCGTCTAGACGGAATTTTGAATTATGTAACACTTCCTTTTATTGTGGCAGAGTTAGAAAAATCAGATCTATCTACTCCTTCGGACTTTGATCAATTTTTTTCTTTAACAAATACTTTTGAGCATCGCCTATATGAATGGACGCAAATTTCTAGGGATATTGGGAGGGCATATTCGGCCGCAGATTACTCATTTCATACAAATGGAATATCATTTGTGCAAGATCTACGGGGGCGCTGTTCTGATAAGTTTTCTACCCTTCTTCCTCTTTTCTCCCCAATAATTGAAAGAATGAAGGACCTTACGGAAAGAAAACGCCAAGCCGTATTTTCAGAGGCTTTAGGTGCTGCCCAGGAATATATGGAGGCTATAGATTCGGAAGCTTTCGATATCGATAAGCTTTTTAGGGAAGCTAAAAATTTCATAGTCAGGTTTTCAGGGACGGAGCGATCGATCCAAAAACAACTAGTTATCATCGGATGTGATATTAAAAGATATTTGATTGATCCGCTCAAGCAACTGAAGAGGGCGCTGAGTGATTGTTTTGATCTTGATAGCGCAGAGAGTTTAATCGAGCTAAAGCAAGAGTTTCTTGAGGCTGTAAGGATCCATAAGGCTTTAAGAGAAAAGAATGCAGACATAGAGGAGTCAGCTGAGCTAATCGCTCTATATGCGTTTTTTGAGAGGGAGAGTGAAAGGGGGCTACAGAGCATTAATAGTAAACTTAGCTCGGTTGTCGATGATGAAATTAGAGAAAGAATGTCTGAAATGGACGCTTTTCTTGTAGAGGGAGAAAGGGATTCTGAGTGGCAAAATAGAATGGAAGCATTTTGTGATCGTTTAAGCAAAATTAGAAATCATAGAGCTTGCTTTTCTTTACCTGAGCTAGATAGAAAACGGTTAGAAGTGGAGATTCGAAGAATATTCTGGATTTCCAGTTTTGCAATAGAGGAGGGGCAACCTCCAGAAACTGTGGAAGAAATGGTTGCTTCTCTTAGAAGGAATCAAGCTCTTTTTCAAACGTATGCTAGTGAATTAGAGGCAAAAGGGGAAATCGATCCCGAAGTAAATAGTCAGATACGGGCTTCTCACTCTGCAAGAATTGATCTATTTTCACAGTGGATTGTAAGCTCTTTAATAGAAAACACTCCGAAATATGGACAGAGGGCAGTACACTATTCACAAAAGAGGCTTTCTGCAGATCTTGCTCGTGAAATTGCAGGAACATATAAAGAATACAAGGATTTCAAGCGATATGCAATTTCTTTACTGGAAGGTATTGAGCATGGTAAGGATGCTTTAAATGCAGCTTTAAGCCAGATAGGAGGTCTTTTTTCAATCCTACTTATAGAATATTCCTTTCGTAGTTATTCGGATAATCCAGAAAAGTGTATGGATAGATTCCTCGAGAAACAAAAGATTTTTCGTGGACTTCAAGGGGAAGTTTTGGCGGAAGAATTTCCATCGCCATACCAATCTCGATTGAGAGAGAGGCTTATGGGAGTGGAATCGCTTATTCGTCGGGACGTGGAAAATTACGTAGGGATTTTTACATCCTCTATAATAACATTTTCAGATGAAATTGACAGATACTCGGCTTATTCTGAGCCAGACAGAGCTGCTGCATTAGCGGATATTGGTGCCAAAATTCAAGGGCTAGATGAAAAATATGGAAAGTTCATGCGCGAGAGCGCATTTACTTCGGACAATTTTGGTCAGCTAACACTGAGCATGCAAAACCTGAAAATGCAATTCCAACAAGGTTCTCTTGGCGGGATACCCGAGCTTTTAAAAGCTTTAGAAGATTCAATCCTCAGAGAGGTCTCTACATCTTCGAGACAAGCAGAATCCTTCTATGTCGAAAGGATTCAAAGATTCTATTCTGAACATGTTCTCCCTAAATTGTTCCAAGTAAGCGAGTATTCGCCGGTAGCCCTGTATTTGGTAAGAGAAAGGGATGTTATCTTAGGGAAGTTACAGTCCCTCTTTAAAGGTAGGATCATGGGATCTCCTCTAGAAGGAATTGGATCC